>CAMYJA010000023.1 GCA_947258705.1 uncultured Hyphomicrobiaceae bacterium | reverse complement strand
GCCTTTCCGCAACCGCGTTTGAAACAGTTCGGCTGTTCTCGCCAATCAGCATAAAAACAGTACCCAGAACAACTTCCGTGCCGTTCTGGGTTGCAGCCCCCGTCCGCAACTCGTTACCGATGAGGACATCGGCAACATCTCCTATCCGAACCGAAACGCCGTGCCTCTGAGTAATAATGATCTGACGTAACTCTTCGAGCGTTTTTGCCTGGCCGGGCACGCGCACCAGATATTGTTCCCCCGATCGTTCTATATAGCCCGCTCCAGTGTTGGCATTGTTCTGTTTGAGCGCGGTGATGATATCGACAAGGCCAAGCTGATAGGCCTCCAATTTAAGCGGCCAGGGCGTGATATGAAATTCTTTCTGATATCCGCCAACGGTGTTGACCTCGGTAACGCCCGGTACGGTGACAAGTTGCGGTCTGACAACCCAATCATGCAGGGTGCGCAGATGCATCGATGACCAAGATGTTCCGTCATCTTTGCGGGCGCCCGGATTCGCCTCGACCGTATACATGAAAATTTCGCCTAGCCCCGTTGCAATGGGGCCCATCTCGGGCTCGATGCCGGTTGGCAGTTTTCCTCGTACCGACAGGAGCCGCTCTGCCACCAGCTGACGGGCAAGGTAGATATCCGAACCGTCCTTGAAGACGACCGTTATCTGGCCGAGGGCGTATCGTGAAATTGAGCGTGTGTAATCAATATTGGGGAGTCCGGAAATAGCGGTCTCAACGGGGAAGGTGATCCGCTGTTCAACCTCAAGGGGAGAATAACCGGGGGCCTCGACATTTATTTGCACCTGGACATTCGTAATATCAGGCACCGCATCAATGTTTAGCCGGTTGAAATTGTAGATGCCGAGCGCCGCTATGGACAGCGAAACGACGAGTACGAGCCAGCGGTGGAGAATGGCGAAATGTATTGCTTTCTCGAGCATGGTTTCGCTCCTAATGATCGTGCGATGCGCCGGACTTTTCGATGTCGGCTTTAATGAGGAAACTGTTCTGCGTTACATATTCCTGACCTGGTTCAATCCCACCTAGAACCTCGGTCCATTCAGGCGTTTTGCGTCCGAGCTCCAGCATTCTTACTTCGTAGGTTTCGTCGACTTTTGCAAAGACCACTGTAAAGTCGCGAAAGCGCTGCAAGGCCTCGGTTCGCACGCCCAACGGGACTTTTTCCTCGCTGACAACGATGGCGCCGCTGACCATCATCCCCGGCATCCATTTCTTGTCGGGATTTTGGAGTGACGCCTGGGCGATCACCGTTTGTGTCTCGGGGTTTGTCGTCGGGAGAATGGTTTCTATTTTCTGTGTAACCTTCAGACGGTTATTAAGTGACGTGATTTTTACAACCTGCCCCGGGGCGACACGATGCTGGTCTTTCGAAAAAACGCTAAAGGCGACACGCAATTTCGTGAGATCGCCAATCACAAACAGCGGATTTTTAACTGCAATGTCACCAACATTTGTATGCTGCTCAAGAACAACACCGTTGAAGGGTGAGGTGATGTAATAATCTTTGAGGCTGATTGTGCTGTCTATGCGCGCCAAACGTTCGCCGACCTTGACTGCCTCGCCGACCGTTTTGTAAATTTGAGAGACCCGGCCTGGAAAACGCCCTCGTAAAGTTGCCTTGGCATTGGGCGTAAAGTCCACTCTTCCGAAAACGTCGATGCTCTCTTTTATCGTTGTCGGTCCGGCAGGCTCTACCTCGATGCCCGCTTCGCTGGCAGTTTGAGTGGCGATTGTCGTCCTGCCTTCATAGGACGGATATTTCCAGTCGAACCGTTGCCCTTTATAAGTCGCGGATACGCGGACGTCGAACGAATGGGGTTCTACAACTTCTCCATCTCCGACCAGATGATCGCTTTGGGCATTGAAATTAAAGTGATCGACCTTGTTGCCCAACCGCTCGAGATCTATTGTCAGGCCGACCTCGGATGGATCAACCGGTTGTCCATCAACATATGGATAGACCCGGAATTGCGGTGGCACGCCGGTTTCGAAAATCGTGATCTCGACGGCTAAGGGGCCTTTCTTGAGGAGGCGCCCTCGATGTGGACCACGTTCGTAATCAGTCTCTTGTGCGGCACTTTCAGGTTTCTCATTTTGCGCTGCAGCCACCTCACATGGCGCCAATCCCCATATCGCCAGGACCGGCAATAGTCGAATGAGATTTGACCCAGTCATCTTCACTCTTTCAGACATAATTTTTTTTCCACTCCTATCGCCGCCCCAATTTCTTCCATAACCACGGTCAGTCGATCAAAATCCGTATCAAAGTCAGAGATTCTATCCGAACCGAAACCACCATGCCTTCGCTGTGTCGATATAATTCCACACGTGCAGCACCGGAAGACGAAGCTGGTTACAGTTCGGAGTATCGCCGTTGAGCGGGCTTTAAGCGTCAATTCATGCACGATTGGTGTTCGCGCACATCAAGCCCGCAATGATAGATACGGAAAACCGCATCGTTTTAAGGCGATATTTGTCGGAACGTTTATGAAAGTGGGGGTGGGACAGGAGGTGACAAAGAGAGCCCCAGATAGACCTCAGCGCCGCACGATGATGGCTTGACCTCGCACAGCCTGGCGGCAGGGAGAGGCGAACCTGTGGCCAGCCATATATTTTGCAGGTCATGCAATGCGTCGTGTAACGCGCCTAAACCTTGATGGTCATTATGATCTTCGTCGATATCTGAATGATCGTCGTAATGCGCATCAGCGAGATCAATATTTTGATGGTTTTGATGTGCGTCGACAGCATCCAGTTCAGCCGCGTGGATGAACTGGGTAAATAACAGTGAGAAAACAGCAATTATGAACGCAGATTTAACGAACATTCCGATGTGCCTGTTTCCAAAAAAAAGCGTTCTCAAATTCGACAGAACTGTTTCCACTTAACCGAGATTGCGACTTGAATATGCGCTACCCGACTGTTCCGGACCTTAGCCACGTTTCCTCAAGCAATCAAGGGCGTAAAGGCTACACAAGGAACACTGGGTTAACCGCTATTGCGGTCATATCGAGCGACTATTTGCTAACGGTGATGGAGCGGCGGAACAGGGCCAGGCTGGCGGTGAAGAAGGTGAAGCCAAGTGCGGCGACGGTCAGGAATTGCGGCCAGACGATTTCCAGATCCGCGCCACGAAAAACGACCGCTTGCGCGAACGACATATAGTGGCGCGAGGGCAGGAACCAGGTAAAATACTGCACGATTTCCGGCTGGCTCTCTATGGGTGTCATGCCGCCCGAGAGCATGTTCATCGGTATGATGGTCATCATCATGAGTAGTGCAAACTGCGCCATGGTGCGGGCGATGGTGCCAAGGAAGATGCCGATGGCGGCGGCGGCGAACAGGTAGACCGTGGTGCCGAACAGCAGCAGAGCGTGCGACCCGGCGATCGGCACGTCGAGCGAGCGCTCGACAACGAAGTATATCGACAATGTAAAGGCTGTAAGGATCACCAGTCCATTGGCCCACACTTTGGCCATAACGATCTGGAACGCGGTCAAGGGCATGACCAGAAGGTGCTCGATGGTGCCGTGCTCGCGCTCGCGGATCAGTGCGGCGCCGGTCAGGACGATGGTCAGCATGGACAGCTGATCGAGCAGGGCGGTAATGGCCTGGAACCATTTCTGGGTGCCGTTGGGATTGAAGGCCCGGCGAATTACGAGATTGACCGGCAGGGCCGCCTCTTCGTCCGAACGGGCGACGAAACGGTTCACTTCATCGAGCAATATATTCTGGATGTAGCCTGCACCAAGACTTGCCTGCTCGACCGCTGTGGCATCGATATTGACCTGGATACCGGGCTGCCGCCCCTTGCGTATGTCCGCCTCGAAATCCGGCGGGATGACCACAACGAACATGAAGCGATCCTGGTCCATGACGTGGTCGATGCTTGAAGCCTCGATCAGTTGCGGCGTCTGAAAATAGGGCGGATAGAGCGCGCTGCGCAATTGCCGGGACAAGTTCGAACGATCCTCATCGACAAAGGCGATCGAAGCGTTGTTTACGGTTTCGCCGATAGCGCTCGCATGCTCATAGATGGCAAAGGTGAACGACCAGATGATCAGAGCCAGCATGATCATGTCGCTAAAAACGCTGCGAAATTCCTTTGTGCCGAGCCAGAAGATGTTGATCCAGGTTCGCATCACGCCTCCTGCTTTTTCAGAACCAGCGCCGCGAGGAAGATGAATACGGGGATAAAGGCAGCCAGAGCAAACAGATCCGAAGCGAGATCGGCGAAACCCAGACCCTTGGTGTATGCACCGACACTCAAATGCATGTAATAGGTGGTGGGCCACAATGAGCCGATGAACTGGCTGGTTGGCTCCAGTGAGGAGACAGGCCGAATGAAGCCGGAAAACTGCATGGTCGGCAGCATCGAAAGGATGGCGGTCGCGAACACGGCAGCGACCTGGCTCCGTGTAAGCGCCGAAATCAGCAATCCCCAGCCGGTCGTTGCCGCGATATAAAGTGTCGCGCCTGCCAAGAGCGCCAGAAAGCTTCCCTTCAGCGGCACCTGAAGAACGAGCACGACCAGCAGCGTCAGGATGATAAAATTACCCACGCCGATGAGGATGTATGGGAGTTGCTTGCCGACCAGGAACTCGAGACGGTTGGTCGGCGTCACATAGAAATTGGTAATGGTGCCGATCTCCTTTTCCCGTGCGACGCTGACCGCCATCAGAACGGCGGGGAACAGCAGCAGCAGCAGCGCGGGCGAGGACGGTCCGATGGCATAGATGCTCTCGAAAGAGGGATTGTAGCGGTAGCGCGGTTCAATGGCGGCGCGTTGCGCTTTTGCCGCATCCCCACCCGCCTCGCGGATCAATTCGGTCAGGTAGACATTGTGCCCACCCGAAACATAAGCCTCGATCGTTCCCGCCCGCACCGTGTTGGCGCCGTCGATCCAGGCGGAAATTGTCGGCGTGCCGCCCTTTTTGAGCGCCCGGCCAAAGCCCGGGGGGATCTCGATGGCGAGCGTTATTTTGTTGGCTTTCAGCTGTCTTTCGAGATCGTCCTTGCTTGTAAGGTCGGGGCGCTCGAGGAAATAACGCGAACCGGAAAGATTGCTGAGATAGGCGCGGCTTTGCGGCGTCTTGTCGAGATCAAACGCAGCATAGGTCAGGTCTTCAACATCGGTAGAGATCCCGTAGGCGATCACGATCAGAAGAATCGCGCTGCCCAGAAATGCAAAGGCCAGCCGTACGGGATCGCGAATGACTTCCTTTATTTCGCGATAGCTATAGGCCAAGAGGCGTGTTGAGCTGAAACCATGCAGCGGGCGAGTTGTGCGGTCCGGGATTGCATTGACCTGAGCAGGTGTTTTTGTAAGGGGCGCGGCCATGTTCCCCTGATCTTCAGTTTTCTCCCCGATGGCGGCTTCGATATAGCCAATAAATGCTTCTTCCAGCGTGGCGGCGCCCTTCGCCTCGACCAGATGTTCTGGCTCGTCGTAAACCAGCACCTGACCGTCATGCATCAACGATATCCGGTCACAGCGCAGGGCTTCGTTCATGAAGTGGGTGGAGATGAAAATCGTCACCCTGTCCTGACGCGACAGGTCAATCAAAAGCTCCCAAAACTCGTCGCGGGCGACCGGATCGACACCAGACGTCGGTTCGTCGAGTATGAGCATTTCGGGTTCATGGATGATCGCGACAGCGAGCGATAGCCGCTGGCGCATGCCGAGTGGCAGGGCGGAAGCAAGTTGGTACATATGGTGGCGCAGACCGAAACGGGTCGTGAGCTCACTGATCCGTTCATCGGTTCTTTCAGGTGTCAGGTGGAACAGGCGCGCATGGAGTTTGAGATTTTGCACCACGGTCAGCTCGCCATAGAGCGAAAATGACTGCGACATGAAGCCGACCCGCTTGCGGGTTTCAAGGTCCTTTGCGTCGACGGGATTGCCAAACAAAAAGGCCTCGCCCTCGGATGCCGGCAATAAGCCGGTCAGCATTTTCATGGTCGTTGTCTTGCCGCAGCCGTTGGAGCCGAGAAAACCGAAGATCTCCCCCCTCTGTATCTCGAAGCTGACCTGATCGACAGCTGTGAAATCACCAAAGCGGCGCGTTAGCCCCTTGGCGACAATGGCAGGTGTTCCGTCCTGCTTTTCAAGCGGTGGGATTTTGAGTTCATCCCTGCTGTCCCTCTCATTTTCGGGGAGCAGTTGGATGAACGCGGCCTCGATATTGTCGGTACCGGTCTGTTCTTTCAACTCGCTCGGCGTTCCCGTGGAGAGTATTTTACCGGCGTCCATCGCCACCAGCCAATCAAAACGCTCGGCTTCGTCCATATAAGCGGTGGAGACCAGAACGGCCATTGCGGGCCGTTCGGTGCGGATCGCGTCGATCAGCTCCCAGAACTGACGGCGAGAGAGAGGGTCGACGCCGGTTGTCGGTTCATCGAGAATGAGAAAATCGGGATCATGGATCAGGGCGCAGCAAAGACCCAGCTTCTGTTTCATGCCACCCGACAATTTACCTGCCGGGCGATCCAGAAACGGATGCAATCCGGTCGCAGTCGTCAGGCGGTCAATGCGCGCCTTGCGCTCGGCGGCGTCCTGGCCAAACAATTTGCCGAAAAAATCCAGGTTCTCCCTGATGCTCAGTTCCTGGTACAGATTTTTACCGAGCCCCTGCGGCATATAGGCGATATGAGGGCCGACCGCTCTGCGGTGACGGGAAGACGCCATATCGCCCCCCAGCACTTGCACTGTTCCGTGCTGTAGCTTGCGGGCACCGGCCAGCAGTCCGAGCAGCGTCGATTTCCCTACGCCGTCCGGTCCCAGCAGGCCGACCATCCGACCACCAGGGATTTCCAGCGACACACCATCAAGCGCATGCACGGTCTTATAGGCATGGGTAATGTTGCGGACCTGCGCAACGAGATTGGCGGCACTGTCCATACCGGCTGACCTCTCATTCGTTCGCGCTTACGGCGCTGGTCGCGTCGGGGGCGGCACCCTCAGGCAATTTCTGCAAAAATGCCGGCCATTCCGATTTTTCGCCGCCTCCGAGACGCACATAGGCGACACCGCGGACACCTGTCTTCACACGCTCGATATATTTGAGCACCAAAGTCCGCGGCACGCGCACCTTGACGCGGAACATCAGCTTGTCGCGTTCGCTTGGTGTTTCCACCTGCTTTGGCGTGAATTGGGATTTCGGTGAAATGAAGCTGACCTTGGCCGGAATGGCGACATCGAGAACATCGAGCTTGATGCGTGCTTCGCTGCCGATGGAGACAAGGTGCGCCTTGGCGGCAGGCAGGAAGATTTCCATATAAATGTCGGCCAGGTTGACCAGGGTCAGAACCTTGCCGCCATTTCCCAGTACTTCACCCGGTTCGGTGAGGCGGTAGAGTACCCGGCCCATGGTCGGCGAGACAAGTATGCAATCATCGATCTGCGTCTTGATTTCAGCGGCAACCGCGCGGGCGGCGTCAACGCTGCGGTGACGCGAGACGAGCGTGGCTTCGGCCGCAGCGAGGTTTGCCTTGGCGACAGTGCGATTGCTGATTCTCGTATCATAGATTTCGCGGCTGGTGTGCCCCTTCTTGACCAGCCGTTCAGCACGATCGAGTTCCTGCTCGGCCAATTTCAGTTGCGCCTTGGCTTGAGCGACGGTGGCTTTGGCCGCAGCAACCTGACTGAGAGCGCTGGCAATATCGGCCTCGGCCCGCAGGTGCTGCGCACGCAACTGGGCGGTGTCGATTTTAGCCACGACCTGACCGGGTTGAACGAGATCGCCCTCCTGCGCGGAAATCTCCTTAACGCGCCCCGCGATTTTGGTCGAAATGTCGACCTGAACGGCTTCGATGCGGCCGTTGCCATAAGCGATGTCGTCGGGAATTTCGTTGTCTCCATCTCCGCTGAAGATAACATACCCTAGTCCCGCAACGGCAGCGGCGGCGGCAATGGCCAACTGTTTACTGATTTGCATTCTGCAAAACCTCTAGGCTAAAAAATAGTGCTGTCGGAAATGCCTGAACGTGTAACGTATACATTTAGCCTATTTTGGCTTTGAGATATATCAAACAACAAACCACCCGTTTGCTGATCGAGCAACGGGTGGAAAAGTGCGTGGCGGTGCGATTGTCAGCTTCTTATTGATCTGTCCTGGGCCGCCCCCTTCTGGAGCGCGTCCTGGCGGCACGTCCCAAATCCAATAATTTGCATAGGACGCCGCGATCCCGTCTCCACCCTTCGCAATCTCAGCCTTGGCGGATGCGTCCCCACAAATGGCGCAGTGCAAAGAGCGGGATGACAATCAGAACAATAATTAGAATCGGGATGGTCTGCACGACACTTTCGCCTGCACCATTGAGCGTGGCATTGACCATGTCGGCTGCATCCGTGGTCATTCGGACGATGATAAGTATGAGAACCGCACCATGGCTACGCAGCACAACGGCCAGCACAATACCGAGCGCGGTTGTCAGGTTGCGCGTGATATAGAGCAGTATTTCGTAGGTGACGCTTTGAGCACCTTCGATATATGTGGCCGGGTCCAGCCATGTGGCCAGGCCAAAGATTACCGGCACGGCTGCTTCAATGGCCACGACAATCCAAACCCACCAGGGTAGAAACCCTTCAGAACTCTTTTTGCTCATCATCGCCTCACAGGAGCGGTGTCGATCACCTCGATCGGGACATGAACCTCTTACGGGTGGCCGGTACGGTACATCGGCGCCTTCTCTTCACTGATCGGTATGCATCTATATATCCGGGAACGCCGCGTCAGTACAATCCAAACCTGCGCAGACCGCGCGATCGGATCGGCATTCGCCTGACCATTCGTTGCCACCGTCGAGCTTGCCGGTTTTTTAAAATCCTATGTAATGTCGGTCTTCTCCGGCAGAACCGCAGGGAAATGACTGTTTCGAGTGATGCACCGGTGTGCACCAAATAAAAAGGCCGACGCCCAGGAGGCGCCGGCCTTTTTCTCAAAAACGATCTTTGCGATCGAAACTAAGGCAGGTGAACGTTAAAGTTGATCGTTGCGATTTGCGCATCTGTGTCCGCATTCACCCGTAAGCCAGCGTCGACCATATAGATCGCGTCCGGCAGGTCGATGACGAGGTATTTCCCGCCGATCGAAACCATGTCATTGAGGAAAAATTCGAAGCCGCCGCCGTAAGTCCAGCCAGTCGACCATTTCGATTCGCCAGTGACCGTCCTTGTAGGAAGAAACACGGTTTGCACAGTCCGCTCGGCCGTAGCCAGTCCGCCCGTCGCATAGACAAGGAACTCATTGGCAGGTCCAAAGACCATACCAGCACGCGCGCGCGCCGTGAGGACCTTGTCGAGTTCTATTTTGCAAGAAAACGTCGGGTTCGGGCAAGGCGAGGAACCATCGCTTTGCGTGGACGAGAAATCGCCTTCCGCGCCGACCACGAACTGAGTTCCTGGAACCTGATAATTGTATCCAGACTGTACACCAAGGACGAGATCATCGCCCACATCGATTGTCACCATCGGGCCGGCAGGCAGATAGTTCCAGGATTCATCGTCTGGAAATGCGAGACCAGCATGCGTGCCGAAATAGAGACCGGTCCGGTCGGCTGCGCTGGCCGTTGTCATAAAGGCAGCAAAGAAAAGCGCCACCGCGGAAGCAGTAAAAGTAAGAAGTTTGTTCATTGATCGACCCCTCCGTCAAATCATTTATTAATGAGTTGTTTCCCTAAGAGACCAGAGTTAACTGATTCGCTCAGTTTGCGCACCATTCGCGCACCATTCGCGCACCTCACGCACGCGTCATGTGGAAAACGGTAGAACAGGAAAAAGGGGCTGTTTTTCAGGGGCCGCCCGTTACTTCCGGAATTGGCCCTTATCTCCTGGCCCTTGTTCTTTTTCTTTTTACGCATGATCCCCAGAGAGTCCCTTTATCCCTGGGGAGCGCGCGGGATTTGTATTTCGAGAACCATTTTTGGGCTCTCAATCAGATCGTGCTTTGCTATATTGGCCCCCTTGTTATCTCAATCTTTGAAATGAGGACCGCTTATGACAAAGAAAACCGCTCGCAACGAAGGCGATTTGACGCGCCGCGAACTGCTCACGGGATGCGCCGGGCTCGGCCTTGCGGCGGGGGGCGGGATTATTGCCGCTCCCATGACCAGCCTGGCCAAAGCGCCCAAACAGGGCGTTCAGGCTCCCGGTTTCTTCCGATTCAATCTGGGGGATTTCGAGATCACGATCGCATCGGACGGGTCGAACCGGACGCCCGTCAATTTCGGTGCGTCCAATATCTCCGAAGACAAATTGAAATCCTTTCTGCATGAGCATTATCTGCCGACCGATCACCGCCGGTCGCATCTCAATGTCTGCCTGATCAATACCGGGAAACATCTGGTTATGGTGGACACCGGGTCGGGAGACAATTTCCGCGACAGCGCCGGGCATCTGAAACGCAACCTCGAGGCGGCGGGCTACCGGCCGGAGGATGTCGATAGCATCATCATCACGCATGGGCACCCGGATCACATCTGGGGCATCATGGACGATTTCGAAGAGACGCCGCGTTTTCCCAACGCCCGCTATATTATCGACGCGCTTGAATGGGACTATTGGACGGACAGGGATCTGGCGAAAAAGATCGGCGAGGGATTTATCTTTTTTGCCGAAGGCGCGCATCGCAACCTGCTGCCGGTCAAGGACAAGACCGAACGGGTGGCGCCCGGCCGGGAGGTTGTGCCGGGCATTCGGACGCTGGAGACGCGCGGGCACACATTGGGCCATATGTCGGTGTTGGTCGAATCCAATGGGCAGAAGCTGCTTGTGGCGGGCGACACCATTACCAATCCATACAGCTCGTTCGAGTTCCCGCACTGGCACCGGCGCATGGACATGGACAAGCCGCGGGCCGTGAAAACCCGGGAGAGGCTGTTGGCGCTGGCGGCAAACGAACGGATGCTCGTTTCCTCCTATCATGTGCCGTTCCCCGGCGTCGGACATGTGATGAAAAAGGCAAGCGGCTTTGCCTGGGCGCCGATATTCTGGCAGTGGGACCTGAAAAAGAGCGGCTGAAATCTGCCGGATCGGTCGTGAATGAAATGCACCGTGCCGCCGGGGGGCGCCGCTATGCCTTTGGCCGGGCGTGTTTCTCGCGCAGGGCAATGGCCGAGCTGCGAACGACCTCGGAAATCTGCAGGAGCTGTTTGGCCATGGGATTCGATTTGCGCCAGATCATGCCGACCGTGCGCGACGGCCGGGGGTTCCTGAAGCGGGCGACAGACACCGAGGCCGAGGGCGTCTCCACCGCTACGGCCATTTCAGGGATCAGGGTGACGCCGATGCCGGCGCCGACCATCTGGACCAGGGTGGACAGGGAACTGCCGTCCAGCAATTCGCGCGGGCGGGCCGAATGCATGTCGCAGAAGGACAGGGCCTGATCGCGGAAGCAGTGCCCTTCTTCCAAAAGGAGCAGCCTCATTTTGCGCAGGGTTTTGCGATCGGGCACCGGCTTTCCCTCATCCCGGCCCGGGCGGACCAGAACGAACTCCTCCGTAAAGAGAGCAATTTCGGTCAGCGACGGTTCGGATACGGGCAGGGCGACGATCGCAGTGTCGATGCGGCCCTCCTCCAGCTCCTGAAGCAGCTTCGAGGTCAGGGTTTCGCGCACGTAAATGTCGAGCCCCTCATGCATGCGGGTCAGGTCGCCGACAATCGTCGGCAGCAGGTAGGGGGCGATCGTCGGGATCACGCCGATGCGCAGCCGTCCGACCAGCCGGTCGCGGGCGGCACGCGCCAGGTCTTCGAGTTCGTCGACCGAACACAAAATGTCGCGGACGCGCGAACCGAACTCCTCGCCAAAGCTGGTCAGATGGACCTGACGCGGGCCTCTTTCGAAAAGCGCCGTTCCCAGCTGTTCTTCGAGTTCCTTGATCTGCATGGACAAGGCGGGCTGGGAGATCGTACAGGCATCGGCGGCGCGTCCGAAATGGCCATAGCGCGCCAATGCCTGGAAGTAGCGGAGCTGTTTGAGGGTCAGATTGATCATAATAACACCTTATAGCCGCAATCAGAAAACTTAACTTAAACTAATGAAGCTGCTTTGGTATAAGACGTCAATCGGTGATGACGATCCGCCGATGCAAGAGACGCCCCGCGTCACGGTCACGGAGTTATCCCGGCCGGTCGCAGAGCCCTGATATAGATGCAGACACGCCGTCCGGAAGGGTGGCAGCCTTGGACAAGGGTTTGTCCATGGCCTTATTCAACCAACACAGACATGAATGGAGAACACAGGATGGATGGAAGCAAGTGCCCGGTGACAGGCGCCAACACATCGGTTGGTTCCAGGTCGAACAAGGATTGGTGGCCGAATCAGTTGAACCTGAGGATACTCCACCAGAACTCGTCCCTGGTCGATCCGATGGGAAAAACGTTCAATTACGCCGAGGAATTCAAGAAACTCGACCTGGATGCGGTGAAGAAGGACCTGTTCGCGCTGATGACCGACAGCAAGGACTGGTGGCCTGCGGATTATGGCCATTATGGACCGTTTTTCATCCGCATGGCGTGGCACAGCGCCGGCACCTACCGGATCGGCGACGGACGCGGGGGCGCGGGCACCGGCAATCAGCGTTTCGCCCCCTTGAACAGCTGGCCCGACAACGTCAATCTCGACAAGGCGCGCAGGCTGCTCTGGCCGATCAAGAAAAAATACGGCAACAAGATTTCCTGGGCCGATCTGATGATTCTGGCCGGGAACTGCGCCATCGAGTCGATGGGCCTCAAGCCCTTCGGCTTTGCCGGCGGGCGCGAGGACATCTGGGAGCCGGAAGAGGACATCAACTGGGGCGCTGAAGCCGAGTGGCTTGGCGACGAGCGCTATACCGGCGAACGGGACCTCGACAATCCGCTGGCCGCCGTGCAGATGGGTCTGATCTATGTGAATCCGGAAGGGCCGAACGGCGAGCCGGATCCGGTCGCCTCGGGCCGCGACGTGCGCGAGACGTTCGCACGCATGGCCATGAACGACGAGGAGACCGTTGCGCTTACGGCCGGCGGCCATACCTTCGGCAAATGTCATGGCGCCGGGGATGCCGCGCTTGTGGGGCCGGAACCCGAGGCTGCGGGCATCGAGCAGCAGGGGCTGGGCTGGAAGAGCAGCCACGGCAGCGGCCTGGGCGCCGATCAGATCGGCAGCGGCCTGGAAGGGCCCTGGACGCCGAACCCGGTCAAATGGGACAATGGCTATTTCGACACGCTGTTCGGCCATGAGTGGGAAGCAACCAAGAGCCCGGCCGGCGCGTGGCAGTGGACGCCCAAGGATATTGCCGACGAGAATATGGCGATTGACGCATATGATAATTCGAAGCGGGTCATGCCCATCATGACGGCCGCGGACATGTCGATGCGGATGGATCCGGTCTATGAGCCGATCTCACGCCGCTACCACGAGAACCCGGAGGAGCTGGCGGACGCATTCGCCCGGGCCTGGTTCAAACTGACCCACCGCGACATGGGTCCGAAGTCGCGTTATCTCGGGGCGGATGTTCCCGGGGAAGATCTTGTGTGGCAGGACCCCGTGCCCCCGGTCGATCATGAGCTGATCGATGCGGCGGATATCGCTGACCTCAAGGGCAAGATCATGGCGTCGGGGCTGTCGGTTTCCGAACTGGTATCGACTGCCTGGGCGTCGGCCTCGACATTCCGGGGCTCCGACAAGCGCGGCGGAGCGAACGGCGCGCGCATCCGGCTCAGCCCGCAGAAGGATTGGGACGTCAATCAGCCCGGTCAACTGGCGAAGGTGCTCGGTATCCTTGAGGGCCTGCAGGCGTCTTTCAACGACGCACAGTCCGGCGGCAAGAAGGTTTCGCTGGCAGACCTGATCGTTCTTGGCGGTTGCGCTGCCATCGAGCAGGCCGCGAAGAATGGGGGCAATGCGGTGGAGGTTCCCTTTGCGCCGGGCCGCACGGACGCTTCGCAGGAGCAAACCGATACGGACTCCTTTGCAGCGATGGAGCCATATGCCGACGGTTTCCGCAACTATCAAAAGGCCAAATACGCGGTTACGGGCGAGGAAATGCTTGTCGACAAGGCACAGCTTCTTACCCTGACCGCGCCCGAGATGACCGCCCTCGTCGGCGGCATGCGGGTGCTGGGCGCCAATCACGGTCAGTCGCAGCACGGCGTCTTCACCGAACGCCCGGAGACGCTCAGCAACGACTTTTTCGTGAACCTGCTCGACATGGACACGGAGTGGAAGGCCGTTTCGGACGACGAGGAAATGTTCGAGGGGCACGATCGCAATGGCGGCGGCGTAAAGTGGACCGCCACGCGGGTCGACCTGATCTTCGGTTCGAACTCCCAGCTTCGAGCCGTTTCGGAGGTTTATGCACAGGACGATGCGCAGCAGACCTTCGTGACGGACTTCGTGGCTGCGTGGAACAAGGTGATGAACGCGGACCGTTTCGACCTCACCTGATCCTGGCCGAAAGAGGCAGGGCGCGGCAAATTAATATCGGCGGCGTTCGCGCCTCGGGTCCGGTCAAGGCCACATCGCTGCATGCGTGAATTTACGCAATTTGCAGGAAGACAACAAAACCAGACGGCGCTTCAAGATTTCTTGAAGCGCCGTCTTTGTGTGCGCCTTAAAATCCCAACAGGTGATTGTCCCATTGATCGCCGCGATCGTTCGACAGCACGACCATTTGCCGATCGCCGGTAAGGGACGGATCGTAATGAACGATTTTTCCATTGCCCGTTGTCAGGACAAAGGAGGATTTCGATTTCGACCCGGCCACGCCGCTGACGCCCGGCAGGCTGTATTTCCCGAGATAGCGGCGGCTCGCGAGGTCTATGGCCACGGCCATGCCGCCGCGCGGGGCCGATGCCATGACGATGCCGCCATCGATATCGACTTCAATGGAGGCGACGTAATTTTTCATGGCGCGGGTTGTGTCTTTCGGCAAATGGATCAAGGCGATATCTTCCCCGCGCCGATGGGTGCCGATCAGCGCCGGGCGCTGCCAGGCCGGTCCTTTGTGCTGACATCCGAAAACGACCATGTCATTGGCGGCAATAGTCAAATGACGGATCGAAAGTTTATGGAGCGCGGGGGCAAGGCTGTGCGTTTCAAGAGTTTCGCCCGTTTCAATGTCGATATATGCGAGGGAGGGCGACAGGCTATCGGGGTTGAGAACCTGCCGGCCGCTTTCGGGATGGGTCCTGATACCGCCATTGGCGACCACCATCACGCGGCCGGCCGAGAGAAGGGCGATGTCATGAGGGCCGATTCCGCCGCTTGAAAACTCGCCCAGCCAGCGGTAGCCGTCCGTCGCATCGCGGACGCCGATGACGCCGCGGCCGTTCTCGAAGTCGTTTTCGGTCGTGAACAGCCGCCTGCCGTCATGGGAAAAGACGCCGTGGCCGTAGAAATGACGATCCGGACGGGATGAGAAATGCACAACCGGCTTGCGGCCCTCTGCATCGAAGGAAACAGCGAAATTTCCTGGGCGCCGGGCGAAGACAACGCATTCACGAGAGGCGGGGCGGGCGGCGATGTCATGGCCGCGGGCGGGAAGCGGGATTGAGGTCAGCTCGCCTTTTTCGAGATCGAATATTGCCGCGGAATATTTGCCCGGGCCGTCGCGCCGCGAAGCCGCAAAATATTGTGGCCCAGAAAGCGACGTGGCCCATACACCCGTCATGGAAACGCCCATGGCGGCCAGGCCCAGCAGCGTTTGTCGTCTGTCAATCTCCATCAAGCGCATTAATTCCCAAAGGCAGATCCGTGTGTTTCGTGAGTGTTTGAAGAACCTGATCGCGGGCGTTTTTCAGAGGAAAACCCATTGAGATCAGTTTCGATTTGAAGGCGGGGCGGGCGACTGCATTTTCCAGCGACAGAGGGATGGCGTTGGCATGGGCTATCGCCAGATCGAGCTCGGCCAGCACGCTCCTGTCCAATCCCGGCTCAAGGGCGGCGATCCAGGCGGCCAGGCCGCTCGAGAGAAAGAACTTGCGCAATCCTTCAATATTGGCGCGCAGGGCCAGCATCGAAAGACCGCTTTTCTCATGGGCCGCGCGGCTCTTTTTTTTCCGTCCCGGTTTCATGCCGAGCGGTCCCGCGAGACGCACATCGCGGACAATATAGAGTCCGTTCAAATAGGTTTTGACGATTTCGGTGAAGAGTTCTTTTTCCGTCAGATAGACCGGATTATTAGGCCCCGGATGAAGAAAATGCGCGGCAAAACCCTTGTTGCCGGACCAGGGGGGCAGAATTTCATTCCCGGCCATGGCGGAAACATTCCCGGCTATGGCCAAGGCAAAACGACAACGAAAGCTCCCCTCCGCGCTGCCAGCCGCCAGCCTGTCCGCGGCGCGGCCGTAGAGAAGGTGCTCGAGGGCACCGATCCCCTGCATGGCGGCGCTTTTCTTTCTGAGTTGCCGACGATCGAGTACATCCCTGTCGGCCGATTTGACCGCCCGCTCTATCTGTCGGCGGCCGATCCCCTTGCGGTCGGGCCAGAAATGGATTTTGTCGTATATGTTGTCGGCCGTCACCGGTCCGAAGCGGATATGCTCAATACGCGCCCAGGCAAGGGCGAGCGCCCGAAAGCTCTTGTCGACACCGGCCTTCGTACCTCCATCGGGCATGGCGCAGAAATTCTTCAGGGCCTCGACCATGCCGTCCGCGCTTGCGGCCAAATTCCGATATGAGGGTAGGATGTGCCGGTGAACAAGTTTTTCGGCCGACACTGGCGCTGGTGAGGCATGGGACCGACCGGGCATGCCGAGAGGCGCTGCAAGCGCGAGCAGAATGCACGCGATGAGGGCGGCATTTTCAGGAAGGCGGGCGGGCCGGATACGTGACCGCCATGTTCGGGCAATATTCATTGGAATGCTCACCTTGGGGGCAATCACAAGGACTTTATAAACGCGATCAAGCGCTCCCGATCCTCTTTTAGCATTTTGGCAAAGGCGTCGCGAGCGGATTTCGCCTCGCCGCCATGCCACAGGATTGCCTCCTTGATGCTGCGCGCACGGCCATCATGAAGATAAAAGCTGTGACCGTTGACCTGCGGCGTGAGCCCGATGCCCCAAAGGGGTGCCGTGCGCCATTCCCTGCCATTGGCAGCACCTTCCGGACGATGGTCGGCCAGCCCCTCGCCCATATCGTGCAGCAAAAGATCCGTGTAAGGCCAGATCAGCTGATTTCTCAGGTGAACATCCTGGGTGTCATTGCCGGTTCGAAATTTCGGACGATGGCAGGCAGCGCAACCGATGGCGTGAAAATTTTCCTTGCCCCTGAGTATTTCGGCGTTGGCTGCATTGCGCCTTTGAGGGACGGCAAGGTTTCTCGAATAAAACGCGACCAGATCGAGCAATTTTTCGTTTAACTCGAGATTGCCGTCTTTCCCGCTGCCGCCATGGGGGGCTTGCAGACAGCGGGCCTGCCTGACCGTACAGTCGCCGGATGAGCTGTGGGCCAGCGGATTCGATATGCCGATATCGCCCGCGAACGCGCCGGCGCTCTGCTGCTTCACCGTCGGGTTTCCGGCCTTCCAGCCGAAGCGCCCGAGTACGGGCTTGTTCCGCGCCAGGGACCAGACCCTGTTGGGGCGGCCAGATATACCGTCGCCGTCCTTGTCGCCGGGGTCGGCGTTGTTGAGAATATCGGCTTCGGGCACGGCTTCCAAAAGCCCCAATCCGATCATTTGCGGGGCCACGCGCGGGGATATCATGATTTCGGGATCAAGCGGGCCATAAGCCAGACCGGTAATGCTGTATTGCGGGCGTCTCAGCGCGACGGTTTCGCCGCCCGCAAGGGTGACGGTTTCGGTTCGATATTCAATGTGCATCTTGCCCTCGGCATCCAGCCCCTGGACCGCGAGATCCTGGAGCTGTCCGCCATAGGTGGGCTCGGGAATGACATTGCGCCGGCGGGATTTGAGATCGGCGATCTCGGCTTCGGTACGGGGAGGGACAGACAGACGCAGAAACATCGAAACGGCATTGTCGTCCGGCCAATTCGCCTCGGGGGGATGACCGCGGCCGTCCTTGATATGGCAAAGCTGGCAGGAGCGCGCATTGTAAAGCGGGCCGAGGCCGTCGGAGGATTTTGTCGAGGCGGGCGCGGACACCCATTTCTTGCGGAACACGCCATTGCCGACCTTGAAATCAAGTTCGCGCTGAAAGCTCATATTGCCCGAGGCGTGGGAAAATGCATTGCGGTCAAGGGCGGTTTTGCGCGAAGTGGCGGCGCCGCCCGGCCGGTCTTCTCCCGGCTCGGGTTTTGAGAAATCGGTCACGGGGTGATGCGCATTGGGGTCGGCGGTCCGGTGACCGGCCTCAGCCCGATGATGCGCATTCGACCATGCGAGCGCCAGGGCAAGGAGGGCGCCGAGCGGTAATAATTTATTTTTGGCCGGCGCGGGCGGATTTTGAAAAAAGCGGCGTGTTATTTTTTTCATGAGCTCAGCATTTGCGGTAAATCACCGATTTTCGTCTGTGCGCCGCCCTTGTCGGTAATGAGGGCGCCGACACCCGCATAAGACGCTACGACCTGAGAAATATCAACCTTCTCCATGGCACTAAAGGCCGTCGACAGGCCGTCCGCCATGGCGGCGCCGGGCGCCGTCACGGTTACGGCCAGATTCCGGGCCGTGGACATGCCGGTTTTGGGATCGAGAATATGATGGTACCTGCCGGAACGATCAAATTCGAGGCCATAAGATCCCGATGTGGCAATGGCGCGGTTTTCGAGCTCCACGGAGCCGGCGAGCTCGAAGGGCCGCTCAGGATCGAGCAGGCCGATTTTCCACGGCGCGCCCGCGGCATTGCGCCCGAGAGCGCGCGTCTCGCCCATGTCGATCAGCACATTCTCGATACCGTTGCGGTGGAGAAAATCGGCAATGCGGTCCGTAATATAACCCTGGGCGATACCGTTTAACGTGATCTGCATACCGGGATTCGCAAATTCAATGCGTTCAGGCGTAACCCCAAGGGCGGTTTGATCGACCAGCTTCAGGGTCTCTGCCAATATGGTTTTATCGGGACCGGCGGGGTCGGTTTCCTCCCTGCCATTACCCCCGATTGTGAAATGGTCCGCGTAAAGACGCCAGAGCGGCTGTACCGTGATGTCGAATGCGCCACGGGTTTGACGATGGATTTTACCGCTCAACCGTAACAGTTGGATGAAATCCCTGTCCGGTCGGTCCAGGTAGCCCTGGGCATTGAGGCGCCGGATCGCCGAGTTATCCGCGTGGAGACTAAAGAGGGTCTCCAGTCTGCGTGCCTCGGCAAGACAGGCCGCGACAAGTTCGCTGGCTCTTTTGGCGTCGGGGCCCATGAGCTCGATGGATGACACCGCCCCCATGACCTCGCCGTCCCACCTGCGCCACAAGGGTGCGGTTTGTGCCGCGCTCGCGCGCGGCAAAAAGGCCATGCCGGCCGCAGCCCCCATGATCCTGATGGCACGCCGCCGGGTGATGTTCCGGGTCTTGGGCGACCGGTTTGCATGATTGCTCAACGCCTGCTTTCCTTTTTCCTGCGGCCACGCTTTTTCCTGGGCGGAGGTTTGAATCTCGTGGGGTCAATTTCAATTGAATATTGCTCAAGGATATCCGTGAAGCGGATGCGATGAAGCGGCGCTCATGATTATTGATGCATAATTCGCGTTTGATAAATGAGCCATATCAGCGGCAGATATTGGTACTCGGCCGAGAGGCGGGAGGTCCGGCGGATCGAAGCTTCGCCGCCCGCGCGCCCGCAATCACATTGAAAACGGTCCGGCTAAACAAGACCGTGTGATGGCCAGATTGTCGTTGAATATCAATTACGGGGATTCTTTAACATGAGTAAGACAGTATCGAGAAAAACAGGCGCCGGGAGATGGCGTCAGACCGCGCTGGGCGTACTGGGCGTGGCAGCGCTGACCGGCATGATATGTGCCGGTTCCGCACCGGCTTCGGCCCAGGGGATCAATACGCCCAGCCAGGCGCAGATGTGGGACATCATCCAAAAACAGCAGCGCCAGATCAAGCAATTGCAAAAAGGGAGTTCAGGCGATGACGCGGCCGGCAATGGCGGCGGAGCCGACGGGTATGACGACGATTACGGCCATGCCGGCGCGGGCTGGTGGACCCGGACGTCGATTGGCGGTTATGGCGAGCTGCATTGGAACAACGGTCACAAGGACGAGGTCGATTTTCATCGCTTCGTGCTTTTTATCAATCACGACTTTAACGACTGGATCCATTTTTTCTCTGAACTGGAGCTTGAACACGCGCTCGCCGGCGAAGGCAAGTCGGGTGAAGTCGAACTCGAACAGGCGTGGATCCGTTTCGATATCGGGGAAGACAAATTCGGTTCGCTCTCCCAGTTTGTCAACTATGTCGATGTCGGCGTGATGATCGTTCCCGTCGGCATTATCAACGAGTTGCATGAACCAACGACATTTTTCGGCGTCGAGCGCAACGATGTCGAGAAGAACATCATCCCCACGACATGGTGGGAAGCGGGCGCCAGAGTGGGCACGGATTCAATCGGCGAAACGGGACTGGGCTGGGATCTGATGGCGCATTCCGGGCTGGCCGTTCCGACCACGGGCGGCTCCGCCTACAAGGTGCGCAGCGGCCGGAAGAAAGTCAGCAATGCGCCTGCCGAGGACTGGGCCTATACGGCGCGCGTCAAATACCGCCCGACATTCATTCCGGGCTGGGAAGTGGCGGGCAGCTACCAGTATCAGGAGGATATCACCAACCGCGACGGCCATGTTTCCGGCCCGGATCAGTCGGCGACTTTATTGACGGCGCATATCGACGGAAAACAAAACATTACCGACAGCGTTGGCTTTCGTTTTCGCGCCCTTTATGCCATGTGGGACATCGACGCTGCCGCTGCCGAGGCCATCGGCCGCGACAAGCAGGAGGGCTGGTATGTCGAGCCCGGCCTGGTCTATGACACGCAGATGTGGGCGGGCAAGTTCGGCGTCTTCTACCGCTATGAAATGTTCGACAATGAAGCGGGGACGGGCGACGGCGTAAACAGCGAAATCTCACGTCAGAGCTATGGCCTCAATTGGTGGCCGACGGACAATGTCGTTCTCAAGGCCGAATATCGCGACGACGATCACTATAATTCGGCGAAGAACGACGATCGCTGGGATTTCGGCGTCGGCTATCAATTCTAGGGGCTGCCGGAGTTTCGGCGGGAAAGCTCATCACGGCGGCCGGAAGAACACTCTTCCGGCCACCGCCTATCGGAGAGGTCGCAAATCGATTTATGAAAAACACCGGATTAATGAAACGCATCGCGCTTTCACTTACGCTATTTTCGGTTTTGTCCGCCCTGGATCCTGGAGCCGCCAGGGCGGGCGTGCTGAAAATATCGCCCAGCATGAACGCGCGCATCAAGAGTATAATGGGTCATTCCATCGGCCGGCGCGTGCGCTACCGGCGCAGCGGCCGCAGCACCATCTGGGTGCTCAACCGCATCGGCAAGGTGAAGCCCATAACCGCTCAATTCGAGGTCAGCGGCGGCCGTATCGCGAAGGCCAGAGTTCTCGCATACCGGGAGTCGCACGGGCATGAGATCAAGCGTTCCTCGTTTCTCTCGCGCCTGCGCTCGAGCTGCAACGCTCCTAATATTTCCGGCGCGACGCTCTCGGTGAATTCCATGCGGCGGATGTGCCGGTTGGCAAAATATCTCCACAGCCAGGTGCGTTGATGCTCATGAAAGCGGAGACGGGCAAGGCAGAGAATGGGGCCGGGGGCAGGGCCGGGATCAAGGCCGAGGTCGCGGCGGGCAGGAAAAGGCCGCTCACCTTGCGCCGGTTCGTCATCAGGTGGCACCGCAGACTGGGACTTGTCTCCGCATTGCTGGTTCTGGTTTTGGCCCTCACCGGGTTGATCCTGAACCGAACCGTGGATTGGCAACTCGACGAACGCCTGGTGAAAGCCGCATGGGTTGCAGGCTGGTACGGTCTCGACGCCAAGACGGAGCCGGCGGGATTTCGGGCGGGGGGGCACTGGGTCGCGGTCCTCGAGGATCATATTTATATCGACGGCCGTTATGCCGGGCTGAAGGACGGGGCGATCATCGGCGCGGTGCTCTGGGACGGTGGGATCGTGACCGGCGGGGAGGCCGGGCTCATGGCCTGGTCGGCGGAGGGGCAACTCTTCGATCAAATCGGCCCTGACGCGCTGCCTGGAACGGTCACCGGCATCGGCCGCATGGCGGATGGGGGCATCGCCGTTTCGACGGACAGGGGTGTTTTCGCGGCGCATAATGATTTGCGGCAGTGGAATAGCAATAATGACAATCCGGCATGGTCTGAGTCGGAGCCGCGCGCCCTGCCGCGCGACATGAGCGGCTGTGATCGACCATTTCAATGGACGCGGATTGCCCGTGAGCCGTCTTCTTCTGGATCTGCATTCCGGACGGTTTTTCGGGCCCTGGGGCGTCTTTGTCATGGATGCGGCGGCACTGTTACTGATGCTGCTGACGTTCAGCGGGCTGTACAACTGGTGGGTGCGGCGTTAGGCCCTCGCAGAAAGCCGCTTCTTCTTCACGGCCGGTCGAGGCTGTCAGATCCTTGAAGCCGGATCGATTTGAGCTTGAGCGCTGCAACAGCGCGTTCGATGCCCCTGGTTTGCTTGAGCAAGGCCGTCAGGGCGTTCTGGAGAAGCGCATTGCCGGTTTCATTACCCTCCGCCAGCATCTGATCATAGGCCTCGCCAGCTTCCGCCCGTTTGACGATCGCGGACATGGCCGCCAGAGTCGCCGCCAGCTCGGCCTTTAACGCCTTGTCCACCGCGGGATCGTTTGCGCGCACCAGGTCGGACAGGGCGGGGCCCTTCACCTCCGATCCGTCGATGCGCCTGTAGCGGCCAAGATAGACATTCTCAATGCCGAGCACATCGTAATAATGCGAATTGTGCGTGTTGTCGGAAAAGCAATCATGCTCCTCTTCCGGGTCATGAAGGAGAAGCCCGAGCTTGATGCGTTCGCCGGCAAGCTCGCCATAGGAAAGCGAGCCCATGCCGGTCAGCATGGCCGTCAGCGCCGTGGCCGGGTTTCCGTCCTGGAGCTTTTTCCGCGCCGCGCCGCCGGGCGCCCATTGACGCGCCATCCATGCAAGATCGTTGACCAGCAATTCGGTCACGGTCCGCAAATATTGCACCCGGCGGCCGCAATTTCCGCCGGTGCAGTTTTTCGGATCGAAATCACTGGCGGGGCGGGAACCGGCACCCGGTCCCGTGCCGTTGAGATCCTGCCCCCAGAGCAGAAATTCGATGGCGTGATAACCGGTTGCAACATTTGCCTCGACGCCGCCGGCTTCGTGGAGGGTCTCGGACAGGAGCTTCCCGGTGATTGTGGAAATGTCGATCAAGGCACCGCTCAGCTTGAGCGTCCTATTGGCAATGACATTGGCGGCGGCGAGCTCGTTTTCGTCCGGATCCGCGCCGTAACCGGTCGATACGTAATCGATAAGGCCCTCGTCCAGCGGCCAGGAATTGACCCGGCCTTCCCATTCATCGACGATGGCGTTGCCAAAGCGGAAGGTTTCGGTTTGCAAATAGGGGATGCGCGCGGCTTTCCATGCCTTTCTCGCCAGGCTCAGGTTGGTTTCGGTCGGCTGACCGGTCAATTTGAGGACGGCCCGGTTCAGGGCCTGAGCGGTGAGATGGGCGTCCTCAAATCCCGCATGGGCAATTTCAACATAGGTTTCGATGACGGCAGCGGGCTCGGCAGGGGCGCGCTCCGCCCGCGCGGCGGCGGGATTTGCACAGAGTGCGGCAAGCGGCAGGATGGCGAATGCGATCGCCCGAAGCGCCATATTTCTTCCGGCATTGCCCATGGTTTTCGACATAGTTTATTCCTCGATGAGTGAACGGCTGGCGCCCGGTTTGTGAGAGCCTATCTGCTACAGGCTTTTCATCCGAACCGCAAATGCATGATCTGCAGCCATATTATTTCACAAAGATGCAGGTTCTGGACATGGTTTTTGTGCAAACTTGAAGCCTGCGCAGCCTGTTGAGCCGCGGGGAAACCGGCCGCTTGCAACTAAAAAAAAGCAGCCGGTTTCCTGGGAGGCAGAAAGTGTCATTGGACAGGATTGTGACCACCCTGTCCGCCGACCATGGCCGTTTGCCTCGGCAACTCCGCCCAGCCGCCGCGATGAATGCGACAAGAGGAGAAGTGTCCGCGCAACCGTCATGGGCAGTTATTAGACAGATTAAACCTTGTTGTAAAATGAAATATATTTAGTATATAACATGCATGATATGAAATTATTATGCGTTCAGAAAATGCCATAGAACGGCGATGGAAAATACCTCAATGAATAATTCTCACAAAACGCCATGTATCTTCGCGAGCTAGACGCCAATCTTATCGTGGTGCTCGATGCACTGCTTATCGACGCCAGCGTGACCAAGGCCGCCGAGCGGCTCGGGCGCAGTCCCTCCGCCGTCAGTCACGCTCTTTCCAATCTGCGCATGGTGTTCGAAGACGATCTTTTCGTCCGCGCCGGCCAGCGGCTGGTGCCGACCGCGAAAGCCAAGGAGATGGCGCCAACCATCCATGTCATCGTTGCGGGGATGGAGGGGCTGGTGCGGCCTACGGCGCCTTTCGATCCGGGCACGCAAAAGCGTAATTTTACAATCTCGTCGCCTGAAATCAGCGAGCTTACAATACTGCACGGGCTACGCGGGAAACTGGCAAGCGCGGCTCCGGGAATTACAATCGAAAGACGACCGCCGGCCAATGTGCGTAGCGTGGAAGGGCTGCGCGACGGCGGTCTGGACTTCATCATTCAACAGGCCAGACTGGATGACGACGCGCCGGACATCACCAGCGAAGGTCTTTATGACGATCCGGTCGTGACACTGGCCCGCAAGGGCCATCCGCTGGCCCGGAAGAAGCTCTCTCTGGCCGCGTTCGCGGAGGCAGCGCATATAGAAATCGAGGAAGGCAGCGACACCCGGGATACGGTTGCGGCGCTCATCGCATCCAAGGGACGGGAGCTCAATATTGTCCGGACCGTTACCTCGCCGCTAGTTGGCGCCTGCCTCGCACTGGAAACGGATGCCCTCGTTTCGATCCCCGGGACGGCCGCGCATTCGATCATGAAGGCGATGCCGCTGGTGGTGATCAAGCAACCCTTTGCGTCTCTTTCCGTTGCCGTTTTCATGAGCTGGCACCGCAGCAAGGAACCGCGACGAGTGCCATGAATGGCTGCGCGACCTGATCCGCGAGACCGTTAAGGAAAATCAACAGCACTAGGGTGGTTTGGAGAAAATAAATTGCTCTCACGGGTTTAATTGGCTATATAAATACATAAGATAAGTGCATTAATATGAATAATAAAGTTGCATGATATGCATTTAATGGATTTGAGTTATTTTTGGCGGCAGACTTTCGGGCGCGCCATGGGCAGTCAGCAATGATTGTTTGCTCGTGCAATGTTATCTGCGACCGCCGCATCAAGAAAGCCATCGACAGGTTGCGGGCGTCGGAGCCCAATACGCTCATGACGCCCGGCAAGGTCTTCAAGCAATTGGGGTGCAGACCGTCCTGCGGCACCTGTCTCACGCATATCGCAAAACTTATTCACGAAGCGCCGGAAGCGTTTTCGGACAAGGGCGAGAATCCGGCCCGGCCCAGGGGTACATCACGAACATCAAACCGCGGCCTTGAGGAGCGCATGGCTATCTGATACCGGCGCCGCGCTCGCAGCCGTTTTAAGCCGAGACATATTCCAATTGCCGGTTTAATCTGGGACATGCTGCAACTCGTTTCATTTTTTACAAAACTCGCGATCATCAAGTGGAGGTAAACATGCAAGGTGACAAGGACGTCATTGCCATTCTTAACGAGGCGCTGAAGCACGAACTGACAGCGATCAATCAGTACTGGCTGCATTACCGTCTGCTCGAGGATTGGGGATTTACGAAACTGGCGAAAAAGGCGCGCGCCGAGTCGATCGAAGAAATGGAACATGCTGACAAGCTTGTGGACCGGATCATCATGCTCGATGGTTTTCCGAACATGCAGAAACTCGGGGCATTGCAGATCGGCCAGGACCTCAAGGAGACGCTGGAATGCGATCTCAAGGCTGAGATCAGCGCCCGCAAGCTCTATCGCAAGGCACGCGAACTCTGTCAGAGCAAAAAGGACTATGTCAGCATGGCGCTGTTCGAGGAATTGCTCAGCGACGAAGAGGGGCATATCGATTGGCTGGAATCGCAGCTCGATCTGCTGGACTCCATCGGCAAGGAAAATTACGGCCTGCTGCAGAGCGGCTCGGCCGACGAGAGCGAGTAGCGCTCTTCAGGACGGCCGGTTTGCCGGGACGGTCTAGCCGGCGGCGAGCGCGCCCAATTGTTCGGCTGTGTTGCGCCCGAGCATGATGCCAGAATTCTCAAGGTTCCTGGCGAAATTCATCGCGCCGTCCAACACGTCATCCGCATCCTCGATGCCGAGGAGCGTCTCGGTGCAGATTTTGAGCGCCGGGCACATATCGTGCTGGCAGGCGGCAATCATGGCCACCGCCATGCATTCATCGCGGCAGAATTCCGGGCAGTCGATGCTTTCATATTCTATCTTGCGCGCGGTGTTCGCGTGCAGTTTGCGCGCCCAGCATCCGAGCTCGGTAAAGGCCGACTTGGCCCGTGCCTCGCCAAGCTCGCTGGCATAACGCTGCCAGCCGGTCTGCCAGCAGCCGATGTCGCCACTGTCAATACCGGCAAGCCAGCATCGCATGCCGATGCCGACGAGACGGTCCTCGCATGTGAGGGTCTCGTGGAATGACCGTATGGGACAATTGTCCCGATTGCTGCAGGTGTCGCAAGACATTAGCACTCTCCGAAATCACGCATCCATATTGACAATTGTGGCGCCGCATAGCCGCCGCCCGTTTGTAATGCGAACCGCCGTAGTCATATAGAGTTGCGAATGGTTGTCAAATTACAAATCAATTGAATTTGCAAAATGTTGCGCAAAAACAACTACTTATAACGTTTCTAAGTTTTTCCCGGTTGGCGGTCGGGACTTTACAACCCAGACGACGCCGCTGCGGCTGAGCGCCGAGCGGCCTGGTGAGCGGTCGGTGTGGCTGGTCATGGACAGAAATTTTCCGTAGGCGGTCAAACGCGGCCGTTAATTGCCTTGGGGCTTGCTTCAAGGAAATCGCCACAGTCGCGATCGATGCCGACTTCCGATCGTCTGTAGGCTGCCGGGGCCGTGCCGATATACCGCTTGAAGGCCTTGGAAAACGTCGCGCTCGATTCATAGCCGACCCGGTCCGCCACCTGAGAAACCGCCAGCCCCTCGGTACGCAAATAATGCGCCGCTCGATGCATGCGCCAGCGCGTCAGGTACTGCATCGGCGTTTCGCCGACCAGGGATTTGAAACGTCCGGCAAAGGACGAGCGCGACATTCCTATTTTAGCCGCCAGCTCGCCAATACTCCAGGCGTGGGCCGGGGTCCCGTGGATGAGTTCCAGCGCGCCGCCGATGCGCGGGTCGCGCAGGGCTCCCAGCCAGCCGGTCTGATCCTGCGGCAGAGATTCGACGTAAGCCCGAACGACCTGGATGAACAGGACGCCGCCCAGGCGTTCGAACAAGGCGGCCGTGCCCATGCGGTCGGCACGTATTTCATCGGAGATCAGCCTTGAGGTAATCTCGAGCCATTCGCGCGCGCTATTGCCACCGCCCCTGATGTGTATGAGCGGCGGCAACTGGGCCAATAGGGGATGCATTTCGCCGCGGTCGAAAACCAGCCGCCCACAGGCCAGAGACGTTATCGCCCCACCTCCGCCGCTGCGCATGACCGCCGGCTTGCGCAGCGGTTCGCCAACCATGAGATCGGTAAATTTTACCGTCGGGGACAAGGGATCGCTTTGCAGCGTGTGGGTATGGCCGTGGGGCATCATGATCAGGTCGCCGGTGGCCAGCGGGGTCGGCTCTTCGCCTTCGAGCGTAAGGAAGCCATTGCCGCTGAGGATGATGTGGAACATCAGTCCCGATATGCCCTCCGTGGACGCACCCCAGGGCGCGCTGAACTCGGCGCGGCCCAAAAGCGCACCGGACATGTGCACGCTATCGAGTATGTCGCTCAACACATCCATGGTGGGAATGCTCCATTGTTTGGACGCTGCGCCATAAAATTTGCTTAATGCGCCATGGTAACGCCAGCACTTGCCAACCTATATCAGTAGAGGCGCCGGGTCGAGCAAGAACTTTGTCCGATCCCGGCGCGCTTTCCCGGCGGGCTTTCCCGGCGCGGAATCCCGGCCGCCTGCGTAGCGGTGCAACGATGAAGAGACCATGACTTGATGACAGGCGAATGGATCATAGACCGGCAAGCCGCGCATTGCGGGAGGGCCGGCAATTGCGCCGGAGGCGCCGGTGGCTTTTCAACCAATCGACCAAGCACTTCGGTCCGGGCACGGAAATTCGCGACCGGATTCTTTCCCCTTTTCACAATGTAGGATGATGACAATGACGATTTCATACTGGTGCATTCTGGCGGCAATCATAATGCCTTATGTCCTGGCGCCCATAGGCCAATTGCCGGGCATGACATATAAAGGATTTGGAGCGCCGCGCGCGCGCTGGGAAACATTTACCGGTTGGAAGTTGCGCGCCAATTCCGCCCATTTGAACAGCTTCGAGGTCCTTCCCGGATTTATTGCAGCCGTACTCATCGCGCATCAGACCGGCGTGCCCCAGGGCACGATCGACGCATTGGCCATGACGTTCATCGCCGCACGCATCTTATATGCCGTCCTGTTCATCGCCGGCTTTACGATTTTGCGGACGATTACGTGGCTGTCGGGATTTGCCTGCGTCGTGGCATTATTCGTCCTGTCCGCGTGACGCGTGGAACAAGGGTGCTCAAGACAGCGGCAAGTCGACAGGTGAACAATGCGCCCGGGTCCGGGTCATGGACAAGCGAGGATGTTCGAACCGGGCCGTTAAAATTGGTCAATTATTCAGATCGGATACGTTCAGCATGAACAACGCAGTCAATGCAGACATGAGCGAGTTCTGGAACGGAGACGGCGGCGAGAGGTGGGTCAACTTCCATCAGCTCACGCATGAGTTTCTCCAGCCCTTCGGACGCGAGGCGATGGAAGCGGCGGCGATCGCCCAAGGGGAACGCGTGCTCGATATAGGTTGCGGCTGCGGTGACACGTCTTTCGACATGGCGCGCAGTGTCGGGCCCGCCGGTCATGTCCATGGTCTTGATATTTCAAAACCCATCATCGCCGAGGCCAGGTCCAGAAAGGCGCAGTTGGAATTGAAAAACGTCACCTTCGGTTGTGCCGATGCACAGGTCCATCAATTGGAGCCGGAATTGTTCGACGTTGCCTATTCGCGCTTCGGCATCATGTTTTTCGACGATCCCGCCGCGGCGCTCAGCAATATTGGCGGATCGCTCGGAACCGGCGGCCGCCTGGCATTCGCATGCTGGCAACCGGTGGCGGACAATAAGTGGGTGAGCCTCTCCCTCGAAACCGTCGGCAGACATGTGCCGTTGCCTGAGCCGCCGGGCAGCGAGGAACCGGGGCCGTTTTCTTTTGGCGACCCGCAGAGAATAATCCGAATTCTTTCGGAAGCGGACTTTTCGGGCATCGAAATTGCGCCGAAAAACGAAACCGTGTCATTCGGCCGGTCGATAGAGCAGGCGACCAGTTTCCTGATGCAGCTGGGGCCCGCGGGCAGCGCCATCACGCAAGCGGAGCCGGATGCGGAGACGATTTCCGAAATAGCTCAGGACATGGGCAAGGCGCTCGCGCCGCACCATTCCGGCCAGGGCGTCAATCTCGGGGCCGCGGCGTGGGTTGTCACTGCGCGCAAATCCGATTGACGGCCGCGCAATCGTTGATCTGGGGGAGAGAAGTTGACAGGGACGAGAATCTTCACGGTTTTTCTTATCATGCTGACACCAGCCGTAGCGTATTCGGGCACCGGGCAACAGGCAGCGAGTTCATATCAGCTCGCACTTGCCGCCGATGAGGGCGCGGGCCGTCCGCAAAATTTGGACAGGGCCGATCACGAGCGGTCGGATCAGCTTGTTCTGAGGGGCAACGAATTTTTCGGGCAGGGCGACACGGTGTCCGCCATCAGGCTCTACACCGAAGCCATCGGGCTCAATCCGCTGAACGGATCGGCGTTCTTCAACCGCGGCTCGGCGCTTGCCCGGCAATCCGATTTCGCGCGGGCTATCGAAGATTTTACGCGGGTGTTGAAAATAAATCCGGGCTTTGTTCCGGCGCTGCACGGACGCGCCGTCGCATATAGAAGAGCCGGGAAACCGGCCAAAGCGATGGCCGATCACGATCTCGCCCTGAAATTGCAGCGCCCCTCTGCCGTGTTGCTTCACGGCCGGGCGTTGACGCTGGAACGGCTCGGCCGGACGAGGGAAGCGGTTTCCGATCTATCAAACGCCCTTCGGCTGGAGCCGAATTTCAAACACGCCCATAAAGCGAGGGCAGGCGTTTATTTCGGCATGGGGTCATATGAAGCGGCCCTGGCAGACTACCGGAATGCGTCGCGGATCGATCCTGACGATCTCGATATTCTGTACAATCAGGGGCTCACTCTGGCCAAACTGGGACGGCGCGTCGATGCCGTGGAAGCCTATTCGGCTGTTCTGCGGCGCGATTCCGACCATGTTCGCGCGCTCTTCTCCCGCGCACAGGCGAGACGGGAGCTCGGGGAACATCCCGAGGCGCTGTCGGATATCAACCGCGCGATTGGAATCAATCCGAAATCCGGCAAAGCATATCATGTGCGCGGTCTCATTCATCTGGCTCTGGGAATGCCGGAAGCGGCCCGTTGCGATCGCGAGATTGCGATGGTTCTGGATGAAGCCCGGTAGACCGATTGCGTTTTGAAAAACCCCGCTTCCCAGCAGATGATCACGGTTGATCCTAGCGGTTCTACATCTGCGACCGGCTCTGATGCCAATGGCGGGTTCAATCTCCCTGAGCATCTTGACCATGGCGGGATGGAGGAATTTTTGAATACGCCTGAACCAAGAGTGACCGGGATTGACGGTACCCGCACTTCAAGGCCAATGTCTCCCCCAACACGCCTTTGCGCCTGGTTACGGCAGGGGCGGCGTCGGAAAAAAAGTGAAGGTGGTCTGAATGGTGAAAAGTGTATCAGATAACTCAGAACAACAAGGGACAAAGAGTACTTTAGATAACCGCCATCGAGTGTTGGCGATATTCTCCACAGTTTGTTTTTTGGCAGCATTGGCTTTCGCCACTCTGTATTTTGAAATAGCTAGTGGCGGTTACCGCACTGGAGAATGTCTGGAAAGATGCCTGAAGAAAGTGAAAAAGCGACCTCTAAAGCTTGGGAGTGATGGAAAACATCGAACAACTTACGCCATCACAGAGAAAATCACGCCCGAGCAATATGGTGCTCTTGCATATATATTTGACCACTATACACCCAGGCTCAGCTTAAAAGAGATCGATATTCTTGAAACTAGCGGGTTTTACGCCGCCAGAATCAATAACCCGAAATATTGCATGAATTTTAGGTGCATCGGTTATTTAGTACTGAAGTGTAAAACAGCC
>CAMYJA010000022.1:1824-45987 GCA_947258705.1 uncultured Hyphomicrobiaceae bacterium | reverse complement strand
ATGGGACCAGTATCTTTACACTTTTTTTCGTCTTTATTTTGCGGCCCTAGTAATTAAAGAACAAATAGGTAACTAAATCATGGTAGCTCGAACAACTGGTGTCACGACTTCTGTTGAAGTGGCACCAAGATCGGCTAGCTTTGGCCCCGGCGCGCTGCTCGGTCCCCTGGGTGGCGCCATCGATGCCAGCCTCAACGAAAATGCCGGCGCGTTTCAGATACGGTTTGTAAAGGGGTGACGTTTTGAAGAGCGGTGTTTCAGGCGACACAACTACGTATCCTAAGGAATGTAAACCATGACTAAAGCTTGCATTCAATACAGCATTATTTTTGAAAAATATTCTGTGTACTTAGTATTCTCATCAATAATACTTTCCGTTTTGATTTTGAGGTATTGCTATTACACAGAAAATAAAAAGCTAAAACCAGGATTGTTTATATGGTTTTCTGACTGCAAGTCAAAGACCTTAAGGTTGGCGTCAATGTGGCTTACCTTGTTTCCACTTATACTAATAATTTTGCAAATTGGCTGCAGCGTGACCTAGGCTAATCGGCTAGGGAGGGATGAAAAATGACGGCAAGAACAATCGGCTTTACCACTACGTGGGAACTCGGCGGAGCAGGCCGGCATCGTTCCGCCGGTGCCCGCCACAAAGCCATGCGATATGTTGATCGCGGCGTTCTTCTTATGCCGAGCGTTTTCCACCCTTCATGCAGTTCATACAAACGAGCGCCGACGGATCGAGTTCGAGGCGTTTGTCGCCGATTTCCTCGCCGCAGGTGACGCATAGGCCGTACTCGCCCGTATCGAGGGCCTTCAGTGCACGCTCAATCCGCTGCAGCTCGGCCAGGCGCTTGCGCTCTGTCGCCTGGGCCATGGCCTGGCCCTGGAGCGCATCCATGCGCGACAACCGCCCGACCGATTGCTGATCGAGGGCGACCGTCTTGCGCGCCTCGGTCGATATCTCGCGCAAATGTTCGATTTCGGCCCGCCGCGCTTTCAGCCGGGTCTCGGCCAGTTTTGCATCAAACGTCATTTATGCTTCCAAAATCCGGATTAAATGTCATGATGGCCCTTGAGCCGGTTGGCGTCAAATCAGGACGCTGATTGTTGCAGACCGGTGGCGGCACATTTCGGGGAATGCATTGAGATAACGGATCAAGCAGGGGCTGGCATGGAATATCTCATCGGCGGCATGGGACTTTTCTTTCTCGCACATTTTTTACCAAGCCAGGCGACCTGGCGCACACGGATTATCGGACAATATGGCGAGGGTCCGTACAAGGCCCTTTTTTCCATCGTTTCGCTGGCGGGGCTGATCCTGATCGTCATCGGTTACGCGCGGGCGCCGGATATCGAAATATGGCATCCGCCCTATTGGATGCGGCATGTGACGATGATGTTCATGCTGCCGGTGTTTCCGCTCATGATCGAGGCCTATCTGCCCGGACAGCTGAAGACGAAATTTCCGCATCCGATGCTGCTCGGCGTGAAAATATGGGCTTTTGCCCATTTGATCTCCAATGGCGATCTGGCGTCCTCCATACTCTTTGGCGGTTTTCTCATCTGGGCAATCTACGTCCGTGTTTCTCTCAAACAACGCGACGCCGCCCTGGGACGCCCGGTGATTTCCGGCCCGCAGCGCAATGACTGGATTGCGCTGACCGCCGGTCTGGCAATTTACGCCTATATCGTGATCGGAGGCGGACACGGGCTGCTTATCGGTGTTCCGCTGGCGGCGGTGCCGGTCTGAGCCGGGCCTGTTCACAATGAAGGCGGCGGGCTTTGCGGCGGCCGGTTTTATAACTATATGTAGAGCGGAAGGATTTTAATATTATCGGTCATCGCAAGGTCAATGCCTGCCCTGCCGCAATTCGTTCTCGTCTCGCTTCTCATCGTTTTAACGCCAAATCCGGAGTCATCCGTGTCAGCACATAAAACGCCCGCACAACGAAAAACCGTCCCTGAAATACGCGCCAAGAAGAATGTGGAGCCGATTGTTTCGCTCACGGCCTATCACGCGCATACGGCGGCGATTGCCGACCAGTATGTGGACTTTCTGCTGGTGGGCGATTCGCTCGGCATGGTCATGCATGGTTATGAAAGTACGGTGCCAGTACCGCTTGAGCTGATGGTTATCCACGGGCGCGCGGTGGTGCGGGGCTCTCAATCCGCGCTCGTCGTCGTCGATATGCCCTTCGGGACCTATGAGGAAAGTCCGCAAATGGCGTTCAGAAACGCCGCCCTGTTGATGAAGGAAACGTCCTGCGGCGCGGTGAAACTCGAGGGCGGCCGGCGGATGGCGGAGACAATCCGATATCTGGTGGACCGCGGCATTCCGGTCATGGGTCATATCGGGCTGACGCCGCAATCGGTTCATGTTCTCGGCGGCTACAAGGCGCAGGGCCGGTCGAAGGATCAATGGGCGGATATCGAGGAAGATGCGCGAATTGTCGAGGAAGCGGGCGCCTTTGCAGTGGTTCTGGAAGCCATTGCGGAACCACTGGCGGCGCGGATTACGCGCGCCATATCCATACCCACCATCGGCATTGGCGCATCGGCGGAATGCGACGGCCAGATCCTGGTGATGGAGGATATGCTGGGATTGAGCCCGCGCGTCCCCAAATTCGTCAAAAAATTCGGCGCCGTCGGAGAGGCGATCGAGACGGCGATCAGCGATTATGCGGAAGAGGTGCGGCAGCGGCGGTTTCCGGCGCCCGAGCATACCTATTCGCTCAAGATCGCGAAATCGGACGCGAAGGTTTCCGGCAATCGCACGGCAGACCGCAAGCGGGCAGGGGCTCGGCCCAAAAAACCCAAGATCGTCAGCAAGTAACCGATCGTCGCCTGCCGTTTCCGAGGCCCGGTCACAAAGTCCTGCCATTGTGTTATTTTTTGCAGCCGCGGGGTGTGCTGGCGGCGAAATTCTGTTAGACACATCCGTAATTATTTAGTGTTGTGAACGGTTTGCGGGCGGGCATGATCCGCGGCGGTTCATCGTGATATGGGAACTTGTTAAATGGCACATGAGACCGACAGCCTGATCAGGGAAGTCGAAGAAGATCTGCGGCGTGAACGCTATCAGCGTCTTTGGGACCGATATGGGGTGATTGTACTGGTTGGGGCCTTTGCAATCATTGCGGGTGTTTCGGGATACAAGTTCTGGCAGTACTGGAGTGCTGAACAGGCCAACAAGGCGGGTGAGAGCTATATTTCGGCCCTGACGACGGGCCGTGAGGGCAAACAGGCGGAAGCGGCGAAAATCCTCGAGGGATTTGTCGAAAACGGTCCTGACGGCTATCGCACCCTGTCGCGCTTTCGGCTGGCGCTCAAGACGGCCAAGGACGGTCAAACTACCGCCGCAGTTGCCGCTTACGACAAGCTGGCCGGGGATCGTGGCATTAGCGAAGTTATGCAAGGTTATGCACGGATCATGGCGGCGATGCTGCTTTTGGATCGCACAGGCTGGACTGAAATCGAGAATCGTCTCAATCCTTTAACCGGGTCCGAAAATCCATGGCGCGGTACGGCGCAGGAACTGATCGGACTGGCGTTGTACAAGGCCGGAGAGCTGGACAAGGCGCAGGCACGGTTTGAAAGCGTGATGAGCAGTGTGTCCAGCACTCCGGGACTTCGCCGCAGAGCCGAGATGATGCTGTCGCTGATCGTCGGCGGCGGCAAGACGGAGATCAAGCCGGCAGCCTCTGATGCTGGCAAAAAGGGCGCCGCGGATGCGGTTAAAAAAGACGCTCCGTAAAACGCCGGCCGCGGCAGCGGTGCAAATAAACGGGCGCGACATATTTTGCGCCCCATTGTGCGTGATTGTAGCCGTGTAGCGGCAGGGCAAAGGTGTCCAGGCAGCGCAAACGTGTATCGGCAGGGCATATATGCAAACACGAACTGCGAATACAAACGGAGTATCTAGATGAGGGGTTGGCATACTGGTAGTGGTGAAGCTGGTTGCAGTGGCGCTTCGAAAGCCGTGCGAACGAGCCTGATCATCGCGCTGGCGACTGTTCTGAGCGGATGCTCTTCGGGGGGCCTGAGTCTGCCGAGCATGAACGAACTCAATCCATTTGCGGAAAAAGAAGTACCGCTCCCCGGCGAGCGGGTGGCGGTGCTGAAGAAATCCGACAATCTGACGACTAATCTGGCAGCGGCCACGACACCGTTTTCGCTGCCGCCGGAGCGGGCCAACCGGGAATGGAGCCAGCCGGGCGGGGTGGCATCGAATGCGCCCGGACATCTGGCGCTCTCGGGTACGCTGAAGACGGCCTGGTCGTCGAATGCCGGCAGCGGTTCGAGTTCGGACGGCAAGCTGACCGCCAGTCCGATCGCGCTCGGCGGACGCATTTACACGCTCGATACGGAAGGGCAGGTTTCCGCTTTTTCCGCGTCGGGCGGCAAGCGGCTCTGGCGGACGTCGCTGGTGCCCGAAAACGAGGATGAAGAGGATGGTTTTGGCGGCGGTCTCGCGGCTGAAAACGGCCGTCTCTATGTAGCGACGGGCTTCGGTACGCTGGTGGCGCTCGATCCGCAATCCGGCAAGACCTTATGGAAAAAATCGCTTGAAGTGCCGGTCAGGGCATCGCCCACGGTGGCGCAGGGAAAAATATTCGTGGTGACGACGGATGGCCGCTTTTACTGCCTGAGCGGGGAGGACGGAACCGAGTTGTGGTCCTATCGGGGGCTTTCGGAACGGGCCAGCCTGCTTTCCAATACAAGCCCGGCCGTGGCGGGGGATATCGTCGTGGCTCCTTATCCCTCCGGGGATGTGGTGGCGCTGAAAATCAGCACCGGGCAGCCGCAATGGCGCGAGTCGCTGGTGCGCGCGCGGGCGCGGGCATCATCGTTTGCGGGGCTGAACGATTCAGCGCGCCCGGCCATCGATCAGGGCGTGGTGTTTGCGGTCGGTCATTCGGGCCGGATGATCGCGACCTCGCAGAAGTCAGGCAAGCGCCTGTGGTCGCAGAGCGTCGGCGGCACTCAGCAGCCATGGGTCGCGGGCGGCAGTGTTTATGTGGTCGACAAAATCGGCCGGGTGATGTCGCTTTCCAGAAAAACCGGCGAGGTTCTCTGGGTGGCCAAACTGCCGGGCGGCAAGACTTGGAGCGGTCCCGTTCTCGCGGGCGGTCAATTGTGGCTGGTATCGTCAAAAGGCGCCCTGGCGTCGGTGGATGCGAAAACGGGCAGGGTGACCAATACACGCGATATCGGCGATCCTGTTTACATAGCTCCGATCGTCGCCGAGGGACGCATGTACGTGCTGACGGACAATGCCAATCTTGTGGCGTTGAACTAGCGCCCTACCCATCCCACACTTAATAATATACCGCTTAGGTATTGGCTTTGGCGCCTGAGCAAATCTCATGTATGAAGAGTGCCAGTCTTTCCGTCCACCGATTTGAAATCCGGGCTTGATGGCTTATCGTGTTGCAATAATCGGCCGGCCGAATGTCGGCAAATCGACCCTGTTCAATCGTCTTGCAGGGCGAAGGCTTGCGCTTGTGGACGACATGCCGGGTCTGACGCGAGACCGCCGGGAGGCGGATGTGCGCCTGGGAGACAGGGATGCGGTTCTCATCGATACGGCGGGACTTGAGGAAGGCGAAAGCTTTTCCATTTCCGAGCGCATGCGGCAACAGTCGGAGGCGGCCCTGCATGATTGCGATCTGGCGCTGTTCGTGATCGATGCGCGCATGGGCGTGACGCCTGGCGACGAAATATTCGCTGAAATCGCGCGGCGCTCGGGCAAGCCGCTTATTCTTGTCGCCAACAAGAGCGAGGGGCGGGCTGCGGAGCCGGGCTTTTTCGAGGCGTTTTCGCTGGGGCTCGGCGATCCCATTTCACTTTCGGCCGAACACGGGATCGGCATGAGCGATCTGTTCGATGCGGTCGAGACGGCTCTTGCCGGAATGGATGGGGTCGAAGGCGGTGATAAGGCTATCGATGACGATGCCAGTGAGGACCGTCCGATCCGGGTGGCGATTGTCGGCCGTCCGAATGCCGGGAAATCGACACTGGTCAACGCGCTTCTGGGCGAAGAACGCATGATTACAGGGCCGGAAGCCGGATTGACGCGGGATTCCATCGCGGTCGATTTTATCTGGAAGGACCATGCGCTCAAGCTCTTTGATACGGCGGGGCTGCGCAAAAAGGCGAAGATCAAGGCGCGCGCGGAACAGCTCTCCGTCGGCGACGCATTGCGGGCCATCCGGTTTGCCGAGGTGGTCATTCTATTGGTGGATGCGGAGCATCCTTTCGAAAAGCAGGACCTGGCAATTGGCGGGCTTGTCGCCGACGAGGGGCGGGCACTGGTCATCGCGGTAAATAAATGGGACCTGGTTGCCGACAAACAGGCGCGGCTGAAGGAATTGCGCGCCCATTGCGAGAGCATACTGCCGCAGGTCAAGGGCGTGCCCGTGGTGACGATCTCGGCACTGTCGGGCTCGGGTTTCGACAAACTGATGCAGGCGGTCTTCGATATTTACGCGTTGTGGAACCGGCGGATATCGACGGCAAAGCTCAACCGCTTCCTGCTCGATGCGGTGGACCGGCATTCGCCGCCGGCGGTGAGCGGACGGCGGATCAGACTGCGTTTCATGACGCAGGCGAATGCGCGGCCGCCCACTTTCGCGGTATTTTGCTCACGGCCGGACGTGTTGCCGCGGTCATACGTGCGTTATCTTGAAAATGAAATGCGCAGCGTTTTCAACTGGCCCGGCGTGCCGCTGCGGATCAATCTGCGCAAAGGCAAAAATCCGTACAAGCCCGGTGGCTAGATTGACAGGGCGTGCTGGAATGAACCCGGAAAGCATCTCGTGATGGAGGTTCTTTTTTATCACCTCGAAAAGGTTGGTCTGGAGAAGGTTCTGCCCAACCTTCTCGAACGCTGTCTTGAACGGGACTGGCGGGCGATTGTGAAATCGGGCGACAATGAAAGCCTCGAGGCGCTCGATCAATTGCTGTGGACCTATGGGCGCGAGAGCTTTCTACCGCACGGCACCGAGAAGAATGGCCATGCGGCATTGCAACCGGTCTATCTGACGCTTGAAGACGAAAATCCCAACGGGGCGCAGGTTCTGTTTCTGGTGGATGGGGCGGGGATTACAGACGGGCCTGACTATGAACGTCTGGTCTATATTTTCGATGGCGGCGACAAGGAACGGCTGAAAACCGCCCGAGAGGACTGGAAGGCGCTCTCGGCGGCCGGTCACGAGGTCACCTACTGGCAGCAGGACGACACGGGAAAATGGGTGAAAAAGGCATGAACGGCAGGGAAGATCCAAAGGGCGGTCAGCCGGAAGACCTCAGGGCGCTCGGGCGGGCGGCGGCCGATGAATTACAGCAGAATATCAAGGATGAGAACGGTTCGTATTTTGACTGGTTCGACGCGCTTTACGCCGAGGCCTCGGGCCGGCGCGGATTTATACCCTGGTCGGAGGCGGCGCCGCGTTTCAAGCTCAAGGAATGGCTGGCCGCGCGGGACCATCGAGGTGCTAAGGGCGACGGCCGCCGCGCCGTGGATGTGGGGTGCGGGCTCGGCGACAATGCGCAATGTCTCGCCGAGGCGGGTTATGAGGTCACCGGTTTTGATATTTCGAAACATGCGGTGGCCTGGGCGCTGAAAAATAACGCGACGGCGCAGATCACATTCGAAGTGGCGGATATTTTCGACCTGCCCGCGCGCTGGCTCGGCGGGTTCGATCTCGTGCACGAGACCTACAATCTGCAGGCCATGCCGCCTGAATATGTGGCGCCTGCCGCGGCAGCCATTGCGTCACTGGTGGCGCCCGGCGGCACTCTTCTGGTCATGACCCGCGGGCGCGAGGCGCATGAAGAGATCGACGGTCCGCCGCGGCCGCTTTGCCGGGAGCAATTGTCGTCATTTGAGAAATCGGGACTGAAACCTGTTGAATTTGAAGAGTTTTATGACGAGGGCGAGCGCCCGATACGGCATTTTCTGGCGGAGTACCGGAAAAATGCGGAATAGAGACGAAGGGGGCAATGTCCGTTGCTGCGTGTGGATAATTTAAAAACCAAGGGCCTGCCGCTGATCTCGCTTGAGCTTTCCAAGGGGGAATGCGTGGTGATACAGGGGGCGTCGGGTACGGGCAAATCGCTTCTCCTGCGGGCGATTGCGGATCTCGATCCGGCTTCGGGGCAGGTCTTTCTCGATGGTGCGGAAAGGCAGGAAATGAGCGGGCCGGAATGGCGGCGGCAATTGCGCTATGTGGCGGCCGAATCGGGCTGGTGGGAGGAAACGGCGCGGCAACATATTCCATCGACCAAGCGGACGCGGCGCTGGATCGAGGCACTGGGGCTTTCAGACGTGCAGCTCGACCGCAAAATTTCACGGCTGTCGACGGGAGAGCGCCAGAGGCTTTCCCTGGTGCGGGCTATTTCGGACAATCCCAAATTTCTGCTGCTGGACGAGCCGACGTCAGCGCTCGACGCTCAGACCGCCGCCCTTGTGGAGGAACTCATTCGCTTTCAGGTGCTCTCGGACCGGGGCATACTGATGGTCACCCATGACGAAGAACAGGCGAAGCGGCTTGGCGACAGGCGCTACAGGCTTACGCGCCAGGGTCTTGAAGCGGAGGCGGCATGACTTCCTATATTGAACTTTCCTATTGGGACCTGGTGATTGCCTCGCTGTTTCTGCTTATTAACGGCGGTGCGTCGCTGGCGTTCAATCTCGGCATCGAACGGACGCTGCTGCTCAACGGGCTGAGGATGATCGTACAGCTCGGCGCCATTGGATTTGTGCTCAAATTCATCTTTGCGCAGACCTCGCCATTCTGGACGATCATGCTGGCGATCGTCATGGTTCTGGTCGCGGGGCGCGAGGTCATTGCGCGCCAGTCCATCGGCATCAAGGGCTGGGCCTATTACGGGCTGGGCACGACGACGCTTTTTTTCGTCGGTCTCGTGGGAACGGTGATCGGCGTCGGCTTTCTGATCGGGCCGGAGCCGTGGTACGCACCGCGCTTCGTGCTGCCAGTGCTCGGCATGATGCTCGGCAACACCATGTCGGGCATTGCGCTGTCGCTGGAAACCCTGACGACCATGGCGAACAGGGAGCAAAACGCCATCGAGGCCCATCTGGCTATGGGGGCGAGCCGTTTCGAAGCTATGCGAAACACGCATCGGCAATCGCTCAAGACGGGCATGATGCCGATCATCAACGCCATGGCGGCTTCGGGCATCGTGTCGCTGCCGGGGATGATGACCGGGCAGATCATTTCGGGCGTCGATCCGGTTGAAGCGACGAAATACCAGCTCCTGATCATGTTTCTGATCGCGGGCGGGACGGGGCTGGGGGTGATGCTGGCTTCGTTTGGCGGCGTTTACCTCTTAACGGATGAGCGGCACCGGCTCCGTCTCGACAGATTAGATATTGAGTAAGACTTCAGCGCTCCAACTCTTCGAGAATTTTTAGCCATTCGTTTTCCGCGGTCTCCCGCTCGCGCTCAAGCTGTTTGCGCTCGAGAGATAATTCGCCGGCGCGGCCGGGATCGTTTTCGAATATCGTTCCGTCCGCCAGACGGTTGTCGATCTGGGCGATTCGCTTGGTATGGCGCTCGACCTCGTTTTCGAGTTTTTGCGCCTGTTTTTGCCGGGGCGCCATCCGGGCGCGGGCCTCGGCGGCCCGGCGTCTCTGATCGGCGCGGTTCAGCTTCGGTTTGGCGGCGGGTTGCGATGCCGCAGACGTCTCGTCCTGGCGTCCATTGGCGCGCAGGCCGCGCTGGCGCAGGCATTCCTCGCCATAGCTCTCAAGGTCGCCGTCATAGGCCGTCACCGCGCCATCGCGCACGATCCAGAGGCGGTCGGCGCAGGCCTGAATGAGGTGGCGGTCATGGCTGATGAGGATCACGGCCCCCTGATAATCATTGATGGCGCGGATCAGGCTTTCACGGCTGTCCACATCGAGATGGTTTGTCGGCTCATCGAGGATGAAGAGATGGGGAGCATAAAAGGCCGCAAGCGCGAAGAGAAGCCGCGCCTTTTCTCCGCCGGACAGGTTTTCCGCCCTGGTGTCGGCCTTGTCGGCTCCAAAACCGATGGCGCCCAGGCGGGCGCGCTTCTGGGCAATGGTCGCATCCTCCATGAGATCGCTTAAATGATCATAGGCGGAGCGTTTGGGGTTGAGTTCGTCGAGCTGGTGCTGGGCGAAAAAACCAATTTGCATTTTTTTCGACGCAAGGCGCGCGCCATGGAACGGCTCAAGACGGCCGGCAATGAATTTCGCGAAGGTGCTCTTGCCGTTGCCGTTCTCACCCAGAAGCGCAATCCGGTCGTCGACATCGATGCGCAGATTAATGTCGCGCAAGACAGGATTGTCCGGCTCGTAGCCGATGGTCGCTTCTTCAATGCGGATAAGGGGGTTGGCCAGCACTTTTTCAGGGCCTTCGAAATGAAACGGCGGAACCTGATTGTCGATCTCGGCGGCGATCGGCTTCATGCGCTCGAGCACCTTGAGGCGTGACTGCGCCTGACGGGCCTTGTTGGCCTGAGCGCGGAAACGATCGACAAATGCCTGTATGTGGCGCCGGTCGTCATCCTGCTTCTTCTTGAGCTTGAGTTGATTGCGCTGTTCTTCGCGGCGTTGTTTTTCAAACCTGTCATAGCCGCCGGTGTAAAGTTTGAGCTGGCCGTTATTGAGATGGAGAATACTCGATACGGAACGGTTGAGTAGATCGCGGTCATGGCTGACGATAAGGACTGTGTGGGGATAGCGGCGGATGAAATTTTCAAGCCACAACGCGCCTTCAAGATCGAGATAGTTGGTCGGTTCGTCGAGTAGGAGAATTTCGGGCGCTGCAAAGAGGGCCGCGGCGAGTGCCACGCGCATGCGCCATCCGCCGGAAAATTCGTGGCACGGACGGTTTTGCGCGGCTTCATCGAAACCGAGCCCGGCGAGAATGCCGGCGGCGCGAGCGGGCGCGCTATGGGCGTCGATATCTATGAGCCGCAGTTGAATTTCGGAGATGCGGTCGGGATCGGCCGCATGGTCCGCCTCAGCCAACAGTGCGGCGCGCTCCAGATCGGCTGCCAATACAACTTCTATCAGCGTTTCATCGCCACCCGGCGCTTCCTGGGCGACGGTGCCGATACGGGCCGTGCGCGGGGTCTGGATTTCACCGTCATCGGGTGAAATTTCGTTCAGTACCAGACGCAACAGGGTCGTCTTGCCCGAACCGTTGCGGCCGACCAGGCCGACCTTGTGGCCGGTCGGGATGCCTGCGGTGGCATTTTCGAGGATCGGCCGTCCTTCGATGTAATATGTCAGATTGTTGATGTGGAGCATGGATGGGATCTGTCGGGAAAATTGAACTCTGCGCGCGCCGTTATTAGCATTTGCAGGCTTTGGCGCAAGGCAATTGCATTTCAATTCAGTTTGCGCAATTCAATCGGCCCCATTCATTTGCTTGCAGTGTCGAGATGCGGCGGTTATAAGCGGCTCCGAAATTGAAACGGCCGCAACGGCCCAATGAGGAATATTCAAATGACAATCGAACGTACTCTTTCCATCATCAAGCCGGATGCAACGGCGCGCAACATCACCGGCAAGATCATTTCGAAATTCGAGGATGCCGGTCTTCGGGTCGTGGCGCAAAAACGCGTGCACTGGAGCCAGGCACAGGCCGAGAAATTTTATGAAGTGCACAAGGAGCGCCCGTTTTACGGCGATCTGGTTGCCTTTATGACGGAAGCGCCCATCAGCATACAAGTGCTCGAGGGCGAGGGCGCGATTGCTAAAAACCGCGAGGTCATGGGCGCGACGAACCCTGAAGACGCGGCGCCCGGCACGGTGCGGGCGGAGTTCGCGGAAAATATCGAGCGCAATTCGGTCCATGGCTCGGACAGCGCCGAAAACGCGGCGATTGAAATCGCGCTTTGCTTCGACGAGGCCGAGATCGTCGGTTAAAGCTTGTGGATCCTGAATTTGAGAGTGTCGGCACCGGGGGTCAGGGTGACGGTCGGGCTGATCCGGGCCGGGACCTCGCCGACATATTCGGGTTCGAACTTTCGCAACAACTGCGCCAGGGCAAGGCCGTTTTCGAGCTGCGATAACGCGCCGCCGATGCAGGAGCGCCGGCCGGCGCCAAACGGCAGATAGCTGTATTTGATCCTCTTTTTCATCCGGTCCGGCGAAAAACGCTCGGGGCGGAAAATTTCGGGATCGGACCAGAATTCAGGATTGTGATGGGCGGCATAGGCGCACATGACCATCGTGTCGCCCGGCTCGACCTTGACGCCGCCGATTTCATCGCCGGCCGCAGCGGTCCTGATGAATGACCAGATCGGCGGATAGATCCGCATGGTCTCCTGGATGACCATTTTGGTATAGGTGAGCTGCTGGGCCTGCTCCCAGTCCGGCTCGCCGTCACCGCAGACCGCATGGGCCTCGGCGCGGATCTTTTCCTTGACCTCGGGATTTTGCGACAGGAGGTAGAGGCACCAGGCCAGGGTCAGCGCCGTGGTTTCCGTTCCGGCCCAGAGATATTGTTTCATTTCATCGACCACCTGCTGATGATCGAATTCGGGAAATTCGGGATCGGCCTCGGCGTCCTGAAGCATGGTGAGCAGTGTGCCCATGCGGTGATCGACCTGATCGGCGCCGATGACGCTTTCGGGCACGGCGCCCCAGGCCTGCATGGCCTGTCCGGCTTTTTCTTCCGAGAGATCGACATAGCGCCCGCCCATCTGCTTGGAGCGGATGATTTTGTGATTGTTGACATTGGTGTAGGCCTTGACCATGCCGAAAACAAAATGCGGATTGAAGGGCATTTCGCGGTCGAAGAGCGCGCGGCAGACCATGTCCGCGGCGAGGGTCCAGGTTTCCTCCACCATTTCGACGGCCTCGCCGGATTCGGCCAGGCCATTCCAGCGATCGGCCTTGCTGCGCAGAGAGGCGAGCAGATATGGGTGATATTCCTCGAATTTCGCCGGGTGGAACGCGGCCTGCTGGGGCGTGCGGATCTTTTGCCACAAAGCGCCGTCGATGGTGATCATGCTGCGGCCGAAGATCGGCTTCAAGCCCTTGAAGTATTTAATGTAATTTTCCGCGTTCGAGACCAGGACATGTTTGAAATGTTCGGGATTCGTGAGAAAGACGATGCGCTGATCCTGCATGGTCAGCGGAATGGCGCCGCCATATTTGCCGGCCATGCGCATCAGCATCCCCATGGGATCCTCGGTGTCCTTGAGGAGCGGGGTGAGCTTGAACCAGACGCTGTCCTGGCCACCAAGTGTATGGGGATCGTTCATCATCTGGGGCGCCGGATTGGCTGCCATGTCATTTACTCCCAATATTCGGCCAATTTATGCCGTTCGGCCGGGACTTCAATCTTTCGAGGTTCTGGTAACATCCGCGGTCAGGTACTGTCTACATGATCGGTCACTATGAATGATAGCACCGATCCGGTTGGGAAAGCGGCGCTTTTTGTCTGATCCTTTGAGGTCTCAGCGGCATTGACTTATGTCAATTTTGAAATGCTTATTCTCCTACGGGTCCAATGACGGGGAAAACATTACCGCGACCGGTCCGCCGTCCTTTTCCGTTACGACTTTTTCCCCAACGATGCGCGCCTCGCCCGACGCGATCAGTTTCAGGGCCATGGGATAGAGCTTGTGCTCGGCCTCAAGGACGCGTGCAGCCAGCGTCTCGGGCGTGTCCTCAGGCATGACCGGCACCGCCGCCTGGGCGACGATCGGGCCCGAATCCATTTCAGTTCGGACAATGTGGACCGTGCATCCGGTGATCCTGCCGCCGGATTCGATGACCCGCTCATGGGTGCGCAATCCCTTGAATGCTGGCAGGAGAGAGGGGTGGATGTTGAGCTGGCGGTTGTGCCAGAGCTCGACAAATTCGGCTGTCAGAAGACGCATGAAACCGGCATTGCAGATGAGATCGACCCTGGCGTCGCGCAGGGCGTGGTGCAGGGCCCGTTCGAAGGGCTGACGGTCGGCGAACTGCTTGTGGTCGATGGTCACGGTCGGGATGTTTTCGGAGCGGGCATATTCAAGCCCTTCGGCGTCCGGCCGGTTTGAAATGACAGTGACGATTTCTGCGGGGAAGCCATCCGTCTTGCAGGCATCGACGAGCGCGCGCATATTCGATCCCCGGCCCGAAATCAGTATTCCGACACGCTTGCGTGGGCCTTGGCCCGGGCCATTGCTGCGCGGATCGGTCAAGAAACAAATCCTTCCATGCCCGAATAGGCGACGATGGGAGCGCCGTCATGAGACGATATCTTTCCGATCGGCATGGCATTTTCTCCATGTTCCTTCAGAAGATTGACGATGGTGTCCGTCTCGTCGGGCGCGCAGACAGCCGTCATGCCGATGCCGCAGTTGAATGTCTTGAGCATCTCCGTGCCGTCGAGCCCGGCCTCCGCCCTGATCCAGCGCATGACGGGGGGCAGCGGGAATGCCGACAGATCGATTTCGGCCTTGAGCCCTGTGGGCAAAACGCGCGGGATGTTTTCCGTGAGGCCGCCGCCGGTAATATGCGCGAAGGCCTTGAGGCCTTTTGTTTGCCCGAGCGCCGTCAGGAGGGATTTGACATATATGCGCGTCGGCGCGAGCAGGGCCTCGCCGAATGTGCCGCAACCGGTGTCGAAGGGGGGCTTGTCTGCGAGATCATAACCGCCCTTTTCAACAAGCTTCCTGACCAGCGAAAAACCGTTGGAATGGATGCCGTTCGACGCCAGGCCGATGATATGATCGCCGGGACCGATGTCCGATCTCGGCAGCAGCCGGCCGCGCTCCGCGGCGCCCACGGCAAAGCCGGCAAGATCATAGTCCTCGCCCCGATAAAGCCCCGGCATCTCGGCCGTCTCGCCGCCGATGAGCGCGCAGCCGGCCTGACTGCATCCCTCGGCGATGCCTTCCATGACAGATTTTCCGGTGTCGAGATCGAGCTTCGCCGTCGCCAGATAGTCGAGAAAGAACAGGGGTTCGGCGCCCTGAACGACGAGGTCGTTGACGCACATGGCGACGAGGTCGATGCCAATGGTGTCGTGCCGGCCGGTGGCGATGGCGATCTTGAGCTTGGTTCCGACGCCATCATTGGCCGCGACCAGAATGGGATCTTCGTAGCCGGCGGCCTTGAGATCGAACAGCCCGCCAAATCCGCCGAGCGCGCTGTCGGCGCCGCTTCGGGCGGTTCGCGCAGCCAGCGGTTTGATCAATTTGACGAAATCATTGCCGGCATCTATGTCGACGCCGGAATCGCGATATGTCAATGGCCGGTCTGCGCCGCTGCCTTTTGACGTCATTTTCGTTCCCTGCCGTGCTGTCTGGTTTGCGCTGCGATGCGGCGCCGGATCTGGTAAGGGCTTATAGCGTATATTGCGAATTCCGGTGCCGATTTAGGTGCTATTTGTGATTTTTTTACACATTAAAGTCTCCTTTTGATGTTTTGAAGGGGCACTGAAGACCCCAAAGGGGCGGTAGAATCGTTTTCAGCCGTCCTGACACAGGCTTTCAGGCCTGTGTACTGGCCAGTTTGCCGCATTTGACCTAGATTAACGCGCCTGATTCCCCGCTGTCTTCGTATATGGGGCCGTGGTGCTCAGGGAGCCGTTCAAGGGCCGTTCAAGGGCTGTTCAGGGAGCCGCTCAAGGAGCTGTTCAGGGAGAAGTGAAACCGCAATGAAACGCGCACACGCCAACAAGATGCGCCGGCATGTGACCGGAAACGCCGCCGGGTTTGCAGCCGTGGCGGCGATCATCGGTCTCGTTTCTCAGGCGCCCCTTGCCATGAGTGCCGAGGGCAAGGTCTACACGGTTGCGCGCTTTCCCATCGAGGCGCAGGCAAAGGACGCGGTGACGGCCAAGCGCGCCGCCATGCGTGACGGTCAGCAACGGGCCTTTCGCTCGCTTCTCAAGCGCATCGTGCCGGTGACTTCATACAAGCGTCTGCCGCAGCTCAAGCCCAACAGGATCGATGATATGATCGAGGGCTTTTCGGTGTTGAACGAGCGCAATTCAGGAACCGAGTATGTGGCGACGCTGAATTACAAATTCCGCTCCAGGAATATCAGGCAGCTTCTGAAAAGCTACGGCTTGAGCTATGTGGACCGGCAGGGGCCCGGTGTACTGGTGATTCCCTATTATCTGAGTTCCGGGGGTTCAAATCAGGACGGTGACGACGGCCTCGCCAGGCGCTATCAGCGCGAATGGATGCAGGCATGGCGCGAGCTCGACCTCGACCATGCTCTGGTGCCGGTCAAGCTTGCGCCCATGCACAAGAAGATCCATGCCGACAGCATCCGGGCGCTGAAGGAGGGGCGGGACGAGGCATTCGACATCGTCGCCGAGGAATACAACAACAAGCATGTGGTGGTTGCGCTCGCCGAACATTCGGACGACGGCAAGATGAATGTGCGTTTCTTTGGCGCGGACGGGGTCGGGAAGGTCGATCTTGTGCGGCGCTACCGTATTTATGACGGAGATTTTCTCTATTCGGCCGAACTGGCGGCCATTGTCGGGCTTGGCGTGCTCGAAGGCCGGTGGAAAGCGGACAAGGCACAACCCGCGACGGCTGCGAGCGAAACTCCCTCATGGGGCGCGCGCGAGACGATGCGCGTTGAGGTGGAATTCTCAGGTCTTGCTGAATGGCAGGAAATCCGCCGCAAACTCGCCGGATTGCCCGAAGTGGAAGATCTGAAGATCGGTAGGCTTTCGGCGCGGGGGGCCGATATTGCGTTCAATTATTCAGGCGATCCGCAGTCGCTGCAAAAGGCGCTCGCCGGGCGGGGATTGCAGTTCTATGAGGGCGGCGGCGTTTTCATATTGCGAAACCGGTAGCCGGACAGGCCGTTCGGCGCGATGCGATCTTCTTGACAGGCCCACGCCAAGAAAAGCACGCTCCTGGACGGCGCACCTTAATAGCCGGACGCGGGCAAATGGCCGGGTGCGGCGCCGTTTTCCGGCAGGCCCAGGACGGGCTGGCATTGAAACCACGGTCTGTGTTATTAGGCCCGGGTAGATATTATTCTGGCTGATTTCCGGCGGTCTATCGATTTGTTAAATATACCGAATTCCATAAGCCTTATCCGCATCTGCCTGGTGCCCCTGGTTGTCTGGCTGATCGTGACAAATCACATGCAGTTTGCATTTTACATCTTCGCGCTGGCCGGGCTGAGCGATGCGGTCGACGGTTTTATCGCCAAGCGGTTCGGCATGAAAACCGAGCTTGGCGCCTATCTCGATCCGATCGCCGACAAGCTGCTTCTGGTCAGCATATATGTGACGCTCGGGGTGCTGGGCGAAATTCCGTCCTGGCTCGTGATCCTGATCGTCAGCCGGGATATACTGATAATTCTGGGATTTCTGCTGTCCTGGATGATGAATCATCCGCTGAAAGTCGATCCGGCGCTGATCAGCAAGATCAACACATTCATTCAGATTGTCCTCGCAGCCGTGGTGCTCGGGGATATGGGCTTCGACCTCGGCCTGGCGAATTTACGCAATGGTTTGATTTTCATGACGGGGGCTTTGACGCTGTTGTCGGCGAGCGCCTATCTTTTGGCATGGCTCAGACATATGTCGGATTATGAGAATGGCGGTAAATGACAAGGCGGGTGCGCCGTGCGATGTCTCGCCCAGTCTCGCCGTGACGCGCCATGTCATGTTATGGGGCATGACTGAATCATGGGGCATGACCGAAATTTCAGTATCAGATGGCGTTTCGGCGACAAAGTTCAGGGCCGGGTCGCGTCATAGGCGCCATTTCGGCGCATCCGGCCGGTGCGATGCCCCGGTCACAGGGAGGGTGAAATGAGAAAAGCCGCAAAACGACAAATTCTATTCTGGTTGAGCGCGGCAATTCTCTTTGTCGGCCTGATCGCGCTCCTGAACGATATTCTGCTGCCCTTCATCGTCGCCATCGGCATTGCATATTTTCTTGATCCGCCGCTGGCCCTGGTGATCCTGCTGCCATTGCTGGCCAATCAGCTGAAAGCGCTGGTGGCGGGGCTGCCGGATCAGTTTCAGGCCCTGCGCGCCTTTATCGAAACCCAGGGCAAGGCGTGGTTCGGAGAGGGATTTTCCGAATTGCAAACGGGCCTCGATGCTGCGTTTATCGAACTGACCAAGGGCTGGCGGTCATTGGCCGGTGAAATTGTGGTCAAGCTGCTCAGCGGCGGCCTGGCGGTGCTGAATGTCCTTTCGCTGGTTTTGATTACGCCGGTCGTGGCGTTCTACATGCTCGCGGACTGGGAAAAAATGACGGCCAAGATCGACAGCTGGCTGCCGCGGGACCATGCGCCGACAATCCGCCGGTTGTCAGCGGAGATCAACGACGTGCTGGCCGGATTTATCCGCGGGCAGGGGACCGTATGTCTTCTTTTGGCGATTTTCTATGCGATTGGATTGAGCTGGACGGGGCTCAATTACAGTCTGCTCATCGGCATCATCGCCGGCTTTGCCGCCTTCGTTCCATATGTGGGTGCGGCCTTGACCTTCCTGCTGGCCGGGGCGGTGGCGCTGCATCAGTTCCTGCCGGAATGGCTGCCGCTTGCGAAAGTGCTGGTCGTGCTGGTTGCGGGCCAGGCCATTGAAGGCACTATACTCTCGCCGCGCATCGTCGGCGGGCATGTCCGGCTGCATCCGGTCTGGCTGATTTTCGCGCTTTTCGTATTTGGCTATCTGTTCGGCTTTGTCGGCCTCCTCGTTGCCGTCCCGACGGCGGCGGCAATCGGGGTTGTGGCGCGTTACGGATTGAGCGAATATCTCGAAAGCGAGGTTTACATGGGACAGGCTGCGCGCGCGAAGCCGAAACACAGGGCGGACAGTGACGACGCCGCGCCGGCGTCAGAGAATGATGGCGGCGGGCAGGTGCCCGGAAAGAAAGAAGTTCGCGAAGTGACGGCCGGTTCAGGACCGGAAGAACAGCTCGAAAAGAGCGGGAAACAACAGAAGACCACATGAACGACAATCCGCATCAACTGGTTCTCGATCTGCCGGTCCGCTGTGCCCTGGGGGCAGAGGATTTCATCGTTACGGACAGCAATGCCGCCGCCGTCGAGTTGATAGATGCCTGGCCGGACTGGCCCCATCAGGCCCTGGTCCTTTGCGGGCCGGAAGGGGCGGGGAAGAGCCATCTCAGTAATGTCTGGCGGCTTCGTTCCGGAGCGCTCGTGCCCGCGGCCGCGGAACTTGACGATGACTGGGTGCGTGATTTTTCGGGCGCAGCGCCGCTCGTAATCGAGAGCGCGGACCGATCCGAGATTAACGAGAAGGCTTTGTTTCATCTCCTGAATTTGGCGAAAGAACGTGAATTTCATATTCTGTTCACGGCGCGGCAGTTGCCGGGATCCTGGTCATTGACCCTGCCGGACCTCAGGTCGCGCATGCGCGCATTGCCGCTTGTGGAAATCATGCCGCCGGATGAAATGCTGCTGCAATCCTTGCTGGTGAAACTTTTTGACGACCGTCAACTGCCCGTCAGTCCGGCCGCGATAAAATATCTGGCGCGGCACATGGACCGGTCCATGACGATGGCCGTGAGGATCGCCGATGCCGTGGACCGGGCGGCATGGAGCGCCAGCGGGCAGCGTCTGAAAACGATATCGCGGGATATGGTTTCAGACGTTCTGGTGTCGCTTATGGGCAATGAGGAAAGATGATCCGGGAACGGCAATGCAGGCGCAAAGTGCTTTGGTTCCAGAGCATTATCCGATAATTTACGAGACAGTGTTAATTTGACACGGATCATTTGACGCGAGAATACCGTCTCCGGTCCCGCATCGCGGGCGGGGAGACATATGAGAGAGACCAGACGACATGAATGTCACCCAGTTGAAGCAGAAAACGCCGGCAAGGCTCGAAGATATGAGCTTTGAAGGACCTGACAGGTATTACAATCGCGAACTGTCCTGGCTTCAGTTTAACAACCGCGTTCTGGCGGAAGCCCGCAATATGGATTATCCGAGTTTGGAACGGTTGCGTTTTTTATCGATTTCCGCCTCGAACCTGGACGAGTTCTACATGGTTCGCGTTGCGGGCATCAGGGCGCAGGTGCTGAGCGGGATCAATACGCTCAGCCAGGAAGGGCTGACGCCTTCGGAACAATTGTCTGCGATCTATACAGCGGTGGCGGACCTGTCCAGAGCCCAGCAAACCTGCTGGTCAGCGCTCAAGAAGGATCTCGCCGATGACGGCATTGCTCTGGTGGACGCGCGCGATGTGAACAAGTCCGGACTGGAATGGCTGGAGCGTGAATTTCTGGCCCATATTTTTCCTTTGCTGACACCGATTGCGGTCGATCCCGCGCATCCTTTTCCGTTTATCCCGACGCTGGGATTAACGCTTGGGCTTGAGCTCGTGAACGAGAAAAGCAAGCACACCATGCATGCTCTGCTGCCGATCCCGGCCCAGCTCAGCCGCTTCCTGCGCCTGCCGCCATCGAAGAGGAGGGGCGGGTCTGGAATGTCAAAAAAAATCCGCTTTATCCCAATCGAAATCGCCATCGGTCTTTTTGTTGCGCGTCTCTTTCCCGGTTACAAGGCGCGCAGCCTCGGAGCGTTCCGCATCCTGCGCGACAGCGATATCGAGATCGAGGAAGAGGCGGAGGATCTCGTCCTGCAATTCGAAACGGCACTGAAGCGGCGCCGGCGCGGATCGGTTATCCGTCTCGAAATCGATGCTTCCATGCCGAAACGGCTGCAGAAATTCGTGATCAAGAAGCTCGAGGTCGGCAAGGACGAGGTGTTCGTTCAAAAGGGCCTTCTGGGACTGGCCAACACTTCGGAGCTGATTGTTTCCGAACGCAAAGACCTGCAATTCAAACCTTACAATGTGCGGTTTCCCGAACGTATTCGCGAGTTTGAGGGCGATTGCTTCGCAGCCATCGGACACAAGGATATTATCGTTCATCATCCTTATGAAAGTTTCGATGTGGTGTTGCAGTTTTTGAAACAGGCCGCCCGCGATCCCGACGTCATGGCGATCAAATGGACGCTTTACAGGACCAGCAAGAAATCACCGATCGTGAGCCTGCTCAAGGAAGCGGTCGAGGCGGGAAAATCGGTGACGGCGGTGGTCGAGCTCAAGGCGCGTTTCGACGAGGAGGCGAATATCAGATGGGCGCGCGATCTTGAAAATTCAGGCGTCCATGTCGTCTATGGCTTTCTCAAATGGAAAACGCATACGAAGCTCGCGCAGATCATCCGGTCCGAAGACGGCATGCTGAAAACCTATTGTCATATCGGTACGGGTAACTACAACCCGAAGACCGCGAAGATATATACGGACCTCTCCTATTTTACCGCCGATCCCGTCATCGCCGGCGACGTTGCGCGCATTTTCAATTTCATAACCGGATATGCGGAACCCGCGGAACTGGAGAAAATGGTCGTTTCGCCTCATGGGATCAAGCACCGGATATTAGAGCATATCGACGAGGAAATCGGTTTTGCCGCCAAGGGGCGTCCGGCTGCGATCTGGATGAAAATGAATGCGCTCGTCGATCCCGACATCATCGATGCGCTTTACAAGGCCAGCGGCGCCGGCGTTCAGATAGATCTGGTTATCAGGGGGATCTGCTGCCTCAGGCCCGGCGTCCCCGGCCTGTCGGAAAATATCCGGGTGAAAAGCATTATCGGCCGTTTCCTCGAGCATTCACGCATTTATTGTTTCGGCAACGGGGCGCCACTGCCTTCGGATACGGCCGCTGTCTATATTTCCTCCGCCGACATGATGCCGCGCAATCTCAACCGTCGTGTCGAGGCCATGACGCCCATTATCAACCCGACGGTGCTCGAGCAGGTTCTCGACCAGATCATGGTCGCGAATTTGATGGACAATCAACAAAGCTGGCAGGTGCTGCCGGACGGGACTTCGCGCAGGATCAAGTGTCTCGAGGGCGAGGAGCCGTTCAATGCCCATGAATATTTCATGAACAATCCAAGTCTTTCAGGGCGCGGGGAGGCCCTTAAACATGAGGGACCACGAATGTTTTCCAGACGCGACACAATTCCCTCCACGGAGTGAAGCCTGATGGCCGGAGGGGCAAAAATAAAGCGTTTGAAGCCGCAGGGGATTGTCGAGGAGACGCCGGAAGGAATTGTCGATATTGGTTCGAATTCCGTCCGCCTCGTCGTCTTCGACGGGCCTGGCCGGTGCCCATCGTGTCTTTTTAACGAAAAGGTTTTGTGCGGGCTCGGGCGCAACCTGGTGTCGAAAGGCGTGCTTGGCAAAGTGCCGGTGAAGAAGGCACTTGAAGCGTTGCAACGGTTTCGCGCACTCGCCGATCAACTGAATATCGGCAAGCTTGAGGTCATCGCCACCGCCGCGGCGCGCGAGGCCGATGACGGGGCGCAGTTTATCGAAGAGGCTGAAGCGCGCGTCCGGGGCCCCATCAGGGTTCTGACGGGCAAGGAAGAAGCCAGGCTGGCGCTCTCAGGCGTCTATTCGGCCTTTAACAACGCCAAGGGGGTGGCCGGCGACCTTGGTGGCGGCAGTTTAGAGCTTGTCGGCGTTGGTAAAGACGTCAAATCGGAATGGGCGACGCTCAAGCTTGGCGGGCTCCGGCTGATGGATACATCCGGCGGCAAATTGCCGAAAGCGCGGCAAATCGCGAGACAACAGTTCAAAAAAGTCAAATGGCTGGAAAATTATTCCGGCCAGGCTTTTTACGCGGTCGGGGGCACATGGCGCGCCTTTGCCAAAATCCATATGGGATGGCGCGACTATCCGCTGCGTATTCTGCATTCCTATCAGATACCGGCCGGGGAGGCGCTCGAACTGGCACGAACGGTACAGGAGCGTCCGATCGAGTTTTTCGATGGCGTGGACGGGATTTCGGGCGGGCGGCGGCAACTTCTTCCCTATGGCGCGGTTGTGCTGGAGCAGCTTATTCACGCGCTCGATCCGAGGGAGATCATCATCTCGGCCTCGGGCATTCGCGAGGGATTGCATTTTGAAGGGCTCGACGACAATGTGAAGAAGCTCGACCCGCTCTTATGCGCCTGTGAAAGCCTGGCGCGGCACAGGTCGCGGTCGGTTACCCATGCATTCGAGCTTTGTTCATGGACAGACGAAATTTTCAAGGCGCTCGACAAGGAAAGCGCTGAGGAGCGCAGGCTGCGCCACGCGGCATGTCTGGTGTCCGATGTGGGCTGGCGGATCCATGTGGATTACCGCGGCGAGCAAAGCGTCAATGTCATCGACAACGCGGCCTTTGCGGGGGTCGACCATGCGGGGCGCGCTTTCATGGCTCTGACGCTCTTTTTCAGGAACGAGGGGATCAAGAAAAGCGAAGTCACGCGAAAGTTGAGAGGATTGATGTCCGAACGCGCTTATAGCCGGGCGCGGAATCTCGGTGCGGCGCTCAGGGCGGCGCATATGATTTCGGCCGGGCGGGCGGGATCGCTCGAAAAAACGCAGTTGAAGGTCACCGGCAAAACGTTCGTCCTCGAACTGCCGGGAGACATGGCCAATCTCAACGGCGAGCGGTTGCGAAACCGGTTCAATACATTGTCGTCCATGTTCGACCGGAAATTTCAGATTAAGAACTGAGGCGTCTCAGGGCAGACGGCGCACGGAAATAACGCCGTTTTCCATGATCAGACCCAGTTCGCCATGCTTGAGCGCAAGGGCATCGGCACCGAAAAGTTCGCGCCTCCAGCCCCTGAGCGCCGGGATATCGGCGTTGTCGTCATCGGCCAGTTTTTCGAGATCCGCGCTGGTTGCGAGAATTTTTGCCGCAACGCCGTGTTTGGCCGCATTGGATTTCAGCAAAACACGGAGGAGATCGCCCACGGCGGCTTTTTCAGGCGTCGGGAGACGCCGTTTCGGCAAATCGGGCAATGTGGCCGGATCGATTTTTCCAGCGCGTTTCACGGCCTCGAGAATTTCATCAGCTTTCGGCGTTTTCAAGGTTGAGGCATGAATTGATCTCAGCTTGGAAAGCGCCTTCAGATCGGTCGGCGCCTGATTGGCGACATCGAATATGGCGTCGTCCTTCATCACCCGGTTGCGCGGTACGTTTTTTTTCTGGGCGGTCAGTTCGCGCCATTTCGCCAGTTCCATGATGATCGCCAGGGACTTGCTCGACCGGGGCCGCTGCTTGAGGCGCTTCCAGGCGTGCTCGGGATGTTGTTCGTAGGTCTGGGGCGCGGTCAATATTTCCATTTCCTCCTGAAGCCAGTGCGAACGTCCATTTTTCTCGAGCCTGTTCGTCAGATCGATGTAGAGGTCGCGCAGATGGGTGACGTCGCCCAAGGCATATTTGAGCTGGCGGTCGTCGAGCGGGCGTCTGCGCCAGTCGGTAAAACGCGAGCTCTTGTCGATATCGATGTTGAGGACTTTCTTGACCAGATTGGAATAGCCGACCGATTCGCCGAAGTTGCAGACCGCGGCGGCGATCTGGGTATCGAAAAGGGGGTGGGGAATGGCGCCGGAGAGATGATGAACGATTTCGACATCCTGACGGGCCGCGTGAAAAACCTTCGTTATGGTTTCGTTGTTCATGAGGTCGAAGAAGGGCTCCAGATCAAGCTTGTCGCTCAATGGATCGACGATGGCTTCGTGCCCATGACCGGCGAGCTGGATCAGGCAGAGTTCGGGCCAGAAGGTATGCTCGCGCATGAATTCGGTATCGACGGTGACGAAATTGCTGGCGGCAAGGTCGGTGCAAAGAGCGTCAAGGCCGGATGTCGTCGTAATGATCTGCATAGGGCGCGGGTATAAACCAACGGCGCGTATTTGTCGCCCCTCAAAAAAACAGGCTACAATATTATTTTCAGTTTCCTGAAAGTTGCCGTTTGGGATCATTTGCGCCATGTGCGGAGAACAGGTGGGACAGGGCGTACAGGGCGGGTCGAAGGGCATACTTGACAAATCAGATGCAGCATGCGCTTTTCCGCGCGCGTGACATGGGCAATCGCGCAGCGGGAAATGACAGGCGGCACCGGCGCCCATCCGGTATTCACGGCCTCAATGGATTGCGGAAATCATGGCAAAGACAAATTTGAAAAAAGCGGCAAAAAAGAAGACATCGAAGCCCCGCAAAACGGACAAGGCCGGCGCCGGCACTCTGCATCAATACAGATCCGCGACCTGTGCCGAGCTTCGCGCCGAGAATGTCGGCACGGTGGCGCGGCTTTCGGGCTGGGTGCACCGGGTGCGCGACCATGGCGGGCTGTTGTTCATCGACCTCAGGGATCATTACGGCCTGACGCAAATTGTGGCCGACCCGGATTCGCCGGTGTTTTCGCTGGCGGAGAAAGTGCGGTCCGAATGGGTCATCCGCGTCGACGGCGAGGTCCGGAAGCGCAGCGACGATACCATCAATGCCGGTCTGCCGACGGGTGAGATCGAAATTTACATCGATGATCTGGAGATCCTGTCGGAAGCGAACGAGTTGCCTTTGCCGGTATTTGGCGAACCGCATTATCCGGAAGACATCAGGCTTAAATATCGCTTTCTCGATCTCAGGCGCGAAACGCTTCACAACAATATCATGAAGCGGGCGGAGATCGTCGCCTCGCTCAGGCGGCGGATGACGGAGGAGGGGTTTTTCGAATTTCAAACGCCAATTCTTTCAGCCTCCAGTCCCGAGGGGGCGCGGGACTTTCTCGTGCCATCGCGCATGCATCCGGGTCAGTTCTACGCCCTGCCGCAAGCGCCGCAGCAGTTCAAGCAGCTGATCATGATGGCTGGTTTCGACCGCTATTTTCAAATCGCCCCCTGCTTCAGGGACGAAGACGCCCGGGCGGACCGCAGTCCTGGGGAGTTCTATCAACTCGACATCGAGATGAGTTTCGTCACCCAGGAGGATGTGTTTCAGGCGGTTGAGCCGGTGCTTCGCGATCTCTTCCTGGAATTTGCCGACGGGCGGCCGGTGATGGAGGAGTTTCCGCGCATTCCCTTTGACGAGGCGATGTCGAAATACGGGTCCGACAAACCGGATCTGCGCAATCCGATCGTGATGGAGGACGTGTCTGATCATTTCCGCGGCTCGGGTTTCAAGATTTTCGCAGGAATGCTTGAAAAGGACCCGCGCAACCGGGTCTGGGCGATTCCGGCCCGTACCGGTGGCAGCCGGGCTTTTTGCGACCGCATGAATTCATGGGCGCAGGGCGAGGGGCAGCCGGGGCTCGGCTATATCTTCTTCAAGGATGGCGGCGGATCGGGGCCGGTGGCAAAAAATATCGGCGAGGAACGAACGGCGGCGCTGCGCAAACAGCTCAAGCTCGAGGATGGCGACGCCGTGTTCTTTACCGCCGGCGACCCGAAGAATTTCGCCGAATTTTCAGGCCGCGCCCGCGACCGGATCGGCGAGGCGCTCGAGCTCACCGAAAAAGAAGGCTTCAAGTTCTGCTGGATCGTAGACTTCCCCATGTATGAATGGGATGAAGAAGAAAACCGCTGGGACTTTTCGCATAATCCATTCTCCATGCCCCAGGGCGGGCTCGAGGCGCTTGAAACGATGGATCCCGGCGACATCAAGGGCTGGCAATATGACATCGTCTGCAATGGCGTGGAGCTTTCTTCGGGCGCCATCCGGAACCACAAGCCGGAAATCATGTACAAGGCTTTCGAAATTGCCGGCTACGGGCCCGAAGTGGTCGAGGAAAAATTCGGCGGCATGTTGCGGGCGCTTTCTTTCGGCGCCCCTCCCCATGGCGGCGTCGCCCCGGGTATCGACCGGATTGTCATGCTTCTTTGCGGCGAACCCAATATCCGGGAAGTGACGATGTTTCCGATGAACCAGCAGGCGCAGGATTTGATGATCAATGCGCCCAGCACGGTCAGCGCCGCGCAGCTTCGGGAGCTTCATATCCGGCTCAACCTGCCGAAGGAGTGACCCCCAGCGGGGAATTCAGTCATCGGTCAGTTCGGACAGGCCCATGAATAGCTCGAGGGCGTCGGGATTGGCCAGGGCCTCGCGGTTCTTGATCTTGCGACCATGAATGACGTCGCGAACGGCCAATTCGGTGATCTTGCCCGTTTTGGTGCGGGGAATATCCCCGACCGCGATGATTTTCGCCGGCACGTGACGCGGCGAGGCGCCCTTGCGGATTTTATCTTTTATACGGCCGATGAGCTGCTCATCCAGGACGACGCCGTCCGACAGGACCACGAAAAGCACGATGCGGACGTCGTCATGCCAGTTCTGGCCAATGACGATGGCCTCGTTGATCTCGTTGAGCTGTTCGACCTGGGCGTAGATCTCGGCCGTTCCGATGCGGACGCCGCCGGGATTGAGTGTGGCGTCGGACCGGCCATGGATGATCATGCCGCCATGTTCGGTCCATTCGGCAAAATCGCCGTGGTGCCAGATGTTTTCAAAGCGCTCGAAATAGGCGGCGTGATATTTTCTATCGTCCTCATCGCCCCAAAAACCGACGGGCATCGAGGGGAAGGGCTTCGTGCAGACGAGTTCGCCCTTGCCGCGCGGCATGGGCTTGCCGTCGTCATCGAACACCTCGACCGCCATGCCCAGCCCCGGCCCCTGAATTTCGCCCGACCAGACGGGCTCCAATGGATTGCCCAGGACAAAACAGCCGATGAGATCGGTGCCGCCGGACATGGATGCGAACTGGCAGCCGGGCACGAGCTCGTCGACAATATAGTCGAAGCCTTCCGGCGAGAGCGGCGATCCGGTCGATGCCGTCAATTTGACAGTGGAGAGGTCATGGGTCGATTTCGGCGAGAGGCCTGCGGTGCGCAAGGCATCGATATATTTCGCCGAGAACACGGCGACATCGGCTTTCTCGCGCTCCAGATAATCGAGAATGGCTGTGTTTTCCGGATAGAAGGGCGAGCCGTCATATAGCAGCAATGTGGCGCCCGAGGCGAGGCAGCTCACCACCCAGTTCCACATCATCCAGCCGCATGTGGTGAAGCAATAGATGCGGTCGCCCGGACTTATATCGCAATGGAGGGCTTGTTCCTTGACGTGCTGGAGCAGGGTTCCGCCATGGGAATGGGTGATGCATTTGGGCGCACCGGTGGTGCCCGACGAATAGAGGATAAACAAAGGGTGGGCAAAGGGCAGGGGCGTGAATTCGACATCAAGCGGCGGGTTCGGCGTAACGCAGGCGTCCGTGCTCTCGGCGATATCAATGTGGCCGGTGACGCTTTCGGCATTTCCCTTGAAGGGCAGTATGATCATTTTTGTCAGTGTCGGAAGGTCGTGGGTGATTTCCCTGAGCCGGTCCGCGATCATGTGGACCTTGCCGTTGTAATCATAACCGTCACAGGCGATGAGGACTTTCGGCTCGATTTGCGAAAACCGGTCGAGAATTCCCTGGGCGCCGAAATCGGGCGAACATGACGACCATATGGCGCCCATGGCCGCAGCCCCCAGCATCGCCGCCAGGGCGTCGGGACAATTCGGCAGGATGGCCGCGATGCGGTCGCCGGGGACGACGCCGGCCGCCTTGAAGGCCTGTTGATAACGGGAGGCCAAATGGTGCAGTTCCGCCCAGGACATGCGCGTTTCGAAGCCGGATTCCGAGCGGAAAACAAGCGCCTCGCCGCCGTCATATTTGCGCAGTAGGTTTTCGGCATAATTCAGGGTTGCATCGGGAAAGAAACTGGCGCCGGGCATGGCGTTTTCATTTTGGAGAAACGGGCCCGCGCCGATATGGCCCTTAATTCCGCAGAAGTTCCACAATTCACTCCAGAAGTCCTCGAGTTCGGTAATGGAATATTGATGGAGCGCGCGGAAATCTTCGAGTTCGAGGCCGTGCCGGGCATTTAGTACACGCATCAGGCGATGCATGTTGGACGCCGTTGCCTTTTCCGCCGATGGGCTCCATAATTTCCTGGTCATGAAATATCCTGAATTCCGGTTTTCCGCACGCTTATTCAGTCCGTGCGCAGTTGAGGTTTAGGGTGTAAGATCAATGGAATAAATGATGGGTGAATCTTTCATTCGGCAGATTTCCTGATTGACCAAGGCGGCTCTGTTGGTTATCGAATAAGTCAGGAATTTTCTCGTTCAAGTAGAGCATATGCGAGGCTTTGCTGTGTGTGAGAATCGTATTCTTCCGTCAATTCAGTGATGCGTAAAGACGATAATTTGAACAATCTCTCAGATAGGCTGTGTTTCCACACGCTTCGTGCCGCATTGCCATATACTGCATTGATTCCAATTCTGATCCCGTACGACCGATAACAAACTCGAGGAGTTAGCGAGCGTTGCCGCGCCTATTGATCAAGAGGATTATTTACCGCCCGGTCATGACCATGTTGCTGGTCACGGGCAGTATTCTGGTTGCGGCCGGATTGTCAATCGCGGCAAACGAAACGCCCTCCACCGATGCCGCCGTACCGCCCAGCGCGGGAACGGACCAACCGTCCGCCAACCAACCAATGATTCAGCATGGGGTTCAGCCAGGGGGCACGCCGCGGGCCTTGCCCGGTGACGCGAAAGCGATCAGGCCGCCAGTTCCGGCATCGGATCTGGATCCAGACCCGGTTCAGGAGGCCGGGCCTCTTGAGGCAACTCCTCTTGAGGCAGATCCTCTTGAGGCAGGACCTCTTGAGGCAGGACCGAAATCCGGTTCGGAGGGCGGAGCGGGGATTGCTCCGAAAATTGCCAATGGCTGGCCGGCCATGCTCGGAATGCTGAAAAGCAGGGAAGTTGTCATCGACAGCCCGCGCCTGACCATCAACCTGCCCGAAAAGGGCGGGGTTGCCCGGGTCACGGTATCGTCGGGTCCGGCTATGACGCCGCTCATGACGATGATACAAAAACTGGCTTTCAAGACCGTTGAGCTCAAGAACGGAACATTTGTGATCCGTACGCCGTCGGGTTTCACGCAGACGATTTACGGTGTCAATGCAACCATTTCGGGTGACAATAACGCTTCCCTCACGAACGCGAAGGGAAGTTTCAATTTCAGGGGCGAGGAGCTGAAATTCGATATTTCGAGCGTCAAGGGCAGGTCCGGGGACGGGCAGGGTCCGGTACCGGTCAGTATCAGGCTCAGGGGCGAAAAGCTCAGGGCCGATCTCGCGGGCAGCATAAGCCTTCAGGACGGATTTGAGCTTGAAGGCAAGCTCAATCTGTCTCTTCCGGACCTGAAATTCGCCAGCGCCTGGCTGGGCTATCCGCTGGATAAGAACCGCAGCTATGGCGAGTTACAGGCCAATGGCGCCTTTTCGTGGAAAGGCAGCGTTCTTTCCTTCGTCGACGCCATATTCAATGCCGGCGGCAATCAGGCGAAGGGCGCGTTTTCTATCGACCTCGCCGGGGCGCGCCCAAGGATGGATGGAACGCTGGCGCTCGAGCGCATTGACATAGACAAGCGGTTCATCGGCTGGATGTTCGGAGGTGGGCGCGAGGAAAACCTTTCCGCCACCGCTCAGCAGGCGTCAAGTCCGGCGCTTCCCCTGAGCGCGATTATCGCCCGGGACTCGTCTCTCGATATTGGCTATCTGAACGATTTTGACGCCGGCATCAGGCTGTCGGCGGAAACAGTGGCGCTCGGCGGGCTTATCGCCAGGGATTGCGCCTTTACGCTGACGTTGAAATATGGCGACCTTTTCTTCGGGCTGGTCGAGAGCAAGATCGCCGGAGGGCTGGCTCATGGCGAGTTCGACCTGAAAACGATCGAGGGCGAACGCCAGTCGAAAATACGCGCCAATCTTGAAAACGTAAAAATAGATCAGCTTGTCGAGGCCTTTAACCTGAACAGTCCATTCGCGGGCACCGGGGAATTGAAGGCCGATCTTTCAGGACACGGCGCCAGCTTGGCGGCACATATGAAAACATTGTCCGGCGAGCTCAGCCTGACGACCGAAAACGGACTGGAGTTTAAATTCAATCCGGCCAAGCTCAAATGGGAACCCGGTGATTACAAAAAACTGCATTGGTGGATACGCCTGATGGAATCAAGCCGGTTTGAAGATTTCAAGGCGGATTTCGTATTCAAGGACGGCCTGGCCATCAGCCGCTCGATTTTAATTCAGGGCCGCGATTTCGGCCTGGCGGCATCGGGATCGATCAACATTCCCGCGCGGCGGTTCTTTTACAGCTTCCAGCGGGTTGCCAGCGCCAAATTCGGCACGGAATACGAGGCGGGCTTCAAGGATAATTCCGTAAGCTCAATCGTGGTGCACGGTCCGTGGAAGGCGCTCCGGCTGGCGCCGGAAATTTCCGAGGCTGCGAAGGATGCGGCACCGGAGCAGGAAAAGGCACCGGAAACCGTTCCCACTGAAGGGGAGAGGCCCAAGGCGCCTGAAGCGGTGCCCGGGCGCGGGTGATTTTAATATTTCTACCGATGGATTAATCATTTATATCAGGACCATGGTTCTGCCGCTCTCGGACGGTATTTTTAGCGCTGTGATAATAGATTATTGATGGAACGACGTTCATGCAAAACCGGATTTCGGGATATGTGTTTGTTTGTCTGCTGCCCCTTTGTTTCAGCCTGTTTTTCATCCAGGCATTCGCATCGGGCCCGATAAGCGAGGCGCTTGCGGCAGGGGAAAAAACCGATAATGGCGACGGCGCGCAGGAGGGGGGCATTTTACGCATTGCCTCCTGGGGCGGGGCCTATCAGACCTCTCAGGAAAAAGCCTATTTCAAGCCTTTTCATTCGAGTTCGGGAATCGAGGTCAAGGCGCTTGTTCACAAAAAGGGGACCAATGGAAGCCTGGTCAGCTCGATGGCCAACGGGATCGACTGGGATGTCGCCGACCTGACAAGCGGGGATGTCGATGCGGCATGCTCCAAAGGGTTGATACAACCCATCGAAGTAGAGAAGATTCTGGACAGTGACGGGGAGGGGGAAGAGGATTTTCTGCCCGGCGCCATCACGAAATGCGGGATTGGCAGCGTTGCGTGGTCGTCGGTGATTGTCGTCAACCGTCGTAAATTTCCGAAACGGAAACCGCAAACGATCAAGGACTTTTTCAACGTCGCGCGTTTTAAGGGCAAACGGGCGCTACCACGCGGGCCCAAATATCTGCTTGAAATGGCGTTACTGGCGGACGGGGCCGACTCCAGCGAGGTCTATGATCTGCTTGAGACGCCGGAGGGCGAAAACCGCGCCTTTGACAAGCTCGACAGGATCCGCGATCACGTTGTCTGGTGGGACCATGCAGGAGAGCCGATCCGCATCCTCGAAGAAGGCAAGGCGGTGATGGCGCTTTCCTATAGCGGGCGGGCATTTACCGAAATAACATCGCGCCTGCATCCTTTCGACATTATCTGGGACGGTCAGATTTACGATGTCGAATATTGGGTGATTTCCAAAAAAGTCCGCAATGAGGAGCATGCCCATCAATTCCTGCGCTATGCTCTTGCGCCGGAACGGCTGGCCGCTCAGGCGCGTCTGTTTCCTTATGGACCGATGCGCAAATCGGCCATCGCGCTGGTCGGCAAACATGCGCATCTCGACGTCGATATGCAGCGCTATCTGCCGACGCGGCCGGCGCACCTTGAAAATGCGCTGCGGCTCAATACGAAATGGTGGGCGGACAACGAGAAGCGGCTTAAAAGCCGTTTCGAGGCCTGGCTCAAGGGCGAAGACCAGGACGCCGCGCCGGGGCCTGATGACGAATAGTCCGACGATCAACCCGACATAAAGCCCGGCATTTCATGCAATGATACCCGGCGGCGCGGGCCGATGCAGCGAACGTCAGATGTGCGCATATCGGGGCTCGAAAACAATCATCCTATTTATCAGAGGCTTATGAGATCAGCCTTTGATTTATCAAGATTTTTTTCACTTATTGTGCAGTGCAGGATCACCATTGAAATTTGTTGATATCCCTCCCGGTCGCTATTTGAATGTTACATATCTGACACATTTGCATTCCAGTGCCTGAGGTCCGTCATGCCTGCGCCGGGGGCTCAACCGGCACTTCGGCGCTCCTTTACCGGTGATGAGGAAGATATGAAAAATACATATAAATCAACACATTATAGGGAACTCTAGTGGCCATTCGGCAGCTCGAACATTGCCTTCGCTACGGTGCGGCTGGCGGATTGGGATGGGCCGAAGGAAATACGCATCCGGCTCCGCAGGACTTGAATTCACCAAAATCCTCATGACCGGGCCGATCTTCTCTTTGCCTAACCTCAGACGAACTGTATGTTGCGCCGCATGTGCAAGTCAGCGCCGATTTGCAGAGGGCCTTTCAAGGCGGCAAAGACGGCGCATTGCTATCCCGGGTGCGGTAGAGCGGGGAACTCAGCGGGGGCTGGAGTGACCGGATTGGGGATGGACTTGTTGTAAAGCGGAACACATGAAATGTGTTCCTCTAGCGGGGGTTCCGCCGCTGGCCTTGCGCCAGCGGCGGTTCTTTTTTACCAGACATCACTCAAAACAGCGGCACATGGAATGATGCCGGCCGGCCAGCAGGCCGGACGGGACCCGTCTATCGGATAATCATTACCAATAAGGTCTAAGGTAAGGGCACAGCCTGACACTGCCGCCATAAGTGACATATGTGCCGGAGTCCCAGTCAAACGACCTGAAACGGCGCGCGCATGCTCTCATGGCGTTTTCATAACCATTGTCATAACCATAATCACCGCCATAACCGCCCGATTGTGCGGCCTCTTCAGCCATTATGCCGAGTATGGCGATTCCCAGGCCGATGGCGACGCCTTTGGGGATGCCGCCGCCCTTGCGCCTTTTCCTGTAGCCGCGCCGCCCGCGTCGTCCGCGTCTCTTCACCCTTTTTGCCACTTTGACGGCCTTCTGCAGGCTCCGGGACTCAGAGGCGGGGGTTTGCAGGGGCAGTAGATTGCCTGCCCGGGACAGGTTCATGACGGATGACATGGTGTTGGCGGGCATCAAGGACCGATCGACAGCCGTTGCCGCGTGCGTCCGTGTCGCCGTGCCGCCCAGGCTCGCGAAAATGCCCAGGACGAGCGTTGTTGCAATGACGAATTGTCTCATCTCTCAGTTTTCCATTTCTCTTGTTCGGTTGATTGCGACAGCAAACTTCTCATGGTGCGGTTGCTGCGCGATTGCCCGGCCAAATCCGATACAAAAGAACAATTAGCAGGAGGAAGCGGGATCTGATCGGGCAAATAGATTTGGTTTTGTCATGAGCAGGCGGGATAGACATGAGCAGACAAATGCGGCCTGCTCATGTCGGTTTTCCCGATGCTGTTACCGGATCCTTCGGCCACGGCGATGGCAGAAAGTCCTCGGTGCTCTCCAGCAGCGCCATACGCGGACGTATCTCCGGCGTACACACCGGCCACGACGCCAGCGTACACATCTGCGTCGCCAGCGATAGCCGCATCGGCGGACCCAGCGCGTGTGACAATGCCGGTAACGACGCCAATGGACCGGCTGGAGCAAATCGCTCGATGCGTTTGGAGCCAGCAACGTGCTCATATTTGCTGCCGGGCCGATTGGCGCCGCCTGGGCAGCGCTGAAGGGGGCAAACAATGCATAGATTGCAACCGTCAATGCGACGGCGAACAAATGAAACCTTTTCATTTCAAGGTACTCCATTTTGATTGATCTATCTGGATTGATCAATCTGGATTGATGTTTCCTCGTCATAAAAAGACGAGAAATTGACCTATGTTAACCTCAAGGTTAGAGGTGTTAAATTGATTTGGATCAACGACTTGGTTCCCGTTTGCTATAGAGGAAAAGTCATTCGGTTAAGATCTGCTTTTCACGTCATGCACGCGGCGTTCCGTCTGGAATATTTGTCATTTCTTTGACAAGCCAGTTGCGAAAGGCCTGGATCTCGGGACGGCGGATATTCGCTTCACTATAGACGACATGAAAACTCTGCTTGAGTGGAAAGTCAAATTCGAACAGACGGACAAGTTTTCCTGCAGAGATGTCGGCGCTCGCGACGGACTGGCGCGCCAACAGGATGCCGGCGCCCTGGATGGCTGCTTCAATGGCATCCGACGCCGTGTTGAATCGAGGTCCGGCAATTGCTTCGACGTCGTTTGCTCCGACGGCAGCCAGCCAGGCGGCCCAGTCCGGGAACGTATCATCGAACCCCAGGCTGTCATCGTGCAGCAATGTGTGGCCGCGCAGATCGTCCGGCGTGCGCAATGCGCTTCTGGTTTCAATGAGCCGCGGGCTGCAGACCGGGAACAGTGCCTCCGGCAACAGCTTCTCGCTGAGCAGGCCCGGGTAGTCGCCGTAGCCGTAGCGGATACCGATATCGATGTGCTCCAGGTCATAGTCTATCAGCTCGTGTGCTGCGACGACGTATACGTCATATCCGGGATGTAATCCTGAAAAACTCTCCAAATTGGGCACCAGCCACTTGGCGGCAAAGGCCGGCGCCGATGCCACCTTTAATACGCATCTACTCTGTAAATCGTATAGCCGTTGAACGGCCCTCGCGATGCCTCCGAATCCCTCGCGTAATTCCGGCAGGATAAGACGCCCGGCATGGGTCAGCACGAGCGTGCGGTTCTGACGCAGGAAAAGTGCCTCGCCGAACTCTTCTTCCAGCGCCTTGATCTGTTGGCTGATCGCTGCCGGCGTAACGTGCAGCTCCTGCCCCGCCTTCTTGAAACTAAGATGGCGGGCCGCCGTTTCGAATGCGCGCAATGCTTTCAGGGATGGAAGCGGCCTTTGCATATTCGTTGCACTCCTTCAGACAAGTATTTCTAATGTTTATGTTAAATTTATATGGTTTGTCAAAGGCTCAATGGGGGGCTATTCAAGAGAAGTGCAAACATGGAAACAAATCATGACCTATAGTTTGACTCAGTATTTATGGGGTTTTTTCCAGTTTTCAAAGGTTGCAATGCTGCGGGATGGAACGCTCGGCTCAAACTATGGAATTCCGTCCCATGTCCGTAAGATGAACAAGTTTGCCTTACCTTAATACCGGTCCATGGAGGTCGAAATGCCCGTTAATCGCCGTGAAATTCTTGCTCTGATCGCCGCAGGGGTTGCCGCCAGGGCTACAATAGAGGCTCCTGCCGTTCTTTCTGCGCAGACCCGAGACATTAAGGCCGTTGCGTTTGACGGGTTTCCTATACTGGATCCCCGTCCGATATTCGGGCTGGCGAAAAAACTCTATCCCGAAAAAGGCGGCGCGCTCGGCATCGCCTTTCGAACACGCCTGTTTGAATATCAATGGCTGCGGGCACTCGCCGGGCAATATAAAGACTTTTATTCCATCATCGATGACGCTCTCGTTTTTGCCACACGTCAACTCGATCTTGATCTCACCGATGACAAGCGCGCCCAGTTTGTCGGGGCTTTCTTGAAGCTCAAAGCCTGGCCCGATGTCGCCCCCTCGCTGCAAATTTTGAAAGACAGGGGCATCAAGCTCGCCTTTCTGTCCAATATGACGCCCAAAATGCTCAATGCGGGAATCGCCAATTCCGGTCTGGAGAATATGTTCGATTTCGTGTTGAGCACCGATGCAGTCAAGACATACAAACCGGATCCGCGAGCCTATCAACTCGGGGTGGATGCCTTTGCGCTGCCAAAAGAGAATATTGCGTTCGCGGCATTTGCGGGATGGGACGCCGCCGGAGCCAACTGGTTTGGTTATCCAACGGTCTGGGTCAATCGATTGAATTTCAAACCCGAGGTTCTCGGCGCCAAACCCGCTGTTGTCGGTAAAAACATGGAAGACCTTGTACGCTTCGTAATTCCGCCAAAATGACGGCTGCGGTGCAAAAAGGGCAGATGAATGCATTGTTTCGAGCTAGCAGGCGCGCGGGTCCGGTTGGGACGGTGTCGTCCGCGTAACATATCGGGGAAATCCCTTGTACAGCCATGGGAAATTGCGTATTCCTTTTAATACTGTTCCTCATTAGTTTGGAGTTTTCGCAAACCAGAATCGGGGAGTGTTCATCATGATCACACATCAGGGAACCGGTGTTTGCCGCCGGTGTTTCATCTCAGCTTTTCAGTTTGTCGTGCTCGGCCTTGCACTTACCGCGCTCACGCACCCCGTTTTTGCTATAGCATCGAGCAAGGAAGACAAGGTCCAGGTTCGCGACTGGAACCGGTTCGCGAGCATTTTGCTTGATACTCATAATAAAATAGTACGTGGGGACGGTCTGCGCCAGAAAGAGGAAATCGGAGGCTATTACGGTTTGCCCGATTTTTACCGGGAAGTGTCGACTTTCGACGAAAAGAACGGACGGCTGCTCAGCCGCATCCGCTGGGAACGGAAGAATCCGGACAGGATGCATGACATCGAGCTTTTTTATTACGACAAGAAGGGTCGGCTTTCACGCGAATACAGCGCCAGCTTTCTAGCGCGCTACCGCAATGCGCCGCGCCAAACGCTCGTAAACCTCTATTCCTATAATGGCGATCTTACCGCCATGCGCCAGTTTGATGCCTCGGGCACCCGGATCTTCGAGCATTGCCGTGGCACCTGGTTCGACAAGCCCGTCGTCATCAGCCTGGAAGAGCCGCTTATTGCAACACCGGACGAGTTGTTGAGCAGCGAGGCCTATATGGCCTGTTTCGGATTTCTTCCCGATCAGGTCGGAAAATATCTCGATCCGCTTCTGCGCAAGGCATCGCTGCAAAAAGACGCCGGCGAAATTCAATCCGGCGGCGACAAGGAAATGATGATCGCGATGCTGAATTTGAAGCTGCGTCTTTCGCCCAAGCGCGCCAGTCTTTATCTCGATCGCGGCAATGCCTATCTCAGCATGCTCGACTTCGACAATGCCATTGCCGATTTCACCCGCTGTATCGAACTCGACAACAGTATCGACTATGCCTATTTCGGGCGCGGCATGGCCCGGGGCCGCATACGCATGATCGACGAGGGTATCGCCGATCTCAGTGTTTTCATAAAGCGCAATCCCTTAAGTTCCCTGGCCTATACCAAACGAGGGGTTCGCTATATCTGGAAGGGCGATTTCAAGCGCGCAGAGATCGACCTTAGGCACGCGATCAAACTCGATCCGAGAAATGCCGAAGCGAATGACGACCTTGGCGTGATTCTCGCCCGGCGGAAGGACTACAAGGCGGCCCTTACCCATTTCAATGCCACCATCAGGCTTGAGCCGAGCTATCAGAAGGCGCATCACAACAAGGCGCTGGTACTGCAATTGCTCGGCCGTCACGATGAGGCGCTAAGCTCCATCGATACAGCGCTGAATCTGGGACAGGACACGGTATCTTCGGTGCGGTTGAAGGCTGCTGTGCTTGAGTCGCTCGGCCGCAAGGATGAGGCGCAGGAGTTCAGAAGAAAAGCCGAAAACGCGCCGCAGAAGGACTGGTCCGAGAATTTGGCGCTCGACTAGACCTGTGATCATGCCGCGCCGCCGGAGACAGCCGGAGGACTCCGCGGGCGAGACGCGCCCCCACCGGGGGGCTAAAATTTTCTCAGCGCCGTGATGTTGCCGTAGGGATTGACCGGCTTGTCATAATCGCCCGAAACGCCGCCGGTCAGCGATATTTCCACAAACTCGCCGCGATAACGCGCAAGAAGACCGGCCCGCGCCGCTTGCAGCGTTTTGTTGCCGAAAGCGCCGATTTCAATGCCGAGGTCGAAGGGGCCGTAAATCTGGTGGCCGCCTTTCAGCGCAATATTATAGGCGTGGAAGGCGGTTGAATAGGAACCGTCGAGAGACGCCCAGGCAAACGGCCCGAGATTGATCCAGTTTTCGCTTAAGACTTTAAAGCCGGTCTCGGCACCCGAAACGGCGTTGGATGGATCGTTCGGCGTGATGACATGATCCTGATAATCGATGCCGGCAAAAAGCTTTCCCGTCCACTCGCCATAGCGGAACTGATATCCGAGATGAGCCTCGGCGGAGACGGTCTCGCCAGTAAAGGACAGAGCCAGGATATCGCCGGCGATATTCAGTGTACCGTCATAATAATAAGCCCCGTAGCCGCCCGCCACACGCAGGCGTAAGCCGGTTGCCGCAAGCGTGTCAAAGGGGGCAAGGGTCACGCCCGAATAGATGTAAAAAGAGTTTTCCGTGGCGGCAAAGCCCGACCAATGTTCGCTATTGTGAAAATCGCTCGAATTTCGCTCGCCGGCTTCGGCCGGATTAACAGGGGATGTCAGATGGCCTTGTCCGAGCGCAAGCAAAACGAACGAAACTATCAATATCTGACGCAAAACAATACCCGTTTTTAATTCTGACTATTCTTTGTATACATATGTTTTTTGGCCTTTCACTACTTTGTCGAATAAATTCATGTATTGAAAGAATGAAAACAAAATAATTACAAGTATTCATGGTTTGTTCCTTGTTTTCTACCCATGGTTCTGCTGAATGCAATTATTGAGGGTAAATGGATTTTCTATCCACAGTTGCGGACAAATCGGCTCGCGGCAACTTAAGTTCTTGAACCTCAAATCATTGCATGTACAATATATTTGTCAGTGGGTGAGAATGGCCGGTACCGCTGCGCATGATCATGCGAATTCGTTCAAATAACAATTTGGTCGGATAAGTATCAATCCGACGGAGACTGAGAGTGATCGTGCAGCCCGGATCCTGGCCGCAGGGTGGGCGTAGACTGCATGAATGCAAATGGAGGTAGTTATGGCGACACCGAAAAGGAGACGTGAGAATATCGACTGGTTCGGCTTTCCAGCAGGAGCGGCAAAGGGCGGCCCAGAAATCAGCCACTTCTATGAGGGGCTGATGCAGATGAACCGGGAATTAATCGATCTTGTCGGGCGGCGAAGCCGGGCATATATGGATCTTCCCCAGGAAATCTCTAATTGCAAATCACCGGACGATGTTTTCGAAGCCGAGATGGATTTCTGGAACGCGGCACAGGATCACTACACAAGTTTCGCCGAGCGGTGCTGGTTGGGGCAACGCTCCATTCTGGCCGAAATGGTCGATGGGCAGAAGCGTCAGGCCTCTCCAAGGGCCGCTGCAAAGGCGACCGCCAAGCGCAAATCGCCGGCGCGCAAGAAATCGACGCGTCGGACCACGCGGCGGCGCACGACGCAGAACGGCAGCGGTGTTTTCAGCTTTCCTGAACATGTCGAAGGCCGTCCGGATGTTCGCGGAAGAGTACACTGACGACATTGAAGTCGCCGAAGCGTCTTCGACTATTTCAGTGCGGCTTTGACAATCTCTGAGTGTCTTTGACTATTTTAGAGTGTCTTCGACGATTTCAGAACGCTCGTCTTCCACTGGCGCCGGCTCCAGCATTTCAAGACCAGCTTCACGCAGAAGCCGGCGATCTTCCGCGGCGTCATTATTGCCTGTCGTGAGGAGCTTCTCGCCATAGAAGATCGAATTGGCGCCGGCCATGATGCAGAGAAGCTGCGCTTCGCGGTTGAGTTCGCTACGGCCTGCCGACAATCTGACACGTGCTTTCGGCATGGTGATGCGCGCGGCGGCGATCATGCGGGCGAGTTCGAGCGACGATACGGGGGTCTTGTTCTCGAGGGGGGTTCCCTCGACGGGCACAAGGGCATTGATGGGCACGCTCTCGGGATGAGGGTCGAGACCGGCCAGAACTTCGAGCATGCGGGCGCGGTCGGTGACGCTTTCGCCCATGCCGATGATGCCACCCGTGCACAGCCCGATCCCGGCCTTTCTGACATGGTCCAGCGTTTCCAGCCTGTCTTCGAATTTGCGCGTCGTTATGATCTCGCCGTAAAATTCCGGTGACGTGTCGAGATTGTGGTTATAGGCGTTGAGGCCGGCCTCCTTGAGCCGCGCGGCCTGGTTTTCATTGAGCATTCCGAGGGTGACGCAGGCCTCCAGTCCGAGCTTGCGGACGCCGCGAACCATGTCGAGAACACGGTCGAATTCCTCTCCATCGCGGATCTGCCGCCAGGCGGCGCCCATGCAAAAGCGGGTGGCACCTTCTTCCCTGGCGGTTCTTGCGGCGGCCATGACGTCATCGAGGTCGATCAGGCTTTCTCGTTCAAGGCCCGTCGATTTCGTGTAATGGGCGGATTGCGGGCAATATTTGCAATCCTCGGGGCAGGCGCCGGTCTTGATGCTCATCAGGCTGGCAAGCTGGACGGCGTTGTCCTGGTGATGGGCGCGGTGGACGGTTTGCGCCCTGTAAAGGAGGTCCATCAGCGGCGCTTCGAGCAGGGCGCGTATCTCGGCCGTTGTCCAGTCGTGCCGGATCTCATCCGTTTGAAACGCGACTTCGGTCTTTGCTGAAGAGTGTTCGGGCATTGTGTCTCGCTGGCTGAATTCGTTTGCGCGGCGCCGATGGGAAATTAGTTTGATTGAATAGAATATTGCGGTCATTTAATACAGGAACATGAGCAAGAGAGAAAGTGCATATCAGGACTATCTGGATATCCGGCAATCCCAGGGATTGCGGCGGGAGTTGATGGAGCTTGAGCATATTGACGCAAAGCGGCTCAGGTTCGAGGGGCGCGAATATCTGAATTTTTCCGGTAATGATTATCTCGGATTGTCCAGGCATGAGGCGCTTGCCCGGCAGGCCGGAGAATGGAGCGCGCGCTATGGCGCGGGCGCGGGGGCGTCGCGGCTCGTGACCGGAAATCTCAAACCCTTCGGCGCCCTGGAAGACAAGCTGGCGCGCTTCAAGTGCGCCGAGGCGGCGCTCATCATGGCATCGGGGTTTCAGGCCAATGCGACGGTGCTTCACGCTCTCTTTTCGAAAACCGTGCTGGGCGCGGCGCCGTTGATTCTGGTCGATGAGCTTGTCCATGCGAGCATGCATTTCGGCTGCTGGGCGGCGCGGGCGGCGTATCGCAGCTATCGCCATTCGGACATGGCGCATTTAAGCGAACTCATCGAGACGCACCGGGAAACCGGCCAGCCGCTCTTCATTCTGTCGGAAACCGTGTTCAGCATGGACGGCGATATCGCGCCGGTCGAGGAACTCAGGGCGATTGCCGACCGGCATGACGGCATGCTCATACTCGACGATGCGCATGGGACGGGAATACTCGGGCCGGGGGGCAGGGGGTTAAGCTCGGCCGCGGATGTGGCGATCGGGACGTTCAGCAAGGGCATGGGAAGCTTTGGCGCCTATGTGACGTCGTCGCGGACCGTGCGGGACTATCTCGTCAACCGTTGCTCGGGTCTGATCTATTCGACCGGACTGCCGCCTGCGGTCCTGGGAAGTATCGATGCGGCGCTCGATATGGTGCCCGGCATGGGGGCGGAGCGCAAACGGGTGATGGAATGTGCCGGCCAATTACGCGCCGGCCTCAAGGAGCTGGGCGTCGATACGGGGCGATCCGAGAGCCAGATCGTGCCGGTGATCGTCGGCGCGCCCGAGGCGGCGCTCGGTCTCGCTTCGGCTTTGCGCGAAGCCGGCATATGGGCGACGCCGATCCGTCCGCCGACCGTGCCCGATGGAACGGCGCGGCTGAGGATTGCTATCAATGCGGCGCATGACGGGGAAGACCTCGATCGGCTTCTTTCTGCGATTGCAGGGTGGCGCAAACACGAAAGTGCGGCCTGAGCCGCCTTAGCCGCCTTAGGCGGGGGGGGGTGATTTGATCCATGATAACGTGATCCGGGGGACGGTTTTCCGGGGGCATTCGGCAGCTTTATGCCGGGAAATTTGATGGCTTTTACAGCCAGAAGAGGCGCCGTTGGCGAAACCGCGAAAGATTCCCCTAAATTGGCGTTTTATTCTCTTTTTTTACCCGTTATTTTGGCTCTTTGCCCTGTGATTTCAGCGCTCGATGGGCTATAATTCGAGCTGATTCAAAAGCATATTTCATTCATTCATAATTATGCGCTTCAGGGGCGGGGAAACACGCCGTAAACAGGCGTAAAACCGGGCAGAAACAATACATTGTCAGACGATAACGACATTCCGGGTGATGGCGATCCCGGTGGCGACGGCGGTGATGCGTTCGACATCCAGCCGATCACCATCACGGAGGAAATGAAAAAGTCCTATCTCGATTATGCCATGAGCGTGATCGTGAGCCGGGCCCTGCCAGATGTGCGCGACGGATTGAAACCCGTGCACCGGCGCATCCTCTATGCCATGCATGAAAACGGGCTTGAGTGGAACAAGCCCTACAAGAAATCCGCCCGTGTCGTCGGCGACGTGATGGGTAAATATCACCCGCATGGCGACCAGGCGATTTACGACGCGCTGGTGCGCATGGCGCAGGACTTTTCGCTGCGCCTGCCGCTGATCCAGGGGCAGGGCAATTTCGGCTCGGTCGACGGCGATCCGCCGGCGGCCATGCGCTATACGGAATGCCGTCTCGAAAAAGTCGCTCATTCGCTGCTGGACGATCTCGACAAGGAAACGGTCGATTTCCGCGAGAACTATGACGGGCACGAACAGGAGCCGAGCGTGCTGCCGGCGCGCTTTCCAAATCTTCTGGTCAATGGCGCGGGCGGCATCGCCGTCGGCATGGCCACCAACATCCCGCCGCACAATCTGGTCGAGGTGGTGAATGCGGCGATTGCGCATCTCGACAATCCGGACATTACCATCGATGAGCTGATCGACATCGTGCCGGGGCCCGACTTTCCAACGGGTGGGCTTATTCTCGGCCGCTCCGGGATCAAAAGCGCTTATCACAAGGGGCGCGGCTCGGTGCTGATGCGCGCGCGGGCGCATACGGAAGAAATACGCAAGGACCGGGAAGCGATCATCGTCACCGAGATCCCCTATCAGGTGAACAAGCTCAACATGATCCAGAAGATCGCCGAGCTTGTGCGCGAGAAGAAAATCGAGGGCATCGCTAATATTTGGGACGAGACGAGCCGGGACGGCATGCGCGTCGTCGTTGAGCTCAAGCGCGGCGCGGTTGCCGATGTCGTGCTCAACCAGCTTTACCGTTTCACGCCCCTGCAGACGTCGTTCGGCTGCAATGTGGTGGCGCTGACGGGCGGCAAGCCGGAAACGCACAATCTCAAGGATCTCATACAGGCGTTCAACGCGTTTCGCGAGGAAGTGGTCTCGCGGCGGACGAAATATCTCCTCAATAAGGCGCGCGACCGGGCGCATGTTCTTGTCGGCCTGGCCATCGCCGTCGCCAATATCGACGAGGTCATCGCGCTGATCCGCACCGCGCCCAATCCGTCCGCAGCGCGGGACGAGCTTAAATCGCGCGACTGGCCGGCGAAGGATGTCGGGCCGCTGGTGGAGCTTATTGCGGACCCGCGGCACAAGGTCTCGAAGGAGGGCACGTGCCGCTTGTCGGACGAGCAGGCGCGGGCGATCCTCGATCTCAGGCTGCAACGGCTGACGGCGCTGGGGCGCGATGAAATCGGCGACGAGCTCAAGGGGCTCGGCGACAAGATCGCCGATTATCTCGA
>CAMYJA010000022.1:0-1794 GCA_947258705.1 uncultured Hyphomicrobiaceae bacterium | reverse complement strand
CCGAGCTCGAAGCGGTGCGGGACGAATTCGGCACGGAGCGGCGGACGGAGATCGTCGATTATGCCGGGGACATGGAGGATGAGGATCTCATCCAGCGCGAAGACATGGTGGTGACGGTTTCGCGCAAGGGCTATGTCAAGCGCGTGCCGCTTTCGACCTACCGGGCGCAACGGCGCGGCGGCAAGGGCCGGTCCGGCATGTCGACGCGGGACGAGGATTTCGTCACCAAGGTTTTTATCGCCAATACCCATACGCCGGTTCTGTTTTTCTCGTCGCGCGGCATGGTCTACAGGCTCAAGGTCTGGCGGTTGCCGCTCGCGAGCCCCACCTCTATCGGCAAGGCGCTCATTAATCTCCTGCCTATCGAGGAGGGGGAGCGGATCACGACCATCATGCCGATGCCGGAGGACGAAAAGACATGGGGGGATCTGCAACTCATGTTCTCCACGGTGAAGGGCTATGTGCGGCGCAATCTTCTGTCGGATTTCGTCTCGATCCAGCGCAACGGCAAGATCGCCATGAAGCTCAACGAAGGGGACGCCATCAACGGGGTCGAGATCTGCTCGGACAGCGACAATGTGTTGCTGACGACGGCGCATGGCCAGGCCATCCGCTTCCCGACAACCGATGTGCGGGTGTTCACGGGGCGGACATCGATAGGCGTGCGCGGCATCAAGCTTGGCGATGATGACCTGGTGATTTCCATGGCGATCCTGCGCCATGTGGATGCGGAGCCGGCGGAGCGGACCGCTTATCTCAAACAGGCCAATGCCATTCGCAGGGCGGCGGAGGGCGATGCCGGCGCCGATGAGACGGACGGCGGTGCGGATGCGGGTTCAGGCGACGGCGCCAGCCTTTCGACCGAACGCTATGCCGAATTGTCGGCCGCCGAGCAGTTTATTCTGACGGTTTCGGTAAACGGCTATGGCAAGCGCTCGTCGGCCTATGAGTACCGGACGTCGGGTCGCGGCGGCAAGGGCATTATCGCCATGGTGGTGAATGACCGCAACGGACCGCTGATCGGCTCGTTTCCGGTCGAGGACAATGACGAGATCATGCTGGTGACGGATGCGGGCAAGCTCATCCGCTGCCCGATCAACGATGTGCGCATTGCCGGCCGCGCGACCCAGGGCGTGACCATCTTCAACACGGCGGAGGATGAAAAAACCGTCTCGGTCGAGCACATCCCCGAAAGCGAGGATGAGGGTGAGGGGGACGACAGTCCTGATGGTGGGGAGGATGGTGCTGAGGAATGAGTTTGGTCAAGATTTGACTTTAAGTTCGTCCTCAAATACTTCACGCAATTTTTCGTAGCTTACTGCGTGCTCCAACCTTAGTTCGTGCGATATTTCTGATGCCTCATTTCTGTCGCCGTCATACTCTCTAGACAATACCTTTTTAGCATAATCAGCCTTGACTGCATCAGTCCAGAGCTTCCTTAGATAGGTTGCTACTTTGTCGCTAAAAAGAAATTGTGACCTGCTCCAAGCTCCAATAAGAATGTTGAGTTCTTCAATATCAGGATCTCCCTTCCGCATCCATGTACTTAAGAACTTTTCTGCGTCGGCGTAGACCTCATATCGGCGGTCATATATTGCAGCTCGAGTTGCTTGCACCGATTCGCGCCACGATAAAATCGCTACAACGAGTGCTGCGATGGATATTACAACTGCGATCCAGGCGATCATGCTAAGTCTCCAATAGGTATCTCAGTCTATTTTTTAAACGGGTAAGGCAGGTCGAACGAAACAGAAGACGGGAGACGGTACTCACCGCTCCCGCCTCCCTGCTAGA
>CAMYJA010000021.1 GCA_947258705.1 uncultured Hyphomicrobiaceae bacterium | reverse complement strand
CGCATCCCATGGTTCGAGATACTCGCATGCCATTATATGGCAGCTCGCTCCTCACCATGAGGTTGAGTTTGGTTCAGCCGCCCCGCTTGTTCATATGCGCGAGCAAAGCTTCGGATGGCGTGCCCGTGGGCGGCGAGCTCGACTATCTCGACGAAGGCACCCTCGCCGCCGCCATCAAGGCCCGCAAGGTTTTATGAGTGCGTTTTCGGATTAGAGAAAACACCCCCGCATCTAGATGCTCTCCCTTGTCCCGCAACCTTAAATCCCCTATCTCTGCATCATGGCAAAGACACTCGATATCATCACCATTCCGGACCCGCTGCTGCGCCAGCAGAGCAGGCCCGTAGAGCGTGTTGATGACGAACTGCGCGCTTTCCTCGATGATATGCTCGAAACCATGTATGAGGCGCCCGGCGTCGGGCTCGCGGCCGTTCAGGTCGCCAATCCGATCCGCGCGCTTGTCATGGATATTGCCACGGGCGAGGACGAGCCCAACAATCCGATCTGCATGATCAATCCGGAAATCCTTGAACTGGGCGATGAGCCGCGCCTTCACGAAGAGGGCTGCCTGTCCATCCCGGAACACTATGCCGAGATCGAGCGCCCCGCGAGCGCCCGTGTCTCATATATCGATCGCGATGGGAAACGCCGGGAAATACTATGTGAGGGTATGCTGTCAACCGTGGTACAGCATGAAATCGACCACCTCAACGGCAAACTCTTCATCGATTTCCTGTCGCGCCTGAAGCGGGATATAATCGTCAGGAAATTCGTCAAGGCGCAGAAGTCTTCCGCCAGCGCGCTTTAGACAGCTCAGTAAAAAAACACTCCACCTCATCCTGAGGGCGAGCCTTCGTGCCACGAGTGGCGGGCGAGCGTCTCGAAGGATGATGACCCGGCACACCAACAAACACATCGCATCCCATGGTTCGAGATACTCGCATGCCATTATATGGCAGCTCGCTCCTCACCATGAGGTTGAGTTTGGTTCAGCCGCCCTGCTTGTTCATATGCGCGAGCAAAGCTTCGGATGGCGTGCCCGTGACGAGTAATCCGTTTTCTTTCTGATATTCGGTAATGGCCTGCGATGTTCGCGGTCCATACGAACCATCCACCGGACCGGGCTCATATCCGAGATCGGTGAGTACCGCCTGGGTATCGTAAACGAGCGGATCGTTGCGTGAAGCCCGGCGCGTACGGCCGTCTGAGGAGCGATAAGCCCTGCGGGCGCGGGCTTTTCTGCGCCGGTCCTCTTCGACCGCGCCGACAACGGCGCCTGCCGCGGCACCTATGGCGGCGCCGGGGCCGATGCCTTTTTTGCCGCGCGCGACACCGCCGATCACAGCCCCTCCAATGGCGCCCTGGACAGCCCGGTCAAGGACCTGGGCCTGAGCGCCGGATGATGCGACCCCACCGTCGAATAAAGCGAGTGTGATAGCCACGGCGCCCAATTTGATAATATAGGAAGTTCTGATCATCATGTCCTCCATATGCGCCGTCGTCCGGTCCATGGGCGAAGGCGGTTCTCTATGTTTATCCCCTGAGTTCAGGTGTTCATTATATAATAACAACAGCTAAAATTCAGATAAAAATAATGGTCAAAATATCATGGACGGAAGCTGAGGGCGCGCACCTCAGGGATCGGGACCGGCGCGCCGGGACAATGACATAAAAGTCATTAAGAACATGAATTTTCCACTCATCCACCGATTCATGCGCCCCACACATTGTAAACCCGGACAGAATCACCCGACGTTCTGGAAACAGACGCACCTACCGGCCTCCGGCGTGGTCATGGTCACGGACAGACGGAGAAGGCTGGTTGAGACGTTAGGTAGCGTCATTTCGGCTCAGCGTTCAGACGACGGTTGTTACAGCAGTCCGTCAAACCAAAATCGGGGAGAGGTCCATGCAACGATTCATGAAAATCGCTATAGCGGTACTCGTGTTCTTCATCTCGGCGCGCACCATGGCGCTTGCCGAAGACCGAATCATATTCGACGGCAAGGTCGAGCACAGCGAGGGATCAGCTGGTGTTGAAACTGGATCTGCCGGTACCGAATTGAATGACGCCACCAGGCAATGCGGGCACCACGCTCCTGAATTGGACAAGCGGGATTCTTCAATATCCGAAGCCACGCAATGGGCGCAGACCTGCATCATGTCGCAAAATCAGATGACGCAAACACTCGGGTTTTTTGGGGTGAACGGATATACAGATTCCACAATCTTTGACGATGGTATCGATCTTGTATTCGGCGGCCGCTTTGGCACCATAAACCGCGCCTCCCCATACTTCCTCAGAACCGAACTTGGCGGCATGGTCATTAATCCGCGTCACGTCCTCATTCGCCGCGAAGACGAGGAATTCCGGGGCTTCGACTTCCGCGATATAAAATATGGCCTGATCGATCCCTTCGGATTGTTCAGCAATGACGAATTGGATTGGTTTTTTGGCGTTTCATATGCATCAAGCAGCGCGCGCAGCTTTTCAGATTTATTCTCCGCCAACGGAAATGAGCTCGGTATATTGAGCCCGGCCGGCCCGGCTGGTCCGTCAGGCGGCGGATTTCTGATCGGCGCCGGTTTTGGAGATATTCTCGACCTTGGATATAACGACAGCTATTCCGAATATTTTGTCCGCACAGGCGTGCAGAATACATTCGACCTGAACGTTGGCTCCACTAAACTGGCCTTAACCCCACGCATCGGCTTTTTCTACAGCAGCGTCGATGAAGAAAGCAGCCTGTCAGGCGTCACTAACGGTGGTACATTTCCATTCCGCTACGACTACGATCTGGAGGCCGACCGCTATGGCCTGGAGCTTGGACTTGATCTCAAATATCATATGACGCCTATTGCAGGTGTTTACCTCGATGGCGATGCGCGGTTTATTCAAAACGACGCCAGCTCTACCGCACGTTTGCAGGCTGGCGCATTTGCTCCCGAACTAGGCCGCGATTCAAAAACGGAGAATGATTTCGGCGGCCGTATCGGCGGCGGCATTTTTGTCGAGAACGAAAGCATGCGGGGCCGCATCGGCCTCGAATACGAAACATGGCAGATCCCGCTCCTGCATACGCCGGGCACCAGGGAATCCTATTTGACCTTTGAAGATCGCGAGTCCGTTGCAGCCCGTCTTGAACTCGTAGTCAAGATTTCGCCGCAGCTTGTCGCACCCGCGGAATAACCTGTCTGGCTGAGTGATCGCAACCGGGCAATTTACCTTTATCGATGAAGCCTGTATGAGAGGCGAAACGCGCGCATCATCGGATAGGGGCCAATGGCTTTGAAAATCATATTCATGGGTACGCCTGACTTTTCGGTCCCGACCCTGAAAGGATTGATCGAGGCGGGCCATGAGATCAAGGCGGTTTACTGCCAGCCCCCGCGTCCCGCGGGGCGCGGTAAAAAAGACCGGAAATCCCCCGTTCAAACTTTTGCGGAAAAAGCGGGACTGCCCGTCCTCAGTCCGAAATCGTTGAAAAACGAGCAACGGCAGAACGAGTTCGCCGCTTTTCGCGCCGATGTGGGCGTCGTTGTCGCTTATGGGCTTATTTTACCCAAAGCCATCCTCGATGCGTCTCGCTTCGGCTGCCTGAATGTCCATGGTTCGCTCCTGCCGCGCTGGCGCGGCGCCGCTCCCATTCAACGCGCTATCATGGCAGGCGACACCGAGACCGGGGTAGCAATCATGCGCATGGACGAGGGGCTCGATACGGGGCCGGTCTGTCTCGAAAAGCGCATGGCCATAGACGCAAATATGACGGCCGGCGAGCTCCATGACGAGTTGTCGCAGCGCGGCGCCGACCTCATGATACGCGCCATCGGCCTTTTGGAGCGGGGCGAGCTGTCATGTTCGGCCCAAAACCAAACAGGCGTGACCTACGCCGCCAAGATCGATAAAAGCGAAGCCCGGATTGATTTTGCAAGACCCGCGGTGGAGGTTCACAATTTAATACGCGGGCTATCCCCCTTCCCCGGAGCCTGGTTCGAAGCGGAGCGCGATGGCGGGCGTGAGCGCATCAAAATTCTCAAATGCGAGGTCGTAGATGCCGGCGGTACACCTGGCAACGTCCTGGACGACGAATTGGCAATCGCCTGTAGCGAGGGCGCCATCCGGCCGGTGCAGTTGCAGCGGGCCGGAAAAAAGCCCATGAGCCTGGAAGATTTCACGCGCGGATTCGAAATTCCCAAAGGCATGGTTCTGGATTAACCAAGAAATTCTTCATCCGACATGAACCGGCGCTGACTTGATAAGCTGATCAAATGGGTCCGCTTCCAGTCAACGCGCGAGGAATGTATCATGCCGTTTCGCTCGGTAAATAACCTGCTCCCGGGATTGATCGTCTCTGGTTTAATCATGTTGGGATGGGGGATGTTTTCAAAAGCCGAAGCCGCGCGGGTCATAAAATTGGGCTCTGCCGCATCGCCCGGAGTTATCAGACTTTCCACGGTCAATCGTGGACGCATTCGACGCGTTAAAAAAAACACCATTGTCCAAAGGACCGGAAAAAAGCGGCGGCCCGCGGTAAACAAAGCCTATCACAAAAAATCATCTGGTAAGCATCGCTATCGTAGAATATTAGCAGCGCACGTTTGGCGGCCAGCCGGATTAGCAATACCCCTGCTGTGTGAATTCAAATGGCACGAAACAAACGGCCACGGCTATCGTAAAGTCGTTTGCAAACGCGGATATCGTGTAAAATTTCCGGCACGTCGCAATTGGGATCATCGACAATTTAGAAAGACCACCGGTTGGGAACAGTCGCGTGCCTTTGCGGGGCACTTAAAAACGCATCGTCTCTACCAGGGGGATCTTGAAGCAACGGATCACGGACACGTAATCCAGGGAGACCCTTACCGCTATCGCGATACCACGCAGCGCTACAGGCAATCCCGCGCCTTCGGTCAGAAAATATATTTTCCCCGCCCGGCCTGGGAATAGCAGCCCCGCGCAAGCCACGACCGATGGGTCTACCCGTAACATCACTCCCGATAGTTGACGCGCGGCCGAAAATCCGCTCCTAAAGCGTCCATGCCTCGCTACAAGCTCACCATTGAATATGAGGGCACCGATTTTGTCGGTTGGCAAAAGCAGGAAAACGGCCCTTCGATCCAGGAAGAACTCACCCGCGCCATTCAGGCGTTTTGCGGGGAGGAAAGGGATGTGTACGGTTCCGGCCGGACCGACGCCGGTGTACATGCCACCGGGCAGGTCGCCCATGTCGACCTCGAAAGAGGACATGCGGCGGGTACGATAAGGGACGCTGTGAATCAGCATTTGAAACCCCTGCCGATCGCAGTTCTTGAATGCGCCGAAACGGATCGGGATTTCGATGCCAGGTTTTCGGCGAGACAGCGGCACTACCTCTACCGCATCATCAACAGGCGTGCGCCTCTGACGCTTGACCGCAATCGTGCATGGCTCGTGAACCGCCCGCTCGATGTGGGCAATATGCATGAGGTCGCCCAATTCCTGGCCGGGCATCACGATTTCACGACATTCCGGTCCGTGCACTGTCAGGCAAAATCACCCTTAAAAACGATTGATCGCATCGAACTGACCGGAAGCGGCGACGAAATAGAAATGAGAGTCTCTGCCAGATCGTTCATGCACAATCAGGTGCGCTCAATCATGGGATCGCTGAAACTGGTGGGCGAGGGGAAATGGAGCGGCAATGATTTGATCAATGCCCTTGAGGCCCGCGATCGCGCGATGTGCGGCCCGCTCGCCCCGGCCCACGGACTCTATCTCATACGAGTTGATTACTGAGGCTTGGGTTGACCGAACCTGCCTCCGCTCATGTTTTGATCGTTGCGAAATAACCATCGAGAAACAACCGGTAAATGTCCTTGAGCCGATAGAGGTCCGCGACCTCGACATGCTCGTCGACCTGATGAATGGTCTTGTTGACCAGGCCGAATTCGACAACAGGACAGATGTCTTTGATAAAGCGGGCGTCCGACGTGCCTCCCGAAGTTGATAGTTCCGCCCTCCGGCCGGTCACCTTATCGATTGAATCGCGCAAGATATCGACAAGCGGCCCCGGCTCGGTAACGAAGCAATCGCTTGGAAATTCATACACGATATCGGACTTGAGCGCGGTGCCCTTCAGCTCCTGCTCGACAATCTGGGCAATCCAGCCCTTGAGAGAGTCCGCGCTATGCCTGTCGTTGAATCGTATATTGAATTTGGCGGCGACCCGGGCCGGTATGACATTGCTGGCAGAGTTGCCCACATCCACGCTGGTGACTTCCAGATTGGACGGATCAAAATGATCGCTCCCCTCATCGAGCAAATGCCCATTGAGAATGTTTAAAATGCTCACGGCTCCGGCCAGCGGGTTTGCGGCCTTCTCCGGATAGGCGACATGACCCTGGATCCCTGTAATCACCAGCTCGCCCGTCAGACTGCCGCGGCGCCCTATTTTTATGGCGTCGCCAAGCGCTTCCGGATTGGTAGGCTCCCCGACAAGGCAGTGATCGACAGCCTCGCCCTGCGCTTTAAGCCAGTCGATCATTTTGACCGTTCCGTTTACCGCCGGCCCTTCTTCATCGCCCGTGATAAGAAAACTGATCGAGCCGGGTATCTCGCCGCCGTGATCTTCGAGGTAATCGAGCGTTGCCGCGAGAAAACAGGCAATTCCGCCTTTCATGTCCGCCGATCCGCGGCCGGTCAGGATGCCGTCCAGCACGCTTGCCTCGAATGGCGGAGATGTCCAGGATGCTTCGTCGCCAACCGGCACGACATCGGTGTGCCCGGCAAATGAGAGATGCGGGGCTCGCGTGCCGATGCGGGCGTAAAGATTATCCACATCCGCCGTCCCGCTCTGGCTGAACGGCAGGCGATGACACCGGAAGCCGGCAGGCTCCAATATTTGGACCAGAAAATCGAGCGCCCCGCCTTCGTGGGGCGTGACGCTCGGACAACGAATAAGACCGCTCGCAAGCTCCAATGGATCCCGATTGCTAGCCATTCGCCAACGCCTCCAATCCCATCAATGGATCGTCACCATAGCGATTTCGCTTTCTCTGACCGCGCATAAAGCCCAGTTCGATAAAAAGCCATATCGCCAAGGGAACGAACAAAAAGACCGGCAGGTTGAGGAATATCCATTCGACGGTTCCTGCGCGAAAAATTCCACCCAGGAAAGGTTGCAACATGATCTGAAACTGCAGCAGGTATAAAAGACCGCCCCACCAACCCGAAAGCCCGCGATCATGCAGCCGCTTGATGGTCACCGCCAGACCGGGCACAAGCACCAGCATAAAGGTACAAAGCATGACAAGCTGGCTGGTTCGTGTTTCCTTCCAGAAATCGGAAGCGCTCAAACCCAACAGATAGTACATGAAGAGTAGAAAATTGATCTCCACCAGTGTCAGCACCACAATGCCAAACCAGAAATATTGGCGGCTGATACGGCCACTGAATCTTAGGAATAGGCGTTCATAGGTCATGAAGATCCGGAATGTGCAAAATGTCTGAACTCGCGATCGGGCTAGTCTCTCAGAAGCTCGTTGATGGATGTCTTGGACCTTGTGCGTTCATCCACCGTTTTTACGATAACCGCGCAATAGAGATTGGGTCCCGGAGAGCCGTCCGGCAGATTCTTGCCGGGCATGGTCCCCGATACAACGACCGAATAGGGCGGTACCCGGCCATAATGCACCTCTCCTGTGCTGCGATCGACGATTTTTGTCGATTGGCCGATATAGACACCCATTGAAAGAACGGACCCTTCGCCGACAATGACGCCTTCCGCGACCTCGGCCCGAGCCCCGATGAAGCAATAATCCTCGATAATGACAGGTCCCGCCTGCAACGGCTCGAGCACGCCGCCAATGCCGGCACCCCCCGATAAGTGGACGTTCTTGCCAATCTGGGCACATGAACCCACCGTCGCCCAGGCGTCGATCATTGCCCCTTCGGATACATGGGCGCCAAGATTGACAAAGCAGGGCAGAAGAACCGCTCCGGGCGCGATATAGGCCGACCGTCTCACCGTGCAGTTGGGCACGGCTCTAAATCCGGCTTCGCGAAACTTTCCGGCGTCCCAATCCGCAAATTTGGAAGGAACCTTGTCCCACCATGAACCGCCTCCGGGACCGCCTGAAATCTCGGCCATGTCGTTGAGACGGAATGACAGAAGAACGGCTTTCTTGAGCCATTGATTGACCTCCCAGCCATCGGCGCTTTTCTCGGCCACACGGACCGCGCCGCTATCGAGAAGGTCAAGTGCTGTCTCTACCGCATCTCGCACCTCCCCTTTTGTATCGAACCCGATATTGTCGCGGTTTTCAAAAGCCTCGTCGATCGTAGTCTTTATTGCTTCATGTGACATGGTGTCGTCCTGAATCTGTTGTCAGCCATTATGTGATTTGAGGAGCCTTGTGCGTGAGGAGACAGTGAATGTCAATCGACAGGTCCCTCACCCTCGGCTATGCCGTTTCCGGGTTTCTCCTCGAGGGATTGCAGAAAGGCAATCAGATCATCCGTTACATGATGGATATAGTCTGGCTGCATGCCGGATTCCTTGAGCTCGCGCTGTGCGGGATGATCAAAATAATTCGACTCGACCAGAACAGTCGTCATGCCCAGACCATGCGGTTCCTTCAGATTATGCGGCATATCCTCGAACATGGCGGACCGTCTGCTGTCGATATTATGGGCGTCCAGAAGTTTTTGATAGGCGCGCAAATCCGGCTTTGGAATATAGTCGCTTGCCCCGATATCGAAAACGTCCTCAAAGAGGTGCAGGACGCCAAGTCGTTCCGCGACATTTGTTCCGTGTGTCAGCGAGCCATTCGTGAAGATCAGGCGCCGGCCGGGCAGGCGCTCGAGCGCGGCCACAAGACGGGGCGAGGGTTCGACGGGGGTAAGGTCGATATCATGGACATAGTCAAGATAGGCTTTGGGTTCGAGCCGGTGTTCCTGCATCAGCCCTGAAAGTGTTGTGCCGTAATCATGGTAATACTGTTTCTGGATGCGCCGGGCCTCGGTGAAATCGAGATCCAGATAGTCAGCAATGAATTGTCCCATTCGCTCGTCGATTTGCGCGAATAAATTGCAGTCGGCCGGATAGAGCGTGTTGTCGAGATCGAATATCCAGGTTTCGGTATTGTGAAAATTCTGATCGTTCTGGCCGTTCATGGAACCTGTTTCCAACATGAGCATCAGAGTGCCTGGCCGAGCAGCGTTCCCGAGCCATGAGCGGTAAAGAGCTCCAGCAGGACTGCATGCGGTGTTCGCCCATTGACAATTACAACACCCTCGACGCCGTTTTGCACGACCGAAATACAGCTTTCGATTTTTGGGATCATGCCACCCGAAATCGTGCCGTCCTCGATAAGTGCGTGGGCCTCGTCGAGGGTGATCACCTCTATGAGCTTTCCTTCGACATCGAGCACGCCGTCCACATCCGTAAGCAGGAGGAGACGTTTGGCGAGCATTTTGGCCGCGATCTCGCCCGCGAATGTATCCGCATTGATATTCAGCGTCTGTCCTTCGCGAGACATGGCAATGGGTGCAATGACCGGAATGAGGTCGCTCTGGATAATGACATCGAGCACATGCGGATTGACCTGCGTCGGCTCTCCCACATATCCCCAGTCGACCGCTTCCAGCAAACTCGGATCCTGATCATGCAGCTTTTTCTTCAGCTTGCGCGCGATCATCAGGCTGCCGTCCTTGCCGGACAGGCCGACCGCCTGCCCGCCCTGAGCATTAATGGCGGCAACGATCGATTTGTTGATCGAGCCCGAAAGCACCATTTCGACTACATCGATGGTATCGCCATCCGTCACCCGCAAACCATGTTTGAACTTGCTTGGAATTTGCAGGCGTTCGAGCATGGCGCCAATCTGCGGTCCGCCGCCATGCACGACGACAGGATTGACACCGGCCTGCTTGATCAAAACGATATCGCGGGCAAACTGGGCAGTCAGCTCCCGGTCACCCATCGCATGCCCGCCATATTTGATAACGACCGTCTGCTTGTCATATTTCTGCATGTAGGGCAGCGCTTCAGATAGAAGTTCTGCCTGATTATGAGGTGATCCAAATGCTTCGATAACCTCTGCGGCTTTTTTTGCCTTTGCCATCTTGCCCTGCTCCGCTACGTATTCAGAGAGGCACTTATAACGAGAATGGCCACTCCGACAACGCAATTTACGTGCAATCTTCATGAATTATGCCGGGAAATTCCCGCATTGCTCTTCTTTATCGACCGCAGCACCATGCTGTAATGGTAAAAAACATCTGTTTGAAAAAATAAATTCAATTATTTCAGCGCAATAAACCATACTAGACTATCAAACGAATCCGTGACGTGACGGCGGATACCGAGCTACAGTGGCTGTACAACTATTCGCGACCATTTGAAAACCAAAATTCTCCACCATATCATCCATATGAAGTGGGGAACCGTGGAATAGTTGCAAACTGGTAAGGCCTGAGGATAAAGCGGGGCCTTTGGATACTGAAGGGAGACGGGTATGTCTCAGTCCTTTATGGAGGCGCTGGGCTGGGTGGGTAAATCACCAAACCTGGTCAAGAGTCTTGACCGGGCGCTTCACTACGCCTTTCAACAGCAGCATAGGGAGGTAACGCTTGACCATCTTCTTCTTGCGCTGAGCGAGGACAGCGACGCATTGACCGTTCTCAAGGCAAGCAATGTCAATATCCAGCAAATTCGAAACGCCGTATCCGACCTTGTCGGACGCAACGAAGACAGAGCAATCCCTCCCGGCCCTGACGGACCGGCCGCATCGTCCGATCTGAAAACGATATTTGAGTATGCCTCGGCGGCTGCCGATCAATCGAGTCTTGATACCATCGACGGGGCGATCGTACTTGCCGCCCTCATCGGCGAAGGAAACAGCCCGGCGGCGAGATTATTGGAAACACATGGCCTGACATTTGAACATGCGATCAATTCGCTTCAGAACAGGTCCGCAACGCAGGACGGCGAGCCTCTGAGCGAAAGCCTGCCGGAGCTCGACGTATCGCTGCAAAGCGAGTCAGAGCCTGCACCGGCGCCGGTCAAAATTGATCCGGAGCCGGCGGCCGGACCCGCAATTCCTCAAACTCAAGCGTCAGCGGCACCTCAGGAACAACCGCAATCATCAAGGGTGGCGCCACCACCGCCACCGCCGCCCTCCCCGCCACCATCGGTAACCGGAGCTCAACCGCCATCTCCGGCAGCCCCAAACGGTGAGATGCCGCGAGCCGCCACACCTGAAATGCCGAGAAATGGGCCTGCTCCGAATGCGGGAGCTTTGGGCATGCCAGCCCGGCCAAGACAGCCTCAACCGCAGATGCCGCCCCCGGCACCGCCAGGGGCGCCAATGGACCGTGGCGGATTGGCCGGCAGAGATCATGTCGGGGCCGCTCCCCGTCAACGGCGCAAAAATCAATATGACGGGGCGATCGCTCCCTGGCCCGATCCTGAATCTGCAACGCCCCCGCCCCCGCCCCCGCGCAGTCATCCCCATCCGGGGCAGCAACCACCAGTTCGCCCTCAAGACCACGGAGGAGCGGCAGGCAGGCAGGCTCCGATGCCGGTGAATGGGCATTATCGCACATCGGCGCAGGCAACAGCTCCGGCTTCACCCTCGCAAACACAAGCGGGCGCGACTGTCGATGAAGGCCAGATGATTGAAAACATACCGCGCCGGATGCGGGTCGGAGTTCCCGAACCGGTCGAAGTCAGGATTGCGCGCAGCAATATTGATGTCCCGGTCGCCAACATGCAGGGCAGGGGCGCGCCGCGGGGGCAGGACATCTACGTAACGAAAGCCATGACAGTTCGACTCCGCGCACCGGAAGGAGGCGTCCGGATCGAGACGAGTTCGCCGGAAACGCAATGGATCGATAACGCGCTTGGACTGATCCAGGATGATTTCGCCAGTTGGCGCTGGACCGTCACGCCTGAAAAGAGGGGTGTTACGCGTTTACAGCTCGTCGTCTCGGCCCGCACGGTCGGTGCCGACGGGGTGGCGGCCGAAACGGCACTGCCCGATCAGGTGTTTGATGTGGTTATCCGGATGAACTATGTCCGGACGGCAATTAAGCTTGGCGGCTGGGCGGCTGCCATGGCAGCCGGTGGCGTTATTGCCGCCTTCGGTGAGGACGCATACCGTCAAATTCTGGCACTCACCGATCTGATTTGATCGGACCGGATTTATTCCTCACAAAGATCTGATATCTCGGCCCTGAGCGCATCGAGTCCCAGCCCCTTTCGTGCCGATGTCGCAATAATGAAAGGATATGCCGCCGGGTGCTTTGACATGATCTTGCCGACCGCCTCGATCACCTGGTCCAGTTCCCGGGCCTTGATCTTGTCGGCCTTTGTCAGAACGATCTGATAGGAAACCGCGGCCGTGTCCATCAGCTTCATGATCTCCAGATCATTGGGCTTGATGCCGTGCCTGCTGTCGATGAGAAGGAATACCCGTTTGAGCGAGGCGCGCCCTCTGAGATAGTCGCGAATAAGCGCGGTCCATGCTTTGACTCGCGATTTGGAAACCCGAGCATATCCATATCCAGGCATGTCGACGATATAGAGCCCGGTGCCGCGTGTGAAAAAATTGATCTCCTGCGTGCGCCCTGGCGTATTCGATGTTCTGGCCAGCCCGCTTCTGCCGACAAGAGCGTTTAATAGACTGGACTTGCCGACATTGGAACGCCCTGCAAAGGCGATCTCGGTCCGGTCGGCGGCAGGCAGGGTTTTCAGCGACACGACGCCCATGACGAATTCGAACGGCTGGCGAAACAAATGTTCACCTGCCCTCAGCGCATCTTCGTCAAATTCTCGATGATACCGGGCGGTCATTCTGCATTCCCCGTCGGATCGCCAAAGAGCTTAATCCTTCGCTTCGCTTTTGGACCAGGGAAGGCTGGACTTGATATTGTCCCATAGCTCGATCTTCACGCCCTGACTGCGCATGATCATGGATTGCTGGGCGATCGTCAGAATATTGTTCCAGGTCCAGTAGATCACAAGTCCCGAAGCGAAAGGAGCGAGGATGAAGGTAAATATGACCGGCATCCATGCGAACAGCGTCTTTTGCAGGTCGTCGGTGGGCGCCGGATTGAGCTTCATCTGCACCCACATGGAAATACCCATCAGCAAGGGCCAGACGCCGACAACAAGAAACTGCGGCACATCGAAAGGCAAGAGCCCGAACAAGTTTACAAATGACGTCGGATCGGGAGCGGACAGATCCTGGATCCAGCCGAAAAACGGCGCATGGCGCATTTCTATAGTGCCGTAAAGCACCTTGTAGAGCCCGAAAAAGACCGGAATCTGAAACAGGATCGGCACACAACCCGACATGGGATTGACCTTTTCCTTGCTGTAAAGCGCCATCATCGCTTCCTGTTGCTTCATCCGGTCGTCGCCATAGCGCTCCTTGATGCGCGCCATCTCCGGCTGAAGCATCTTCATTTTACTCATGGATTTGTAGGCTTTGTTGTTGAGCGGGAAGAAAATGAGTTTGATAATGACAGTCACGCCCATGATCGCCAGGCCAAAATTCCCGACCAGCTTGTATATTGCATTGAGGAGCAAAAAAATCGGTTTGGTAATGAAATAAAACCATCCCCAGTCGATCAGGAGATCAAACTGTTCAATACCGAGCCGTTCCTCGTAACCATCGATGATCTCGGCCTTCTTGGCGCCGGCATAGATGTGTGACGAGACTTCATGGCTCGCCCCTTTGGGTACGGTGATGCCTTCGAGAACGTAATCAGCCTGGAAATACTCGCGCCCGCCATCCAGATTTCCCGTAAATCGAGCTTCGTAGTTTTTCTTCTGATCGGGAATCAGCACCGCCGCCCAGTATTTGTCAGTGATCCCGAGCCAGCCCGAAACGCTCTTGAAGCTTGTCAGCTTGTCTTCGAGAGCGTCGTCATAGCCGATCTCCTGAAGGCCCTCCTCGCCGATCACGCCGACAAGGCCCTCGTGAAGAATATAAAAGCCGCTTTCTTCGGGCTTTCCCTGCTTGGAAACAAGCGCATAAGGAAACAGGATGACCGCTCCCGCACTCTTGTTCTCGACATTCTGCCGAATGGAGAACATGAAATTTTCATCAAGAGCTATGGTGCGCCGGAAGACCAGTCCGCTCCCATTGTCCCACTTCAGTGTAACCGGATTGCCCGGACTGAGTTTCCCCTGGGTCTCGGCCTGCCAGACGCTGTCTGGACCGGGTACCTTGATTTTGGGGTCGGCGCCGATCCAGCCGTATTCGGCATAATACGGCTTGTCCGAGCCGGAGGGAGAAAAAAGCACCACTTCGGGACTGTTCTTGTCGACGGTCTCCCGGTAGTTTTTCAGGACCAGGTCGTCGATACGCCCGCCCTTTAATGAAATCGAACCTCTGAGCTGCTTGGTATCGACGACAATCCGCGGCGCTTCCTTGAGAACCTGCTCCCGGGGCCGGACTTTGGCGACGGTAACGGCGCCGGGGCGTGACGAAGCGACGGATTCCGTAGGCTGAATTTTGCCGACTTTAGGAGGTCCACCCGTCTCGGTCTTGGCTTGTTCGAGCGCTTTGCGGCGAATCTGCTCTTCCTGAATCTTGGGCCCGGCATAAAAAATCTGCCAACCGATAAGAACAATGATCGACAGTCCAATGGCCAGAATATAATTCTTGGTATTTTCGTCCATGATCCGGAGCCTGTTTCAAAACCTCAAATGGCGGGTTGAGCGCGCGACAATGAATATAAGTTGTGAATTTTCTGTCAAAAACACCTGTTTCAGGTCACATACCAGTTCGGGTTTCCAGTTTGTCATGAACCCGTTTAAGAGCAAATTTCAAATCCCTGTCGAGATCCTCAAACCGTCTTTTAAGACCACCCGGCCGAGCGATCAGAACATAGTCGCAATCGGGCCTGATAAAAAGATCCGAATTTTTTCTGACAATCTCCCTCAAGCGTCGTTTGATCCGATTGCGGACGACTGCATTTCCAATGCGCCTTGTAACCGTAAATCCAATCCTGCTGCAATTAATCCCGGCCGTTTCACCAGTTACCCCCGTCTCCGGTTTCCGCGTACGCGCCTGTAGCGTAAATCCCGGCGTCACCCAATAAACGCCACCACGAACATGCAGGAAGTCCGAGCGACGCTTTAAGGTCGTAAAATTCATCCGACAACCCATTCAGCTGTCACTGCGTAATCGAATTCACCGGGATTTGACTAAATCATGATTTTCACGGCCCGGGCCTGCGGGCATGACAACCTCCCTGCCTGAAAATGAACTGCGTTCGCACCATCGGCAAACCCGGATCAACATTCTGGCTCACGCGGAAAGGCGTTTGCGGCCCTTTGCCCGGCGACGTGCAAGAACTCTCAATCCGTTTTTTGTGGCTTTCCTGGCCCGAAAACCATGGCGGCGTTTTCTGACAAGAGCGCTTGGTTGATATGTGCGTTTCACTGGTCGTCTCCGTTCCCTGACAAATAGCATATAACCGGCGCAAAACTGGCGTGCTGGCCCATGTCAGGCGTGTAAAAAATTGCAATGGATTGTTGGCGCTTATAGGGGGCTTGATGCTTCAAGTCAATCAAACTGAGCAGAGTTTCGCGAACGAGAAACGCCGCAAAAATGTAACATTGCATGACATTGCTTCACAAACACTTGATGAGATATTTCATCTAACGCGAAAAACCCTATTGTATTTTGCAGACAAGGGCTTTTTTCCCATTGTCGTGCATAGGTGATTGGCACCAAAACATTGAGTAGATATTATTGCGCGAGGGCACACCATGAAGAGATCCGAAAGATATAATTTCCAGGCAATCCGCCCGCGCGCAATTGCCATAGACGCCCATTGCTTGAAAGCGGTGCAACTGCTGGTCATGTCGGCCCTCATGATTGCGCTGGCACTTGGCTTTTCCAGCCATGTCAGGGCCGGCGAAATCGAGGACAAGTTTCGAAGCTTTGACGGCGCCTCCACGAAAACAATCGACCATTCGCGCTGGGACAGCCTGTTGGCGGCTTACGTGAAGACCGATAAAAGCGGTCTCAACCGCGTCAATTACTCCGCGTTCAAACAAATGGGCTGGACATCCCTGAAAACCTATTTGTCGGAATTGCAGTCCGTCGATGTGCCAAAGCTCAACAGGGATGAACAATACGCCTTATGGGCAAATCTCTACAACGCCAAAACCGTCGATATCATATTATCACATTACCCGGTCAAATCGATCCGTGATATCGACATCTCCCCTGGCCTGTTCGCCAACGGTCCCTGGAAGAAAAAGGTCCTCAAGGTCAATGGTATCGATCTCAGCCTGGACGACATCGAACATAAAATAATGCGTGGCCTGTTCAAGGAACCGCGTACGCATTACGCCGTGAATTGTGCCTCCGTCGGTTGCCCCAATATCGGAACCGAGGCATTTGTCGGGTCACGCCTTTCCGATCAGCTCGACGCCGCCGCCCGAGCCTATATCAATAATCCGCGCGGGGTGAGGTTCAACGGCAAACGCGTCATCGCGTCAAAAATTTACAAATGGTTCGATGAAGACTTCGGCAACAGCGAACAGGGAGTGCTCGCTCATTTGCGTAAATATGCCCAGGGGGATCTCGCCCAAAAGCTTAAAGGCGTGACGGATATTTGGGACTATGAATATGACTGGACCCTGAATGACGCGCTCTAGGAAGTCCGTAGCTTTCCGGCCGCCTGGGCGCTGGTGAAAAACGCATACTTGCATTAAGACTGTAAACCCAAAATTTTTTTTGACCCGCCAATGACAAGGTTTTCTCATGAGCGATGTACCGACCGGACCGGCGGTAAAAACGAACAGCTGGATTAAACGACTACTCCCGTTAATTTTGCTGGCGGGCGCAGCCGCGCTAGTTTTGTCACAGGGCTGGCATAAATATTTGAGCCTTGAGGAAATCGCCCGCAATCATGACGCCCTCACCTCCCTGATCGACGCCAATCTGATCCTGGCCCTTCTCGCCTATGCGGCGACTTATATCGTCGTGGTTGCCCTTTCTCTTCCGGGAGGTGCGGCACTGACCATGTCCGGCGGGATTTTGTTCGGCTGGAGTGTCGGTGGCCCGGTAACAATAATCGCCGCCACCATCGGAGCCACCATTCTGTTCCTTATTGCCAAGACGGCCCTCGGCGAACCACTGGCAGCGCGTGCCGGCCCGTGGCTTTCGAAGCTGCGAGAAGGATTCAAGGAAAACGCGCTCAACTATCTTCTTTTCCTCAGGCTCGTGCCCGCCTTTCCCTTCTGGCTTGTAAATCTCGCGCCGGCACTGCTGGGCGTAAATCTCAGAACATATGTGTTGGGCACCTTTTTCGGTATCATGCCGGGAACGATGGCCTATTCGTTTCTTGGCTCTGGGCTTGGCAGCGTCATCGAAGCGCAGAAAAAATCTTATGCGGATTGCCTTGCGGCACAGGCCGGCGGCAGCGCAGAGGAGTGCGGCTTCACCATCGATACGAGCGCCCTCGTCACTACCGAGCTTCTACTGGCCTTTGCGGCACTGGGCGTCGTCGCGCTGGTACCGGTTCTGATAAAGAAATTCGGCAAGAGCAAATCGGCCGGAAGCGATTCAGACTGAGGCGGCCGAACAGCTTGAAAATTTGTGTTCTGACAATTTCTGCCTAAAGATTAAGATACCAGCGGAAACAGTCGGACAGTATGCTAGCCTATTGGGGATGGATCATGAGTGAATTATTAAAACCAGACTTATGCATAATCGGCGCCGGATCGGGTGGATTGTCCGTTGCGGCTGCGGCAGCGTCTTTGGGCGTCGATGTCGTCCTCATAGAAAAAGGCAAGATGGGAGGCGACTGCCTGAATTACGGCTGCGTTCCATCGAAAGCCATGATCGCAGCCGCCCGCCGGGCGCATCAAATGCTCACGGCCGATAAATTCGGCATGACCTCGACCCGTCCCATGATCAACCATGCAGCGGTAAATGACCATGTTAAATCGGTGATTGCCGCCATCGAGCCGAACGATTCCGTCGAACGCTTCACCGGCCTTGGCGTTCATGTGATCGAAGCGCCGGCCCGTTTTACCGACAAGAACACGGTGATTGCCGGCGACAATGAAATCAGGGCCCGGAGATTTATCATCGCAACGGGCTCGTCGCCTGCGGTTCCGCCCATACCCGGGCTGAATGACGTTCAATATTTCACCAATGAGAGCATATTCGACAACCGCTCGCCCCTCGAACACCTTATTGTCATCGGTGGCGGCCCCATCGGCATGGAACTCGCCCAGGCGCATCTGCGCCTCGGAAGCCGGGTAACCGTACTTGAGGCCATGAAAGCCCTGGGAAAGGACGACAAGGAACTTACCGACATCGTTCTCAAGTCCCTGACCTCCGAAGGCCTGGTATTGCGCGAAAGCGCCAGGGTCGAAAATGTCGAGCGCATGGGCGACGGCATCCGCGTAAGAATATCTGAAAACGGTTCCGAAAGCGAAATCGATGGCTCCCATCTTCTCGTTGCGACGGGCCGGAAGCCGAATGTCGATGACTTGAATCTAGCGGCGGCCGAAATTAAATATGACAACAAGGGAATAAAGGTCTCGAAGGGCCTTAAAACCTCCAACCGCCGCGTCTATGCCATCGGAGATGTGATAGGTGGATTGCAGTTCACCCATGTCGCCAATTACCATGCGGGTCTGGTCGTGCGTAATGCCCTGTTCCGCATCCCGGTATCCGTCAATACCGACATCATTCCCTGGGTTACCTTTACCGACCCCGAACTCGCCCATGTCGGTCTCATGGAGGAAGAAGCGCGCAACCGGTATAAAGATATTAATGTGCTGAGATGGCCCTATCAGGAAAATGACCGCGCCCAGGCCGAACAGACGACGACCGGCTTTATAAAAGTCGTGACCAGAAAGAACGGTCGGATATTGGGCGCCAGCATTGTCGGCGAACATGCCGGAGAAATAATTCAAATGTGGGCCCTTGCCGTATCGAAAAAAATGAAAATCGGGGCATTTACCGGATATATCTCACCATATCCAACTTTTTCTGAAATCAATAAACGCGCGGCAATCGTTTACTATTTACCCAAATTGACCAGTCCGCTTTTGCAAAAAGCGATCGGTCTTTTGGCAAAGCTGGGTTGATTGATTTCAGTGGAAAAGTCCGAGCCGGATTTGCCGGGTTTAAGAGATAATTGAATGCGAGTACAGGAAGATAAAAAGCAGGGCGGGGTTGCGAAACCCGACCATCGGGCAAAACCGTTTGGCCTCGGGACTGGCCGGTTCGGACTGTCCGCCAAGCTGCTGATCCTTACAATCCTCTTTGTCATGATCGCAGAGGTGCTTATCTTTCTGCCCTCGGTGGCGAACTTTCGCCAAAGCTGGTTGATGGAACGCCTGTCGGCCGCTCAGATCGCCTCGCTCGCGGCAGAGGCCGCACCCGGCGGACAATTGCCGGCAATGCTCAGAGAAGAGTTGCTGAAGTCCGCAATGGTGCGCGCGGTCGCTCTCAAGCGTGGCGAAGAGCGCCGGCTCATCCTGCAGACCGACATGCCGACCGGCATAGACAGCCATTATGATTTGCGCAAAGCCTCTTCTCCGCAACTCGTCCTGGACGCATTGGCGGTATTTGGCGGAGATGAAAAACGCGTCATAAGGGTTATCGGACAGCCCGATTTCGGCGCTGGTGAATTTGTTGAGATCGTCATCTCGGAGGCGCCTCTCAAAGCGGCCATGATCGGTTTCGCGCTCAATATTCTAGGACTCTCGATCATAATCTCCATCATTACCGCGGCACTCGTCTACCTGTCCCTCAACTGGCTACTCATCCAGCCAATGATGAACATCACCCATAACATGGTGCGGTTCGGCGAGAATCCGGAAGACAAGAGCCGCATCATAGAGCCGACCGGCAGAACCGACGAGCTGGGCGTTGCGGAAAATGAGCTGGCCGCAATGCAGGGGGAGCTTTCACACCTCCTCGCCCAGAAAAACCATCTCGCGGCCCTGGGGCTGGCGGTGAGTAAAATCAATCATGATCTGCGCAACATGCTGGCCAATGCGCAGCTCATCTCCGACAGGTTTGGAGCCCTCAAGGAGCCCACTGTCCAGCGCTTCGCTCCGAAACTGATCAATTCTCTCGACCGGGCGATTGATTTATGCACGCAGACCCTGAAATACGGCCGCGCTCAGGAACAGCCGCCCGAACGAACCGTCTTTGAGCTGCTGCCGTTGCTCAACGATATTGCCGAGGGTCTGGGGCTGCCCCGTACCAATGGCGACGGGCCGATTGGCTGGAAAGCGGACCTTGATTCCGATTTCAAGGTCAATGCAGACCGCGATCAATTGTTCCGTATACTAAGCAATATCTGCCGCAATGCCGTTCAGGTGATGACATCCGTTTATCGTGAAAAAGGCGCCACCGTTGAGGACCAGGAAATCACCGTCAGGGCCTGGTCGGCGGACGATCTGGCGTTTATCGATATCTCGGATACCGGGCCGGGGCTTTCGAAGCAGGCAAAGGAACATCTATTCGAGGCGTTTCAGGGGTCCGCGCGCACCGGCGGCACGGGTCTGGGGCTGGCCATCGCCGCCGAACTCATTCGCGCCCATGGTGGAGATATCGAATTGCGGCCTTCGGCCAAAGGCGCGACTTTCCGCCTGACCTTGCCGCTCTGATCCGGGAGAAGTCAGCATGACGCTGAGCAGCCACCGGACATCGCGCTGATTATGACGCTACGCTCCTGGCGCGTGGGCAAATGCCAGGGCCCGCGGCGCTATTGAAACCCGGCAATTGAACGCTTGATAAGCGTACGGTTTCGATGTAATTGAGACGAAGTTCATCGTGGCATCATCATCGAAATACGAATTTTGCGCAGTATCCATATTTCCAAAGACGACCCCGCACCGCAGAGGTGACGGTATTCGAGGGAATGATTGGACATGATGGATTATTGGCTTGGTTGGTTTGAACCATTTGGTTGGTGTGAGCCAAATTGAGCAGGCGCCGGTAGCTCAGCTGGATAGAGCACCAGACTACGAATCTGGGGGTCGGGGGTTCGAATCCTCCCCGGCGCGCCAATCTTTGTCTCACGCACTGAAGGCGCTCCGACGGGGCGGGCCAACGGCCCGGCGACTCGCTCGCACCGCTTTGCGCTTTCGAAGTTTCTTCCTCGAAGCGCGCCAATAAAATCAAGGGCCTCGGTTGTATCCGGGTCGGGTGGGCTCTCAATGCGATCCGAATTGCATGGCGTCTACCGAAATACATGATGCCCAGACCGCATTCTCCTCATCTCCCGCATAAAAGAGACACAATGTATCGAGACCACAAGGATCGTTTGGGCATGTTTGAATAATGACCCGACTAATCAGCCACTGATGTTGAACCTGTAACGACCATCCAAAGCGCATGGCCATGAAGAGGCCTGAATAGAAGCGGCAGGGATGGTCGAAAAGTCGAGACTACGCTCGAGTCCGTACTATGGATGCGACACCTTGCTATTGCCTCCCTGAAGATGATCTGCAATAGCAATGCGTTTGGAGTAATGCTTCATGGGAGCTGATGGAATGGCCGAGGCGCCTAATACGATCGACAGGACAATCGCAGTGATCGGCCTAGGTTATGTTGGGCTTCCCGTTGCGGTCTCGTTCGCGCGCGCCGGGCTCAACGTCATCGGATTCGACATTGACGCGAAACGTATCGATGAGTTGGTCAAGGGGCACGACCGAACGCGCGAAATCGATCCCCATGATTTACATCATTCAACGTTGCGCTTTACGGCGGACACATCGGAACTGACCGCTGCGGATTTTTTCATCGTCACGGTGCCGACACCGATCGACGCGGCAAAAAAGCCCGACTTATCGGCTCTCATAAAGGCGTCTGAAACGGTCGGAGCCGCGCTTAAAATAGACGATATAGTGGTATATGAATCCACGGTCTATCCAGGCGCCACCGAAGAAGATTGCATACCGGTGCTTGAAAAAACCTCCGGTCTCAAGGCCGGCGCGGATTTCACGGTCGGCTATTCGCCGGAACGAATAAATCCGGGAGACAAACAGCATCGGTTCGAAAGCATTATGAAAGTGGTGTCGGGTCAGGATGCGCAAACCCTTGAAGAAATTGCCAGGATTTATGAGGCAGTGGTGACGGCGGGTGTCCACAGAGCGCCATCTATCAAGGTAGCCGAGGCGGCCAAGGTAATCGAAAACACCCAGCGGGATCTGAATGTCGCGCTGATGAATGAGCTGTCGGCGATTTTTTCGAAACTGGGTGTCGACACCAACGATGTTCTCGCCGCGGCGGCAACCAAGTGGAATTTTCTGCCCTTTACCCCGGGGCTGGTGGGCGGCCACTGCATTGGCGTGGACCCGTACTATCTCACATATCGTGCGGAAAAAGCCGGTTATCACCCGGAGGTCATCCTCGCCGGCCGGCGCATCAACGATACAATGGGCGCGCGAATAGTTCAGAACAGTATCAAGCTGTTGGTGAAGCGGGGCATCAAGACACGGAAAGTTACGATCCTTGGACTGACTTTCAAGGAAAATGTACCGGACACGCGCAATACGCGTGTGGTCAATATTGCCGAAGAGTTTGAGGCTTTCGGCTTTGACGTTCAGCTTCATGATCCCGTCGCGGACCCGGATGAAGTGCGGGAGGAATATGGACTTGAACTCAACCCTCTCGATCGGCTTGGGCCGGCCGATATTGTGGTTCTGGCAGTGGCGCATGAGAGCTATTTGGCCGGGGGATGGGAGCTGGTTACCAAATTGCTCGACGGCGGCGATGGGATCGTTGTCGATATAAAGGCGATACTCGAACGGGCCACACGTCCCGAGGGTGTTCAACTCTGGCGGCCATAAAACCTTTTCAGATCAGCGTCAATCCGCTTCAGACGGGCGTTCTCAAGTCCAAGATCTTTGAGTTCTCGGAGCTGAGACTTGCCCATGCAGCCATAGCGCTTGTTCTGCCCCCCTATAACTGGGCCGGTAAATTTGTTTAACTCTATAATTTTGAGGATCACGTTGCATGGCTCGCAAGCGCTATTCGGACGAGGATATTCTGCGGCTCTTGCGTGAAGTGGAGGTGCATCTAGCCACGGGCAGTGACGCACAATCGGCTCGTTGGTCACGCACAGGGCGTGGTGATTTCATAACCGTGCAGGGCGGCAACGGGTGTCTTGCTTAAGTCATCCGAGGATCGTCTTTTTGGTGTTGCACCCAGATAAATAAGATCGATTAGGATGAAAACATGAATCGCGACGCTCACGGCGCTAAAAATTTCTGGGGCAATTCGCATTGGAGATGGAGCCGGGAATTCGTGATTGGCACCATGGTTGGCGCGGTTGCATTTATTCCGGTGGTTGCGCCGCGCCTGACGCCTTCGGCTTTCGCAGTATTGTCGACCATATTGCTGATTGCGACGCCCGCACCGCGAATTGTATCCCTCAGCCGTAAACTCGGGCAGCGTACCGTTATATTGGGAGGTCTATTTGGACTTTTCGGCGTACTGAGTTCTACATGGTCTTTGAACTGGACGGCGGCGCTCGAGCAGGCGGCAATCGCCTTAACACTACTCATCTGCACCGTCATGTTTGTTAACTATGTCGACACCTGCTACGCGCGGTTACCCGACTGGAAACGACGGCCCATACTGCGGGCGTTTCCCATAGCTGTTTCTGCCGCTCTCGTAATTGGTCTGTTCGACATTTACTCTGGCAATATTCTGACGGTCGCCACGCTCAAGACATTTCCAGAGCTGATAGGGCAGCGAGGCAAAGGACTGATCATGCAAGATGGTGAGGTAACCGGTCTCACCAGCTTCCACTCAAATAGGAATATAGCGAGTCTGGTTTTTCTAGCTGTTCCGATCCTTGCGGGGGCGGCTGTCTGGCTCGAGAAATGGTCTAGCTGTTGGCTCCTTATGTCCTTCCTTGTAATTGGTATTGTCGCTGCAGTCTTCGGCTCCGAGAGTGAAACGGCGAAGCTCGCTTTAATCATTGGCGTCATTGCTTACTTTGTCGCGAAGCGTTGGCCACGGATCAGCCATCGCGCCCTACGGCTGATCCTCATCTGCGGCATTCTAGCAACGCCCTTGTTGGCTCGCCTACCTCACAGCCTCGGTGTCCACACCATGGAATCACTACCTTTCAGCTTTCGTGAGCGAGTGTTAATATGGGACTATACGGCAGAGGCCATGCTAAAGAGTCCTTGGATCGGGGTGGGCCTGAAGTCCACACCAATACTACAAGAACAACTAGAGCGGGAGGGGACGCAATCCGATCCTGGCTTGTCCCGGCGGAAGTTCGGTTGGCACGCGCATAGTTTCTATATTGGCATCTGGTTTGAGCTCGGCTTGTTCGGCGCGCTCTTATTTCTTGCCCTTCACTTGTCATTGCTGACGACAATCGCACAACTGACCCAACGCATTCAGCCGTGGGGTTTTGCCTTAATGATCATAACGGTTGCATCAGGAATTGGCGGATGGAATTTTTGGCAGCCCTGGTTTCTCGGTGTGCTTGCCGCATCTGTGTCATACCTGATTATAGTTAACGTCGAGATAGCGCTCCGTAACCGGTCAGAGGCAGAGCAAGCTCTAGAGGCAGATCAAGCTGATTGACGGATCAGTGTGTTCCCCGTCAGCAATTATGAGACATGTGTGGACGGCGCCCTTTTGCAAGAAAGATTATCTGAACCAGGCTGAGATCAATCGCCTCGGAGAGCGCGGCGCTCAGGTAACCGGCATAAGCCCGGGGGTGGGTGAACCGAAAAATACCACCAAGTCTCGATAGTTTATCTAACCATGGGGTTTTTGACATCACAGCGGAAACCGTCTGGGATCACCTCCTCGATAATTAAGATGTGGTCGTGCATCTGGCAGACTGATTGCGGAATATTTGCTCGTGGATGATCTCATGAAATCGAGAGGAATGACTTTCAGTCCGAGCACCTCAACCTCCTCCCTGGTACTTTCGACAGTTGTGAGCAGAGATGCATCATAATCGCCACTTGATATAGACACCTTGGCAAGCGGGAGTAAATGGGATTTGAAAAACCAGTCCTCGGTGCAGACAAAGAGAATTTTGGACCTGTCAGATGACACCTTGCCCTCCAGCCTATTTTAGCCGCGCAGAATTCATGAGCTTTTTTCCCAAGAGAGCGCGTGGGAGGCAATGAGGTCAATATCATTATATTGAGGCTCCCATTCAAACAGCTGTCGGATCCGGTCTACACCTGCGACCAATTCAGGCGGATCACCGGGACGGCGATCTGCCATATGCACACTAAAATCAACACCAGAAACTTTTTTAACCGCCGCAATAACCTCGAGTACCGAATAGCCCTTTCCGTAACCGCAATTTATGACTTGTGATTTGCCTCTCTTTCGCAGATAGGCAAGCGCCTTTGAATGCGCCCGTACAAGGTCAGTGACGTGAATATAGTCACGGATACATGTGCCGTCACGCGTTGCGTAATCGGACCCAAATATGGATAAGTCTGCTCGTTGCCCCAAAGCCGTTTGGCTGGCCACTTTGATTAAATGGGTAGCTTGAGGCGTGGACTGACCGGATCTGCCTTCAGGATCAGCTCCCGCCACATTGAAATATCGCAGGGCGACATAATTGAAATTATGGACATTGGCTGTGTCACTCAGCATGATTTCGGTCATCATTTTAGAAGAACCATATGGCGAGTACCGCCAATCTCCCCGGATGATCACAACCGTGGCCGTCCATATACACGCAATGTTCCTGGCCAGAAACTCTTTTGAACAATGGTCTATAACAAAGGGGCTTTACACACTTCGGAATTCCAGACAGAGGTTGGGACCGTATGGCAAATGGAGACCAAATGGCTAACCGGAATAAACTCGTTATAATAACGTCAATCAATATCAGCGATAAAAATGCTCCGGCAATTCATATTCTGTCTTTGACCAAACAGTTGTTGTTACTAGGCTATGAAATTGTTTTGGTCGCTCCTGAATATCAAGGCACTCTGCAGATTTTACTACCCCGGGAACAGCTCACGATAGAACCAACCAAACGGCTGAGTTTGCCAGCCATTCCCAACAGCCTGAGCGCAATTGCACAATTGCCCGCCCTATGGCGCAATCGGCATGCGGGGCCTCTCTATATACGAACCGGTCCAATGAGTTTCATTCTCTCGACCGCGGCCCGGCTTATTGGCTATCGGCGAATCATAATGGAAGTGAACGGCTGGTTTGCCGATGAATTGACCGCTATGGGGTACCCCCGGGTTATAACCTGGCTCTTTGAAAAATTGCAGATATTCGAACTGAGACTTGCGAGTTCCATTCGTGTCGTGACGAAAGGACTAAAGGTTCTGCTTGTGGAGAGCGGTATAAAGGCGAACAAAATTCACTTCATCGACAATGGTACGAATTTGGATCTTTTTCGTCCGCGAGATCGGTCCGCATGCCGCAAAAAGCTCAATCTACGAGACCGGATAACCTATCTTGTTTTTGCAGGAAATCTTGCTGAGTGGCTTGATTTGATGACGATATTGAAAGCCATTCGCATCGTTTTGGCGGAGGGTTACGATATAGAATTCCTTATACTTGGTCATGGGCGCGCAAGAGATAAATTCGAAAACGAAGCTTCGCAAATCGGGCTTGCGGGCAAAGTGCATTTTTTAGGCGCGCAATCGCCGGAGGTGGTCAACGAGTATTTTAATGCGGCGGATATTGGTGTCGCGTCATTTTTCGAGGCACGTAACAAACGCATCGGGCTTTCACCCTTGAAAATTCGCGACTTCGCAGCCGCTGGCCTGCCATTTGTTACATCGGATCTTCCTGGACTCGACACCTTAAAGGGACAGTCCTGGGTCGAGTTGGCCGAACCGGAGAACCCGGATGACTTCGCACGGGCCATCATGGTACAAATTAAAGCCGCCGGGGATAAAAATCGTCAGGCGGCAAGAGCCTACGCGGAACAAAACTTTTCCTGGAAAGACGTCGTACAACATCTGGAGCGGCTGCTACGGTGAAAACGAACGCCATAGTTCTGGAAGACGATATTGCGTTGGAGGCCAGCATGTTTCTGATTGTGGCGCAAGCTCCCTGGCACAGCCCACATTATCGTCAAATTGCTTCAATCTATTGGGTAAACACCGGTCAATTGGTTTTTCAGAGATACAGGTAGAACGAACATACCGACAAGGAGCGACACGAATGGCGGTTCAAACAAGAAGCTGGTCCGTGGGGGGAAACATTGCTGTCGGAATCACCGCTGCCCTGTTGATTTTTGTATTAACCAGTTGTTCCGAGCAAACGGAGGCCACGATGTCAGATTCCAGGATTACCGGCACGCTCACAAATGAGGGCGTCGAGTGCCCGGCCATGCGTGGCACTGATGGCAAGCTCTATACTCTTGTCGGCGATCTCGGCGGCTTCAAGGCCGGAGACCGCATAATAATCGAGGGCGAATTCATGCGCATGTCCAATTGTATGCAAGGGCAAACCATTCGGTTGAAAACTATTCAGAGGGACACGGATAAGAAGAGCCCATAAAATGTTCATACTCTGGTAATACAGAACCATGTGAAAGATTGCAGAATCAGCGTTTTTATGGTCTCTATGAAGTAGTGTTTTCGGCTGGTCGGTGCGGTGGGTTTTCAACTATATCGAACCGCTAAAACGGGATGGACAGGGGACTGACGATGAGAAATCCACTAAAATTCTTTTCTGCTTTTTTTGAAAACACCCAAGAGGATGTCGATCCCCGAGCCCAGGAAACACATTTCATTCCCACCGATCCGCTTTTCGCCAATCAATGGCATTTGAACAATACCGGCCAAAGCGGTGGTACGGCAGGTGTCGATATCAATGTCACGGATGTCTGGGATGATTACACCGGCCAGGGCATAACAGTCGCCGTATATGACGATGCCGTGCAGTACACCCATCCTGATCTCAGCGGTAATTACGATGCTTCGCAACATATAACCGTCGGCGGCTCGGTGCATGATCCCAGCCCCACCGCTGCATCCGATAATCATGGCACCGCGGTCGCCGGGCTCATTGGTGCTGACAACAACGGCACGGGAACGGTCGGCGTGGCATTCGATGCAACGCTTGTCGGCGCAGCCTTCCTCAATATGAACGGGACCGAACAAAACCAGGCAATGAACCAGCAAAGCGACTTCGACGTCGTCAATCACAGTTGGGGTTTTACCAACGGTTTTGTTGCAAACAGCCTGAGTGCCTCCTGGTCAAGCTTCTTTGGCGGCATTACCGATGGGGTTCAAAACGGCCGCGGCGGTCTCGGCACGATCATGGTCGTCTCGGCCGGCAACGACCGGGCGTCAAATCGGAATACCAACGATTCCGACTTTACAAGCGGACGCGAAACGATCGCGGTCGGCGCATCCAGTCACAATGG
>CAMYJA010000020.1:1626-33536 GCA_947258705.1 uncultured Hyphomicrobiaceae bacterium | reverse complement strand
GATGAGCGAGAAACCGACCGAACCGACGGAAAAACAATCATGGCATGACGATCTGCCCTTTCCAAAGCGCTGGCTCGGATATGTGACGCTGAAATTCATCATTCTGGCGCTGGTGCTTTACTTTGCGTTGAGGTGGGTCGGGTTAATATAAACCGGGCCACGGCAATTCTTCTGGATCAACGGACCCATGACAAAAGAACGGCTCTATCTTTTCGACACGACCCTGCGCGACGGCGGGCAGACGGAAGGCATCGACTTTTCCGTCGAGGACAAAATCCTCATCGCCAAGACGCTTGACGAACTCGGGCTCGACTATGTCGAGGGCGGCTATCCGGGGGCCAACCGGACGGATACGGAGTTTTTCTCGAAAAAACGCGACTATGCGAATATTGCCATGACCGCCTTTGGCATGACCAAAAGGGCCGGGCGGTCGGCCTCCAACGATCCGGGGCTGCAGGGCGTGTTGCAGGCCGAGGCGGACGCGGTTTGCCTGGTGGCCAAATCCTGGGACTATCATGTGCGGGTGGCGCTCGGGGTGGGGAATGAGGAAAATCTCGAGGCACTCGGCCAATCCGTCGATGCGGTGGTGGCATCGGGGCGGGAGGCGCTGATTGATTGCGAGCATTTTTTCGACGGCTACAAGGCCAATTCCGATTACGCGCTCGCCTGCGTCAGGACGGCGCTCGATCATGGCGCGCGCTGGGCGGTGCTGTGCGACACCAATGGCGGCACGCTGCCCAATGAAGTGAGCGAGATCGTCGCCGAGGTGGCGGGGCAAGTGCCCGGCGGCAAACTCGGCATTCATGCGCATAACGATACGGAAAACGCGGTGGCGAATTCGCTGGCGGCGGTGCGCGCGGGCGTGCGCCAGGTGCAGGGATCGCTCAACGGACTCGGCGAGCGGTGCGGCAATGCCAATCTGGTGTCGCTCATCCCGACATTTCTCTTGAAACCGGAATTCGCGGACAGGTTCGAAACAGGCATCAAGCCCGACCAATTGCGCAACCTCACCCATGTGTCGCGGCTTCTCGACGAGGTGCTCAACCGGTCGCCCAACCGGCAGGCCCCTTATGTCGGCGCGTCGGCCTTCGCCACGAAGGCGGGCATTCACGCCTCGGCCATTCAGAAAGAGCCCGAGACCTATGAACATGTGCCCCCCGAAACGGTTGGCAATGAGCGCCGTCTTCTCGTCTCCGAGCAGGCGGGCAAGTCGAATGTGCTGGCGGTGCTCGACCGGATCGGCGTCAAGGTCGGCAAAGACGACGGCCATGTGCAGCGGCTGCTCGACGAGGTGAAGGACCGGGAAGGGGCGGGTTATGCCTATGACGGGGCGGAGGCGTCCTTTGAGCTGATGGCGCGGCGCATGCTCGGAGATGTGCCGCAATATTTTTCGGTCGAAAGCTTTCGCGTGCTGGTCGAGCGCCGCCACAACGCATTGGGCGAGCTCGTGACGGTTTCGGAAGCCACGGTCAAGGTGCAGGTCGATGGCGAGACGAAAATTTCCGTCGGCGAGGGCAACGGTCCGGTCAATGCGCTCGATCAGGCCTTGCGCAAGGATCTCGGCGAAAATTATCAGAAATATATCGGGAGCATAGAACTGGTCGATTACAAAGTGCGCGTGTTGACGGGCGGAACAGATGCGGTTACCCGCGTGCTCATCGAAAGCCGCGACCGGATCGACCGCAGCCGCTGGTTCACTATCGGCGTGTCGCCCAATATCGTGGATGCCTCTTTCGAGGCCATTCTCGACAGCATCAATTACAAGCTGATGCGCGACGGTGCGCCGGGGCCCTAGTTTTGGCTCACGGGTGTTTGTTTTGCCTCACGTGCTGCTCGCCGTTACACGGCGGCACTCCGGCGGGGCGGGGCTCTTTTGCCTCACGGCCAATCCCGCATGTTAAACATGCGGGGCCTCCGGCGGGGCGGGCCTAAGGCCCGGTATTTACTACTGAGGTTTTACCCGGCTGAACCGATATGCTTATTCAGTGATGTCGGTGATTGCCAAGAGGCGAGACTGACTCAGGGTTTATTCTCGCCACGTGGCGAGAATAATAATTCCGTTTTGCCCATGAAGATGGGCATCCAAGCAAGTTTTTTGGGCACTCCAGATTTGCAGCGTCGCGCAAACCGAGGGTTGTCTGGGTCCCGGCCTTCGCCGGGATGACGGGGGAGATTTGTGTCGGGTTCTTCATACAACTCAACCTCATGGTGAGGAGCAAACCCAGTTTGCGTCTCGAACCATGGGCGTCCGTTGGTGTTGTCAGAGTTAAACGCAACATCCTTCGAGACGCCACGAACCCAAGCGGTCCGCGCTCCTCAGGATGAGGTCGGGTTTGTAATCCAGATTTGCGCCCACTGGGATGCTCTCTAAAACCAGAGTCCCGACCAGCGGAAACGCGGACGCATGGAGATGGGGCCGAAGCCCACCAGGGTGACCAGGGGTTCGTCGCGGATTTCGATTTGCGGGAAGGGCGTCTTGCCTCTGAGCTCCATTAACCGGGCCACACGGTCTTCCGTGTCGGGATGGGAGCGGAGGAGCGACGGCTGCGGAATCCTGCGGCTGGCGGGGAAGATCAGATCCTCCCAGAATTGTCCCTGATATCGTTCGAGCTTGCGCAGGGCCGCCGCCAGGCCGATGGGATCGCCCGTCAGGGAAGCGCCCTCTAGATCGGCGTCGTATTCGCGCGTCCGGGAGAGCCCGAGCTGGAGAAGGCTGCCGATGGAGGGGGCGAGATAAAGAAGCAGGATCGCCGTCCAGGAAATATGCCAATCGCCCGTGAACAGGGTCGGCAGATTGAGGATCGCGAGGAACACGGCGGCAAAGGACATGGCCTGCGTCAGCCGGCTGATGGTGTCGGCCAGCGCCATGATCGACAGATCGTTATTGTTGATGTGGCTGATTTCATGACCCAGAACGCCGGCGAGCTCACGCATGGAAAGCTTGCGCAGCATTCCTTCGGTAACGGCTATGGAGGCCTTCTCGACGCGCCCGGTGGCAAAGGCGTTCAGGGTCAGCGACGGGATCACGTAGATGGGCGGTGGTTTTGGAAGCCCGGCACGCTGGCTCAGAATTTCGACAATTCGGTATAGCTGATGGCCGTGCTTTTTGCTCAGGGGTTGTGCGCGGTAAAGGCGCATGACCAGTTCCGGCGGTACCGCGCGCTGGCCGAGATAGAGCAGAAGGCTGAGGGAAATCAATATCCAGAAGACGCCGGCCCATGACCAGATCAGCCATGCGCAAAACCCCATAAGCACCGTCATGCCGCCGATAAGAACGACCGACTGGGTCAGGTTTCTCATGCGGTGACCGCGCTGGTGCGCAGTGTTTATGGCCTCTGAGGAAGCGGACATGACAGTCCCGATCCATATCATTCCTGATTCTTATTCTCAACTTTAATATAATCAGAACAAAAAGGTCAAAAATTCGCAGGCGCCGGAACCGTTTCGGCCGTGGGCTCGAGTTTTTCGAGGTCCGACAGAATGGTTGGAACCATGGTGTCTATATCGCTCAGAACCTGATGATTCACTTCAAGGCCTTCACGGATGAAGTGCTCTTCGGTCATGTGCTCAATGAGCACGAGAAGGGGCTGCCAGAAATTGTCGATATCGGCGAGATAGATCGGCTTTTTATGCTGGCCGAGCTGGGACCATGTGAGCTGTTCCACCAGCTCTTCAAGCGTGCCGATGCCGCCCGGCAGGGCGATGAAGGCGTCTGATTTCTCAAACATCAGCGCTTTGCGCTCATGCATGTCCCGGGTGATGATCAAATCGTCGACATCACGCAGCATCATTTCGCGTTCGGAGAGAAATTCTGGAATAATTCCAGTCACATAGCCATTATTTTTTAAAACTGACTTTGCCATGACCCCCATCAGGCCGAGACTGCCGCCACCATAGACGAGGCCGATATCGGATTTTGCCATATGGGCGCCCAAAATTTTCGCAGATTTGGCGTAAATTGGGTTTTTTCCTTCACCAGACCCGCAAAAGACACAGAAATTGAGCTTCGATTTAGGTCTGGATTTGCCATTTTTCATATTGTATTCCTTATATTATTGACGTTTATTATTATCGTTTTTCCGGGCTGTGGAATTCGGTATCATGCAAAGCCCGGCTCCCATAGATGGGGTCTCCAAGAGATGAGTTTAAGCCTCATTCGGTAACAAACTATGACAAACCCATCATAACATGCAGCGGGCCGCAAACGCTCAAAGGCCGCTGTTAACCATACCCCTTAACTATGAACGATATCAAAGAGTTGTACTAGGAATGCCGGTACGATCGAACTAGACTGGGGTAACGCCCGGAAGGTGATCCATGTTCAGCTTCAGCCATTGGGGTGAAGCTGATGGGGGGATCCGGTTCGGGTAAACCATCGGCTGAAAGGAAGCCTAAAGCCATGAGTGGCAAGCGTATTATTACAATCGTGATCGCGATCCTTCTGTTCTTTACGGGAGGCGGGTATCTCGTCCAGAACTGGAACGGATTGAGGGAAAGTCTGCCGACTGAGGTGGTATCCTTCGCCGACGCCATGTCGCAGCAGAGCGCATCGCTCTATGACAAGGTCAAAGCCGGCGCAAGCACGATATTGTACGGCCGCATCAATGATAGCGGAAAGCCTGGCGAAATGTCTCCGGGCGCGGCGAAAAAAGTCGTCGTAAGCCCGGCCGGAAAGGCGCCGGACGCGCCAAAGGTGAAGACATCCCAATCTGGTCAGTCCGGCCAAACCGGTCAATCCGACACCACGCCATCCGTGACAGCGCCGAGATTTGGCTCGATGCGCCTGGCGCGCGAGGGCGGCTCGGTTTTTTCGGGAACGTCGGCGCCGGGCTCGAATGTGACGGTTGAAGTAAACGGACGGGTGCTGGGGCGGACGAACGCCAATCAAAAGGGTGACTGGACGCTCATCATCGAGGAACCCATGCGGGAAAGGAATTACCGCTTCGGCCTGGTGTCCCGCGGTGGCGGCACTTCAGGCAAGGTCGAACGGGGGTCCGATGTGCCCCTGAGCTTTTCGCCGGAAGACGGCGGCAACAAGATCATAACCTTCTCGAAATCGGGCATAGCCTCGATCGCGACCAAAAAGATCGCGGATTTGAGCGACAAGGCGTCTGTTCCGCCCGCCGGCGGGGAGAGCGGGGATGCCGGCGCTACGGAGGGTTTGTTTGAAAAGGCCAGCGAACTGGCGGATGCGGCGACGGAGAAGTTTTCGCAGGTGTTGAGCGGCTTGAACTCCGGTGGCGACACAGAAGTTGTTCCCGGGGAGCGCAAGGTCGCAGCCGCATCGAAACCGGACACGATGGAGGGGGCTAAAAAAGTCGAAAAGCCGACGGCGCGCAAAAAATCCATGGTGCTGAGTTTCGACAAAGTGACGATCAAGGACGCTGCCGGCGGCCGGTCCAGTCAGCTATCGCTTTCGGGACGGTCCGAACCGGGCGCAAAAATAGCGATTTATCTCGGCTACCGTACCCTTGGAACGGCCCGGGCCGATGCATCGGGGCGCTGGTCCTTTAGCGGGCAGCGGAATATCCCCTTCGGTAAAAGCCAGTTGAGTGCGCAGCATGTCGGGCGCGACGGCAAAGTGTTGCGGCGGGCAGAATATTCCCTCAAGCGGGTGACGCCCAAAACCGTGGTGGCGGTGAAGAAGCCGACACCGCTCATTCAGGTGCCCGAAAAATTCGCGGCTATCCAAAAGCCGAAGACACAGGATGTCACAGCGGCGCGGCCTTCGACGCAGGCCAAGGCCGCGTCCAAACGGGTTCGAGCGCGGAAAACAAGTGCGAAAAGGCGGGCCCGCTATAAAAAAGCGAAGAGGCGCACCAGGGTGACCCGCCTGGCGTCGGCACGCAAAACGTCAAGGAAATACCGCCGTGCGATGAGGCTTGGCGCCGCGTCCGGCCTTCCCAAGCGGCGTATAAAATACAGCGGGCGCAAGCGGGCCGGCCGTGGCATCGCCGGGCGTTGCGGCCGCGGATATGTCCGCTACCGGGTGCGCCGGGGCGACTCGCTCTGGAGGATTTCCAAGCGCTTTTACGGCAATGGACGGCGCTACAGGCGGATATACAAGGCCAATAAGCGCCGTATCAGGAATCCCAACATGATCTATGTAAAGCAGCGCATTTGCATAAAACGCTAACCAGGGGTGGCTGGCCACAGACCGGCCATAGACCGAGCGCCGACCGGCCATAGACCGGCCATAAACCGGCAAGTGACGAAATCGCGGACATTCGCCGCCTAATTGTGTATATGAAGGGTGCTTGCGGGCTTGAATCCGGAAGCACCCTTCTCATCTCATGACTATGTTTGTCGCCCCCTCGCCGTGAGCCCGATCATTTTGGACGAAATAGCTGACAAATCTTCTGACGATCTGCTCAAATCCCGGGCGGAACATGGCAATGTTCTCATGGGATTGCTGCCCTATGTCTGGCCCGAAGGACGGCGGGACCTCAAGATCCGCGTCATACTCGCGTTCGTCGCGCTGATTATTGCGAAAATGATCACGGTTTCCGTGCCGCTGGCATACAAGGCCGCGGTCGACTGGTTGACGGGCGCGGCCACAGGACCCGATCTCGCGGCCGATGGTTCGGGATTCGTCGTGCTCGCCATCGCCCCCATCATGATCATCGTCGCTTATGGCATGGGGCGGGTCATGATGATCGTTTTCAATCAGCTGCGCGACGTTCTGTTCACGAAAGTCGGACAAAATGCCGTGCGCCAGCTTGCCAACCGGTCGTTTCGCCATCTCCATCGCCTGTCGCTGAGATTTCATGTGTCGCGGCGGACCGGCGGTTTGAGCCGGGTGATCGAACGGGCGACACGGGCGGTGGAGCTGATCATCCGCATGGGTGTGCTCAATACCATTCCGACCTTTATCGAACTGGCCTTTATCGGCGGGCTGCTGATGTTTTATTTCGGCTGGGAGTTTGTACTGATCATCGTCGTGACGGTGGCCGGCTATATCTGGTTCACGGTCAAGGCAAGCGACTGGCGGATCGTCATCCGGCGCGAGCTGAACGATGCCGATACGGACGCCAATTCAAAATCGATCGACAGTCTCCTGAATTACGAAACCGTCAAATATTTCGGCAATGAAGAATTCGAGGAGCGGCGATATGACAGCTCGATGAAGCGCTATGAAGGCGCCGCGGTGCGCACATATACCTCGCTCGGATATCTCAATTCCGGCCAGGCGCTTATTTTCTCCATAGGGCTGACGCTGTGCATGCTGCTCGCGGCGAACGGCGTGGCGGCGGGCGCCTTTACCGTGGGCGACTTTGTCATGGTCAACGCCCTGCTTATACAACTTTACATGCCGTTGAATTTCATGGGCACGGTCTACCGGGAAATCAAACAGGGCCTCGTCGATGTGGAGACGATGTTTTCTCTGCTCGAGGAATATCCGGAAATCCAGGACAAACCGGGAGCGGGGGCGCTCGATGTGCCGAACGGGAATGTGCGCTTCGAGAATGTCTCATTTGCCTATGACGCCGAGCGGCCCATTCTGAAAAATGTCAGCTTCGAAGTGCCCGAGGGGGAGATGGTCGCCATTGTCGGCCCGTCGGGCGCGGGCAAGTCGACCATTTCACGCATTCTTTTCCGTTTCTACGACGTGTCCGCGGGCCGGGTGCTGATCGACGGGCAGGACATTCGCGATGTGACGCAATTCAGCCTGAGGGAGGCTATCGGCGTCGTGCCGCAGGATACGGTCCTCTTTAACGACACCATCCTATACAATATCCGCTATGGGCGTCCGGAGGCGAGCGACGAGGAGGTTTTCGAGGCGGCGCGGCTGGCGCAGATCGACGGCTTTATACGCAAGCTGCCCGATGGTTACTCATCGATGGTGGGGGAGCGCGGGCTGAAGCTTTCGGGCGGCGAAAAGCAGCGGGTTGCGATTGCCCGGACCATATTGAAATCCCCGCCCATTCTGATGCTGGACGAGGCGACATCGGCGCTCGACAGTCATACGGAAAAGGAAATCCAGAATGCCCTCGACCAGGTGACGAGCGGACGCACGACACTGGTGATCGCGCACAGGCTTTCGACCATCGTGCATGCGAACAATATTATCGTTCTCGACGACGGTGTCATTCAGGAGCAGGGAACCCATGCGGAGCTGATTGAACGGGACGGGCTATATGCGGCCATGTGGGCGCGTCAGAGGCAGGCGGACCAAGCGCTCGAGCAATTGGCCGAGGTGCTTGACGACCCTCTGGAGGGGCCGGGCGATCTTGCCGCGAAGGTTCCGTTAAAGGCCGGCGTTCAGGAGCGCGAATAATTGCAGCGGACAAGCTGTTCACTTTCGCGGCACCGGGTGGTATGGAATGCGGCCTGCGCCGAGGCCATTTGAATAGAAGATATAGCAGGCAGGAACAGGGGTAAGGATTTGTCACAGGATAAAAGTCTGTTTGAAACGATAACGGGATTTTTCGTGCCTATTCATCAGGATGGGCAGAAATTCGTGGTGATCGCATTCGTCATCATGCTGGTTCTGTTTTTCCTTTCGACATCACTCGGATGGATCGGCGTGATCTTGACCGGATATGTGGCTTATTTTTTCCGCGATCCGGAACGGGTGACGCCGCTCAGGGAGGGCCTGGTGGTGGCGCCCGCGGACGGCAAAATCTCCGCGATCGAGAAAATCCGCCCGCCAGTGGAGTTGCGGCTTGGCGACGAGGAACGTATCAGGGTTTCAATCTTCCTGTCCGTATTCGACGTTCATATCAACCGCTCACCGGTTGCCGGCGTCATCACGAGGTCGATCTATACGCCGGGCGCCTTCTTCAACGCGGATCTGGACAAGGCCAGTGAAGAGAATGAACGCCGCAGCTATGTCATCGAAACGGCATCGGGCGTCGAGATCGGAGCGGTGCAGATTGCCGGGCTGATCGCGCGAAGGATCGTGACATTTGTCAAGGAAGGGTCCACAATCGCCATCGGAGAGCGCATCGGACTTATCCGCTTCGGCAGCCGGATGGATGTTTATCTGCCACCCGGAAACGATGCGCTTGTGGCTGTTGGACAGCGCGCCGTCGGCGGCGAGACGGTGCTTAGCGATTACAAGTCCGACGAAGCGGAGCGCGAGGCGCGCATCAGCTGAGTCCGGGCCGGTTTTCGAGGCGGCGGGCCGGCAAAATAAAATCAGGATGTATAAACCTTGAACCTGTTTCCACCATTTGATCCTGATGCGGGGCGATCGCATCGAAGGCGGCTCATCTTCCGCAACAAGAAAGTGCCCGTGCGTTTTCTCATTCCCAATTTTTTTACGCTGCTCGGGCTTTGCGCGGGCCTGAGTTCGATCAGAATGGCGATCGAGCACCGCTACGATCTGGCGATCGGACTGATCGTTCTGGCGGCTTTTCTCGACGGCGTGGACGGACGGGTGGCGCGATTGCTGAAGGGGACATCGCGCTTTGGCGCCGAACTCGACAGTCTAGCGGATTTCGTGAATTTCGGCGTGGCGCCGGCGGTGATGATCTTTACCTGGGGGTTGGGCGACCTCAAAAGTCTCGGCTGGATCGTCGTTCTGATTTTCGCCATTTGCTCGTCCCTGAGGCTGGCGCGCTTCAACGCGGCTCTCGATGAAGAGCGGCCGCAATGGCAAACGGCCTATTTCGTCGGCGTACCGGCGCCGGCGGCCGCCATCATCGTTCTGCTGCCGCTTTATCTCGATCAATTGGGCATGACGTCCATTCGCCCGCTGTGGCCGCTTATTCTCTTTTACACATTGACGATCGCCCTGCTCATGGTCAGTTCAATACCGACTTTTTCCGGCAAGCTGACCGGGGAACGGGTGGCGCGCGATTTCGTATTGCCGATTTTCGTCGTTTCGGTGCTCGGGGTGATCCTGCTCGTCACCTATCCTTTTAAAACCCTGACCGTGCTCAGTGTCGGATATCTGGCGCATATTCCGTATAGTTTCTACCGCTTCGGATTGCGCGAGAAAAAAGAACAGGCATTGGCAGAGGGCGCCGCGGAGGGGGATGAAGACGATGGCGCCGACAGTGCCTACGACACTGTCATAGACACTGACATGAACACTGCCGAAGGCGGTCACGAAGACAGTGTTGAAGACAAGGGCTGAGACCGGGCGGATGACGCGGCCGGGGCTGAGGCCAGGACCGGAGTAAGGACCGGGACGGGGACGGGAAAACAGACAAGCCGCAATGCAACGCCCCTCGACATCGGCCCTCGGCATCGCCCCTCGACATCGGCCCTCGGCATCGCCCCTCGACATCGGCCCTCACCAGGCAATCCTATTCGGCGGCCTTGGGGAGCGGTTCGATTTTTTCCATCGGCCGGGATCGATCGGGTCTGCCGCGCCATTTCTGCCAGCGGGTTTTCATGACGAGCGGCGCCGCCAGCAATGCCGGTGTCAGAACCAGGGTGATCAGGGTGGCGAAGCCCAGTCCGAAAATGATCGACGTGGAAAGCTGCACCCACCAGATCGAGGTGACGGAGCCTATTTGAATGGTCCGTCCGAAAAAATCCATATTGATTTGAAGCGCCATGGGCAGCAGGCCGCAAATGGTGGTGATCGTTGTCAGGAGAACCGGACGCAGGCGCTGAGCGCAGGAGCGCAGGGCGGCGTCGATGGCGTTGATGCCGTCTTCCTTGAGCCGGTTGAAGGTGTCGATCAGAACGATCGAATTGTTGACGACAATGCCGGCCAGAGCCACCACACCCGTGCCGGTCATGATGATCGAGAATGTCTGCCCGGTAATCATCATGCCGATCAGCACCCCGACGATCGACAAGACGACCGTGGAGAGGGTGATCAATGCCTGGTAGAAACTGTTGAACTGGGTCACGAGAATGATGAACATGATGAAGAGCGCACCCATCATGGCCTTGGCCAGAAAGGCGCCGGATTCCTTTTGCTCCTCGTCGGCACCCCGGAAGCGGAAGTTCACACCCTCGGGCCATGTCTGCTTCTTCAGCCATTCGCCGAGTTCGTTCACCTTGGTGTCGCCGAGCACGCCTTCTATGGTGTTGGCCTTGACGGTCATGGTGAAGCTTCCGTCTTTGCGTTCGATGGTGTTGACCCGGGGCTTGGCCTGACGGGTGACGAAATTCGCCAAAGGAATCATGCCCGTTTGCGTGCGGATGCGCAGGCGGTCGAGCTGATCGATGGTTCTCTGGCTCTCGGGCAGTCGAACGCGGATGTCGACCTCATCATCTGAATCGTCGGGCCTGTATTTGCCGATGAGAATGCCATTTGTGATGAGCTGGATCATGGCGCCGACCGACGCCACATCGGCGCCGAAACGCCCGGCTTCGCGGCGATCGACTTTCAGCTCCCATTCGATGCCGGGGAGCGGGCGCGTATCCTCGATATCGCGCAGGCCCTTCATGCCGGTTTCAAGATGGGCGCGCACACGGGCGGTCGCCTTCTCCACCAGGAGACGGTCTGAGCCGCTGATCTGAAGCCGGACATCCTTGCCGGTCGGCGGGCCGTCCTCGCGTTTGCGGACCTCGACTTTAATACCGGGGATGGGGGCGACGCGTTGGCGGATCTCATCGAGAATGACATCGCCCTTGCGGCGGGTGTTGTAATTTGCGAGTTCGACTGTGATCATGGCGATCTGGTCGGCGGGGGCATCGGAGACGCCGCTGCCGAGCTCCGGGCCGCCACCGCCCGAACCGGTCGAGGTGAAGACGGATTTTATGCCGCTCACCCTGAGGATTTTATTCTCGACCCCGGTGACGAGGTCGAGTTCCTCAACGGCGGACAAATTGCCGCGCGCCGATACGAATATGATGGCCTGCTCCGGCTCGGTGTCGACGAAGAACTCGGTGCCGTTGTTAAAACGCCCAAAGGCCCAGAACACGGCCACGACGATGGCGAGGGCCGACAATACGACCAGGACGGGGTGGCGGATCGTCTTTTGCAGCGAGCGGACATAGATGCCGGACAAACCGGCGATTTCCCTATAGTCCACATGGGCGCTGCCCGAGAGTTTCTTGGCCGCCAGAATGTCGTCCTCGCCGGCGATGCTTTTGCCGAACAGGCTGCCCAGGACGGGTAGAAATATCATTGCGGTGACGAGGGAGGCGGACAGGACAATGATGACGGTGAGGGGCAGGAAGCCCATGAATTCGCCGGAAACCCCGGGCCAGAGAAGCAGCGGCAGAAAGGCCGCCAATGTGGTCGCGGTGGAGGAGACGACGGGCCAGAACATGCGCTGTGCGGCGAGAATATAGGCTTCGCGCCGCGCCATTCCCTCGGCCATCTTGCGGTCGGCATATTCGACGATGACGATGGCGCCGTCGACCAGAATGCCGACGGTCAGGACCATGCCGAACATGTGCATCATGTTGAGGGTCTGACCGGTGAGACCGAGAATGAGAAAGCCGATCAGGAACGATGTCGGGATGGCGATACCGATAAGAAGGGCCGAGCGCATGCCCAGTGCGGCCACCACGATGATCATGACCAGGGCGATGGCCGTCAGGATCGAGGCCTGCAGGCTGCCGAGAACCTCGAAGATGAAGGTCGACTGGTCGAGCGCGAAATCGACCTTGATGTTATCGGGCCACGATTTGGTGTGGCTTGAGGCGATCTCGCGCACCTTCCTGTTGTTTTCGATGATGTTCGTACCGATGCGCTTGATCACCTGAATGGCGATGGAGGGCTTGCCGTTATAGCGGCTGAAACCGGTCGCGTCCTTGAAGGTCCTGCGAATTTCCGCAACCTCGCCCAGCGTGACGACACCGTCGCCGGATACCTTGATGGGAAGGTTATTCACATCCTTGGCGTTGTTGAAGAGACCCGGAACCTTGATGCTGTAGCGGCCCTTGCCGCTGTCTATGAAACCTGCGGCGATAAGCTGATTGTTCCTGGTGACAGCGTTGATGAGCTCGGCCTGGGTAATGTTGTAGGATTCGAGCTTGGCGGCGTTGAGAATGACTTCCAGAAGCTCCTCGCGATGACCGGTCAGACGCGCCTCAAGCACGCTTGGGATCGTTTCGATCTTGTCCTGCAGCTTGCGGGCGTGGCTGTAAAGCGTGCGTTCGGGTACATCGCCTGACAGGGAGATGACGAGAACCGGGAAAAGGCTCATATTGAGTTCATTGACCACGGGCTCTTCGGCATCGGCGGGAAGTTCGGCGCGCGCCTGATCGACCTTTTCGCGGACATCGGAGGAGGCTTCGTCATGATCGACGTCGATATTGAATTCGACGATGATGCCGGCGTGGCCTTCGGACGCGATCGCGGTTATTTCCTTCAGGCCGTCGAGGCCGCGCAGCTCGGTCTCCATGGGCTTGACCAGAAGGCGCTCGGCGTCTTCGGGCGATATGCCGTTATGGACGATGGAGACGTAAAATACCGGAACATCGATATCCGGATCGGCCTCCTTTGGTATCGAGACATAGGTAAAGATGCCGGAAAGCACCATGACCACCATCATGGTCAGGACGGTGCGGGGGCGCATCAATATGGTTTTGAGAGCCTGCATGTTTCCCTCAAGCCATGAATTTCATGTTTTGTGTTCCGCGCGTTTCGATCATCATGGGCGTGTTCATCTCATCGAGGTCGGATTTGGCCCGCGATCATTGCCGCTCAGCGCGGTATCCTCTTTCGGGATCACCTTCTGGCCTTCGACGACATATTCCTGGCCAACGGTGATAATGCGCGAACGCTCGGGAAGACCCGACACCCAGACTCCGCTGGTGTCGTTGGCAAGTATCCGGATGCGCTTGAAGCGTACGATATCATCCCTATCCACGATGCGGACGCCGATCCTGCCGGCGTCGTCGAGAGCGAGAATGGCGGGCGAGAAATAATGGGCGGATTCCGCCTTGAGGGGAATGGCGATATCGGCGGTGACGCCGTCGCGAAGTTTCCATTCGGGATTGGCGACTTCAATTTCGGTCCGAAATGTCCGTGTCTTGGACTCGGCGGAAGTCGCGATATAGCGGATTTTTCCCGCAACCCGTTCGCCGGTCACGAGACTGACCTGAGCCGGCATGCCGGATTTCAGGCGGGCGATGTCTCGTTCGGAAACGGCCGTGACGATGATCAGGGGGTCGATGTCGACCATCGTCGCACAGGCCTTGTTGCCACCGAAACCGGCGACGAGATAATCGCCGACCTTTGACGGCATGTCCTCGACGATGCCCGAGAAGGGAGCTTTTATCCTGGTGCGCTCAAGATCGAGCTTTGCCTGTTCATATGCGGCCTTCGCGGCATTTAACAGGGCTTGATCGGAGGTGACTTTCAGTTTGCCGGCATAGCCGCGCTTGACCAGCTTGCTGGAGGCCCGGCTGTCGGCCTCGGCCTTTTCCAGAGCGGCTTCGTGTTGTTCGAGCGTGGCCTGTCTGGCTGCCGGCTCAAGCTGGCAAAGAAGGGTTCCCTTCTCGACATATGCGCCTTTTTTGACAGGTGTTTTTTCAACCACACCCGATGTTTCAGCCATGACGCTGACCATGGCCTGGGCTTCCGTGCGCCCGCGCAGGATCAGGCCAGCATCCCGGGGGCGGGCGTAGATTGTCCTGGTTTGAACCTTGAAAAGCTTCTCTTCCGCGTCCCGCCGTACGGTCTCTCCGGCGGCCGATTGAACACGCGCTTCCGCCGCGCCGTTCCTGGAGCCATCATGACCAAAGCCGACGATATCGCCGGTGAGAAGCCAGAGGGCGACGACGCAGGAGAAAAATGCGGCCCATAGATAGGAGGTCCGGATGCCGAACAGATGGTGATCCCGGACGACCAGCCGGTTTTCAATGGCGTCCCAAAAGCCGCCTCTGTTTTCTTTCTGCTCGCTGTTTCCGGTCATGCCATTCTTTTCTCGATGTTGCGTACCATACGTGTTTGAAGACTATCTGGATTAACCCCTGACGATGCCATAAGGCCAGTGGGCGGCCGACATCAGCCCATGACCTCCTGGAGCGGCGGCTCATATTCGTTTTCGTTGCGCTTTCCGCTCTGTTCGATCCGATGCCGGTTCTTTAACAGATAATCCAGCGCCGCGGCATTGACGGCCTTGCCGTAGCCGATGGCAAATCTGCTCGATGCATGTTTGGAGCATTTCTCACAGGCCTCTTCAAGATGGTTAATCTCGTCCCGCACACGGGCAATCTGCTGATCGACCGCGGATGATATGTGGGCCGGATCAAGCAGATTCGAGAAGAGGGACAAGAAGAGAAATTCGGATTTGAAAACGTCGCCCCGCGGCTCTTGCGAGAGCGCTTCGATCAGGGCGCTGCGGCCCTCCTCGTTAAGAGAATAAACTTTGCGCGTCGGTTTGCCGGGCTCGGTTTCCTCGCGGCAGGACACCAGGCCGTCGGTCTCAAGCTTGGTCAATGTGGGGTAAATGGATCCGTAGCTCGCCATGACGAAATGGCTGAAGCTCCCCTCCGACGCGGCCTTGTTGATTTCATAGCCCGTGGCGTCGCGAAAATGGAGGATGCCGAGACATAATGTGCGTATATTCATGTCGCCCTTTCAATTGCGCGTGCAGAGACAGGATGACAGTGCGCGGCGGTTGATGTGCGTCCGCCTGCCGCCGAATATGACCCGGCTCTATATTGCTGATATATATAGGAACGATATATGACGAGAAAAGGACGGCCGATAAAATTAATTAATTTTTAGGTGGTGATGGCGGAAGCTGGGCAGATGGCGCCAGGGCTGAGGCCGGGGCCGGGGCCAGGGCAGAGGTCGGAGAAAGTTTGCGCATGCGGGGGTTGCAATGAAAATAGAAAAGCTCGCCATTCGCGATGTTCTGATTATCACGCCCGAACGCATGGGCGATGCACGGGGCTTTTTTTCGGAGACCTATAGCCGCGAAAAGCTGCGCGCCTCCGGGATCGATGTCGAATTCGTTCAGGACAATCATTCGCTTTCGCGCCAAAAAGGCGTGCTGCGCGGACTTCATTTTCAAAAACCGCCCTTTGCCCAGGACAAGCTGGTGCGGGTGACACGGGGGGCGGTGCTTGATGTTGCGGTCGATATCAGACGCACATCGGACAGTTACGGGCGCCATGTCTCGGCGGTGCTGAGTGCCGAGAACTGGACTCAGATGTTTGTGCCGAAGGGTTTTGCCCATGGTTTCGTGACGCTGGAGGCGGATACGGAAGTTCAGTACAAGGTCTCGGATGTTTATGCGCCGGAGCACGAATCCGGCATTGCCTGGAACGATCCGGCGCTTGCGATCGACTGGCCGGTCGGAGAGGACGAGGTTATTCTCTCGGAGAAGGACCGGCAATACGGGCCCCTGGACGACCTGGCGGACAGCGGCTTTTAGAGGCCGGTCCCGTCAGGTTGATATCATCCCCGTCATCAAAAATTCAGGCGAGGGAGCCGCCCGCAGACCGCCTATTTGAAAACCGGCTTTTCAGGTTTCGTGGCGAAATCCATCGCGCGCCTGCGCAGGGTCGAGTTCGGTTGCTCTCCGGCCTCAGGCTGAGGTTTGCGAAGCTGGCTGGAAGGCGTCTGTGACGGCGCGGCCTCGGGTGTTTCGGCATTCGGACGGCGCAGCGGCGGAGGCGGCGCCTCACCTTGCGCGACGGGCGGCTGCCCCGTAACGGCATGATCCGGCACCGGCTTGCGCAGTGACGGTTGCGGCGTGCCGGCAACGGCCCGGTCAACGGGCTGTCTGCGAACGGAGCGGCGTTCATGGAAAGCCTCGGGGGTATCCTGAGCGCCGGTGAGGGCGTCTGGCGCCGCGCCAGCCGTCTGCACTTCCGGGGTCGGAAGAGGAGCCTGCGGTACGGTACTCTCATCCAAATCAACGGCACCTGATGTACGCCAGCGTTCGACAAGGGTAGGGAGGAAATCCGGATCGTCGACAGCGGTCTGCCATTTTTCGGAGAATTCGGCGGTAGATGACCGCGGCAGGCAGGATTGATCCAGCTTGTTGAATTTAATGCGCACGGGAAGCGTGACGCCATCACCGAAGGCGATGGCTTCGCGGGCGCCAAGGGCAGGGAGGAATTCGAGAAGTCCACTGCCGGTGTCGGCGATTGCGGACTGGACGATTTCCTGGTCCCGGTCATTGGCCATGCGCAGGGCGAAGACGGTGTTGCACTGGGAGAGAATGGTCGAATCGATTTCGGCCGGCCGCTGTGTGACGACGCAAAGGGAGGCGCCATATTTGCGTCCCTCTTTGGCGATTTTGGCAATGGCGCGCCGTGCCGGACCAAAAGCGTTGTTCGAATTCTGCGGAACGTATCGATGCGCCTCTTCGCAAACCAGCGTCACCGGAATTGTGCCGCGGGACCAGAGGGCGAAATCGAAGGTCAAGCGGCAGATCACGGATACGACGACGGCCACCACATCGGTCGGCAGGCCGGTCAGCTCGAGAATTGAGATCGGCTTGCCGTTTACGGGTACCCGGAACAGGCGTCCGAGCACATCCGCCATGTTGTCGTTGACAGTCAGATTGCCGAACATGAAGGCATAGCGGGCATCGTAGATAACGGTTTCAATTTTCGTTCTCAAGTGCCTGTAGGGTGACAGGTCTTTTTTGTTCTCGAGCAGTCCCATGCGCTCGTCGATCATGGCGACCACGTCGGAAATCAGATAGGGGACGGGCGTGTCGACGGTGTATTTACCCGAGTCGTTCGCGTTTTTTTTCAGCGCTGAGACGCCACTTTTGCGGTTCACGCCATAACGTTTTTTCGCCATTGGTATGAGTTCCTGGAGGAGCTCCGTCTCAACTTTGTATTTTTCATTGTTGCCGATCAGAACCTCGGCGATTTCCTCAAAATTCAAAAGCCAGTAAGGCAGTTGCAGATTGTGAGGCGTTATGACTTCGGCCCATTCCTTGAAGGCTGTCGAATATTCATTGTGCGGATCGAGGAGCACGATGTGGCCGGCCGGATTTTCCTCGATGATCGCGCGCAAAATGAGCGCCGTCGTGCATGACTTGCCGGTGCCGGTCGTTCCGAGAATGGCGAAATGCTTGCCGAGAAGATCGTCGGTCTTGATGGTCGCAGGTATGCTTTCATCCTGGCGCAACGTGCCGACCGTGACCGCGCTTTTTGTCGGATCGCAGAAAGAGCTTTTCAATTCCTGATGGTTGGCGACACGGACCGGATCGCCAAGGGCCGGATAGCTCGAGATGCCGCGACTGAAGGAGCCGACGATCTGGCCGTCTTCCTTGCGCAGCTCGCCGACAAGGCCCAATTCAGCAATCCAGACCTCCGGATCGTCTTCCGACTGCCCGGGCATCGGCACGCTCAGGGCGGTAACGACACCGAGGGAGATCGTCGTTTCGCTTTCAATGGCGATCAATGTACCCATTTCAGGCCGGTATTCGGCGTATTCCGGATCCCTGTATTTTTGGTGATCGAGAAGCACGACAGCCTTTGAGCCGGTAACTGAAACAATACGACCGATTGAGGTCATTTCGACATCGGCGATCAGGGAAAAATTATTAGCTATAGTCATGATGTATGGATTTTTCTGTTTAATCGGATTGATATGCTGTTTCGTCTTGCGGCCGTATCGACTAGCTCGTTCGGTCGGCAACCGTCTCTTCGTCAATGTCGTATGGAAAAATCAGCGATATTTCGGTACCGACATTTTGCGCGCTCGTTATCTCCATCGAACCTTGGAGCAATTGCACCAGGGAATCGGCGATGGAAAGCCCCAGTCCCGTCCCTTCTGTCTGGCGGGTGAGGCTTGAATCGATTTGAGAAAAGGGGATGAGTGCGCGTTCAATTTCCTCCCGGCTCATGCCGATGCCGGTATCGAACACGCTGATTTTGAATTCGGTTTCACTGTAGGGCGCGCAGTCGAGATTGACCGATCCAGAAGGCCTTGTGTATTTAATCGCATTATCGAGAATGTTGATCAGGACCTGACGAAACTTCACCCGGTCGGTGCAGATTTCGCCGATGGCCGGATCGATGCGATGGATCATCTTGAGTTTGTTTTTTTGCGCCTTGATTTGCAGGCCTGCGACAATTTCCGCCAAGTACTCCGCCAGGTCGATCCGCGACTTGTTAACGTTGAGCCTGCCACTCTGGATTTTTGAAATATCCAGAATGTCATTTATGACCGTCAGAAGATGGCCGGCCGAACTGAGGATAAGATCGGCATATTCGGAGATCTGATCCTCCGTAAGGTTGCGGCTTTTCAGTTCCTTGATGAGTTCCGAAAATCCGATAATGGAATTTAGCGGCGTGCGGAGTTCATGGCTCATATTGGCGATGAAATCGGATTTGATCTGACTGAGGCGTTCCGCCTCGATACGCGAAGTGCGCTCCGCCAGATTGGCACGACGCCGCAGCATCGACTGGCCCAGTGTCCTGGAATATTCCTTCAGAAGCGAATCTGAGTTGGCAGCCGCCAAACCATTACCAAACATACGCATGCAACCCTCTGCCTTGGATGAGCGGTCATGATAGGTCCAAGAAAATAAATTCTGGTTAATGTCAGGATCTTTTTATGGGTTCAGTTTGATGCTTTTTATTGGCACCAAATTTAGTAAGGCCAATGATGAATATGGCGCCGGGTGCGCGCCGTTCATTAGAACGCAGCATCTCAATGCTCATCTAAAAGCCCATCTCCAAGCATCATCTCAATGCCCATCTAAATGCATCATCGTTAGAAAGAAATTAATGACTGTCCCTTAGATATGAGCTGGAAATTGAGACTATGTTCCGGCGAGTGATGTGGAGGATATGCGTGTGAAAGTTCTGGTAACGGGTGGTGCGGGCTTTATCGGTTCGGCGGTCTGCCGCCATATCGTCGATCATTTGGGCGGCGAAGTCGTCAATGTGGACAAGCTCACCTATGCGGCCTCGCTTACTTCGTTGAAGGGGATTGAGAATTCACCGCGCTACCGTTTCGTCAAGGCAGATGTTTGCGACAGAGGCGCCATGACGGATTTGATGATGTCGGAACGGCCGGATGGGGTTATGCATCTCGCGGCGGAGAGCCATGTGGATCGCTCGATATCCAAATCCGACGCATTCATTCAAACCAATATCGTCGGTACGTTTTCCCTGCTCGAAGCCGCACGCGACTATTGGCAGCAGATGGATGCGCGGCGAAAGAGCGATTTTCGCTTTCTTCAGGTATCGACCGACGAGGTTTACGGATCGCTCGGAGCGGAAGGGTTGTTTGCCGAGACAACGGCCTATGATCCTTCATCGCCCTATTCCGCGAGCAAGGCGGCGTCGGATCATCTGGCAAATGCCTGGCATGAAACATACGGCATGCCGGTTGTTATCTCGAATTGCTCGAACAATTACGGCCCTTATCAATTTCCCGAGAAGCTTATTCCCCTGATTATGCTGAATGCTCTCGAAGGAAAGCCGCTACCGGTATATGGCGACGGCTCGAACGTCCGAGACTGGCTTTATGTCGACGATCATGCGCGGGCGCTCATGCTCATTCTCACCAAGGGTGTGCCGGGCGAAAAATACAATGTTGGCGGGCGCAACGAGCGGACTAATCTGCAGGTTGTGGAACAGGTTTGCGACATACTCGACGATGTGGCGCCGGTCGAGGGGAAGAGGCGCGCGCTCATTCAATTTGTTGCCGACCGTCCCGGGCACGATCAAAGATATGCCATCGACGCAGGCAAGATCGAGCGTGAACTCGGCTGGACGGCGCAGGAGAATTTTGAAAGCGGCCTTGTCAAGACCGTGCAGTGGTATCTCGAAAACCGCTGGTGGTGGATGCCGCTGCGCAAGGACACCTATCAGGGGGAACGGCTCGGGCTGGTGGAAGAAAAGACGGTTGTGGCCGCCGAATAGAGCGTGCCGGTGTGACGCCCGCCAGAACGCCAGAGCAGCGTTCTTGCTCCATCCGGCACATGGTGGCGGTTTGATCCCCCCTGACGGATTGCTCAAATCCGCGCAATTTTCGGGTCCGGTGGTCTTTTTCTGATTAGCCCAAAATTTGACCACTTGCGGCAGCACAGCTCTTAATCTAGTACAACCGGTCTTGCCCGCCGTTTCCGGACGGACCCGGCATGATGTTCGCACCGGCAAGTAATTCGGGCTGTGGATCGCTGTTGGACGTATCCCCGTGTTGGTATAGTTTTGGATGCCATGAAAAAGATCGACCCCAAATATGCACCTGCCGACATGCGGGATGTAAGCGAAGATGCCGCAGCCGGGAAGGCGGGCAGCCCGAAGATCGTCGCCTGGGGGCATCAAGGGCCCATCCGGGACGCGCTCACACGGGCGCTTGGCGGCGAGAAAAATCCAACGGTGTCAGGAGACGGCGTGACGCACATCGCGTCGCCGAGCGCGGATCATCCAGGTTCCATCGCACTCTTACCGGCCGAGGAAGGCTTAAATCCAGCGCATTGCCTGATCGCCTCATGCGCCAATGCCGGCATTATCCTGATCGATATCAAACGTGGCGTCGATCATGTCATCCGCATGCAGAGCGTGGTATTCAACCATATGGGCATCGAACCGCTAATCGCGATTGTGGCAGGGGACAGCGCCTATTTGAGCAAGATCCGGTTTGACGAGATTGCCGATGATTTTCGCGCCCACGCCGTCCTGGCCGGTCTGGCTGAATTTGAAATCCTGCCGCTCGTGCCCTTCAAGGAGGCCGTGTCAGGGGACAGGGACGGCGTTGAACCGCCGGTTTTTTCGGCGGCGCGGTTTTTCGAAAACGCTGCGAATGAGCTCGCGCAATTGACGGCATCCGATTTCCGCTTGGCTGTTGATGAGGTCGTGCGCGGGGAAAATACCCGTGTCAGCGGGACCGTTCTGGGCGGCGTTGTTACGCCCGGGGATCGTGTGGTGGCGCTGCCGTCATCCGGAACGACCGACGTTCTGGCGGTCGAGATTGACGGGGTGCCGCATGAACGGGCGGAAAGGGGCGATACCGAGATATCGCTCTCGCTCGACGGGGATGTTGATGTTGCGGAGGGGCAGGTCGTTGCGGCCGCAGACGGACGTCCGGAACTGGCCGATCAGGTCTCGGCCCTTCTCCTGTGGTCGGACATGGCGCCGATGCTGCCAGGCCGGCCATATCTGATTGAGCTAGCGGGACAGAGTACGACCGCTGCCATCACGGACCTCAAATTCAAGGAATCCTACGACAATCTGCAACAGATTGCCGCCCGGCGCCTGCACAAGGGCGAGCTTGGGCAGGTGAACATGTCGTTTGCCGACGAATTGGCGTTCGACGCCTATGAGCGAAATCCTGCAAGCGGGTTTTTCGTTCTGAAGGACAAGATGACGGGTGCCGATGCCGGTTTCGGGCTGGTACGTTTCGGGCTCAGGCGGGCGACCAATATTCACCGACAGGCGATCGAGCTCGATGCACCGGCCAGGGCGGCTGCGAAAAGTCAAATGCCGTGCTGCATCTGGTTTACCGGACTGTCCGGTTCGGGCAAGTCGACCATTGCAAACGCGGTTGAGATGCGCCTGCACGGGATGGGGCGGCATACCTATATTCTGGATGGCGACAATGTGCGCCATGGCCTCAATCGCGATCTCGGATTCAAGGATGCGGACCGGGTCGAAAATATCCGGCGCATCGGCGAGGTCGCGAAACTTATGGTCGATGCTGGCCTTATCGTGATGACCGCTTTTATTTCACCGTTCCGCTCCGAACGCCGAATGGCGCGCGGCCTCTTCAGGGAGGGAGAATTTATCGAGGTTTTCGTTAAAACGCCTCTCGAAATATGCGAGGCGCGGGACCCGAAGGGGCTGTACAAGAAGGCGCGGGCGGGGCAGGTGGCCAATTTTACCGGTATCGATTCCGCATATGAGCCGCCCGAAGCTGCCGACATCGTCGTTGATGGCGGTCAGGACAGCGTCGAACAGCTCGTCGACGATATTATCGCGAAGCTGAACAGCAGGGGGTTGCTCAAGGTGCGTTCGGAGTGACTTTTCGGGCGTACTATCACAACGATCCGGCCGCTCTCTCTTTCTCCCTTACCCCCTTACTCCCTCTCTCTTTCTCCCTTACTCCGTCTCTCTCTTTCTGCCGTTCTTCCACCAGAAGGAACATGCAGATGCAACCGAGGCGCTGCGGTTATCAATATGATTTAGGAAGGTCGAGTGCTTTTTCGGCAATGTAGGACAGCATCAGCTGCGGGGTGACAGGGATGATCTTGAAGAGCATCGCCTCGCGCAACAGCCGCTCGACATGATATTCCCTTGAATAGCCGAAACCGCCATGAGTGAGCACCGCATTTTCGCAGGCCCGCACCGCGGCTTCGCCGGCCAGATATTTGGCGCTGTTTGCCTCGACGCCGCAGGGCTCGCCATTGTCGTAGAGGGCGGCGGCATGAAGGGCCATCAGATGGGCGGACTCCAGTTCGGCCCAGCTTTTGGCGAGCGGGAACTGCACGCCTTGGTTCATTCCGATCGGCCGGTCGAAGACTATACGTTCCCGGGCATAATCGGCGGCCCGGCGGAGCGCCGCACGGCCAATGCCGACGGCTTCCGCGGCGATAAGAATCCGCTCGGGATTGAGACCGTGCAGGATTTGGCGGAAGCCCTGGCCCTCTTCGCCGATGAGATCGTCTTCGGGAACCGGCAGACCGTCGAAAAAAAGCTCATTCGAATCCACCGCCTTGCGTCCCATCTTTTCGATTTCGCGTATATCGACATAGTCGCGGTCGAGGTCGGTGTAAAAGAGGCTCAGGCCTTCGGTTGGATTCTCGATGTCTTCACGCGGCGTGGTTCGCGCCAGAAGCAGGATTTTTTCGGCAATTTGCGCGGTGGAAATCCATACCTTCTGACCGTGAACAATATATTTGTCGCCCTTGCGTTCGGCGCGTGTTTTGAGATTGGTGGTATCCAGCCCGGTGGTTGGTTCCGTGACGCCGAAGCAGGCTTTTTGTTCGCCGCGCACCAGAGGGGGAAGCATGCGCTTTTTCTGGGCGTCGGTGCCGTAAACCACGACCGGGTTGAGACCGAATATGTTCATGTGAATGGCCGATGCCGCGCTGGCGCCGCCGCCGCTTTCGGCAAGCGCCTGCATCATGACCGCCGCTTCCGCTATGCCCAGACCGGAACCGCCATATTCTTCCGGGATGGCGATGCCGAGCCAGCCATTGCGGGCCATGGCGTCAAACAATTCTCCGGGAAACTCGCCCGTTCGGTCATGTTCGAGCCAGTAATCGTCATCGAAGGTGCGGCCAAGAGAGAGGACCGCTTCGCGTATTTCGTTCTGTTCTCTGGTCAGGGATCCGGTCATATTCGTATTCGACACCACGGGTCTGGCTACAATGCCTGTTCGAGCACCTTGGTGAGAGCCCGGCAGATGTTATCGAGTGCTTTTTCATCCAGCATCGGATGTACCTGAAGCTGGAGGACCTGCTTGCCGAGTGCCGCGGCATTGGGGCAATCCGGCTCCGGTATGTCGCAATGGGAAAATGTTTTTTCGCGGTATATTTCCGGGCACACCTCCAGGCAGGAAACACCCTCTGCGTTGATGGCGGCCATCAAATAGATGTGATCCCACTCGGGCTTGAGACGTTCTTCTTCGATCTTGAAGCTGAAACGATACCAGGCATGTTCGATGTTTGTATCGGTCTGGGGAATATCAACGGCGTCGAACGGCGCCAGACATTGCGCAAATCTGATCGCCACGGATTGCCTTTTGGTGTGCCATTCGGGCAATTTTTCAAGTTGTTTCAGACCAATTGCGGCCTGCATTTCCGTCATTCGCCAATTGCTGCCGACCATTTCATGGAGCCAGCGGAAACCGGGCGCGTGTTGGCCATGAAAGACGGCATCATATGACTTGCCGTGATCCTTGTGAGACCAGGCACGGCGGTAATCCTCCTTGTCGCGGAAGAGCACCATGCCGCCTTCGCCGCCGGTGGACATGATTTTGTCCTGACAAAAGGAAAAGGCCGCGGCATGGCCGAACGAGCCGACAGGGGAGCCGTCTATTTTCGCGCCATGCGCCTGCGCGCAATCCTCAATGACATAACAGGAGAGACGGTCCGCAAGAGCCATGATAGCGGGCATGTCGCAGGGATGGCCGTTGAGGTGAACCGGAATGATGGCGCGGGTTCGCGGACTGGCCACGGCTTCGATGGTACTTGCCGTAATATTCTGCGTATTCATATCCACATCCGCAAAAACCGGTGTGGCGCCGCGTGTGAGGACACAGCTTGCTGACGCGATGAAACTGCGCGGCGAAACGATGACTTCATCGCCCGGGCCGATGCCCGCCGCAGTCAGCGCAAGTTCGAGCGCCAGAGTGCCATTGGCGACCGCCACGGCGTGGGGCTGGCCGAAGGTCCGCGCGAAAGCCGTTTCGAACGAGGTAACCCTGTCCCCGGTCCATTGATTGACCTTGCCGGAGCGGAGAATGTCGGCAACGGCCTCGATCTCGTCATCCGCATAGCACGGCCATGCGGGGAGAGGGCCCGGACAGGCCCTTTCACCACCGTCAATCGCCAGCTTGTGCGAAGTCCTCCCCAGTGCGGTTCCTTTCCTAGCAGGTTGCCAGGCAACCATAATATTTAAACGAGTTGTTTTGAATTGCTAAGCCGATTTTGCTTAAACATTAATCAGGGGCATGCATAGGGGTAACATTTTGCGGGCGGGGCGACAAGAATTCGAATTACGGCCATTTACGCACTGATGGCGAGGCCGGATTGACGGGGAGGTCGGGCGGCGACATGGTGCGGACGCCCATCCGGCAGTTGCGCTTATCTATGTGGTGGCGGCCTGATGAGCGCGGCCCGGGAGGACTGGCTGGGGAACCTGGACTCGAACCAGGACCGACGGAGTCAGAGTCCGTTGTTCTACCATTAAACTATTCCCCAGCAGATCGGGTGCAGCCGTTAGCGCTATCTAACAAGGCTTCCGACATTGTTCAAGTGCCGGCGTTGCCCGGGGCCGGCGTGGTTTGAAAAATATTTCACGTCCACCTTTACGGCAGTCATGTTTTTGATAAAGTGGTGGCAAGATTGACACCAGCAAGACGCTTGAAGTTTGGCCGGAACGTGTTCGTGCGTTTCGATCGCGCCGATGAAGACCGGCAAGCCATGTGCCAGGCGCTGGGATGGAAAAATTGCAAGGGCCGGACGATGATCCACGCCATTCTTCTCAGGAAGATCAGGCTTCTCAGGAAGATCAGGCTTCTCAGGAAGATCAGGCTTCTCAGGAAGATCAGGGCGCGGAATCCAAATCTCAACCAAACCAGACCTCGGCAGAGACGCATAGCGATAAAGCCGGACGCGGTGTCTCAGGGAGGCCATGTTCGTCCGGTCATGATGCGGCAATCCAGCCCACCAACCAATGTGAAAAAACCACACACGGGAACAAGTGCCAGTCACGGGGCAACCGGTACCGGCCAAAACAGGACCGCACCCAACTCGTGTACGGGGCGCTCGATCTCGGAACCAACAATTGCCGGTTGCTGGTGGCGCATCCGACCAGGCGCAGTTTTCGCGTCATCGGCGCTTTCTCGCGGATCATCCGCCTGGGCGAGGGGATGAGCGCCCAGGGCGTGCTGTCGGAGGAGGCGATGGCGCGCACGATCGAAGCGCTGAAGATCTGCTCGGAAAAGATGGACCATCACAATGTCGCCCGCTCGCGGCTGATTGCAACGGAAGCCTGCCGGGTGGCGACGAACAGCTCGGATTTCATTGAAAGGGTCAAGATGGAGACCGGCCTCGACCTGGAGGTCATCAGCCGGGAGACGGAGGCGCGTCTGGCGGTTTCGGGATGCGCATCGCTTATCGACCGGAGCGCCAGCGGGGCATTTGTTTTTGATATCGGCGGCGGATCGTCCGAGCTCATCTGGCTTGATCTCAGAAATGCCAAGGGGCGATGGCGCCGCACCATCGACGACCGGATCGAGGCGCAAAAATACATCAGGGCGTGGACGTCGCTGCCGATTGGGGTGGTTTCGCTGGCCGAGAAATTCGGTGGCCGTGTCGTAAACGGTGACGTTTACGACGCCATGGTGGAATATGTGGAGGACGCCCTCAGGCCCTTTGAGGAAGCCAATAATATCAGCGAGGCCATTCAGGGCATGGATGCGCACATGCTGGGGACATCCGGCACTGTGACGACAGTGGCGGGCGTGCATCTGTGTCTCGACAATTATCAGCGCCATCGCGTGGACGGGCTCTGGATGGGCGCGGACGATGTGCGCAATGTGTCGCGGGACTTGTCATTGATGTCTTATGACGAGCGGGTCCGGCAGCCATGCATCGGGGAGGAGCGGGCGGACCTTGTCCTCGCAGGTTGCGCCATATTGGAGGCGATGATGAAAATGTGGCCATGCGAGCGGCTGCGGGTCGCGGACCGCGGATTGCGCGAGGGCTTGCTGGCGGGGCTCATTGTCGAAGACCAGAGTGGGGGCGTAGCGCTATGACCTCGCAGGCCGGCCTCATCCGGTTTCGCCCGGGGACTGTTTGATGGGCAAGGGCAAATCCTCCTCGCAGGGCGGCCGGCGCAATCTCAAAGTCAGGGTGAAGACGGCGCGTGGGCGCACGACATCCTCGACGCAGTGGCTGCAACGCCAGCTCAACGATCCATATGTGGCGGAGGCCAAACGGCGCGGACTGAGGTCGCGCGCGGCGCTGAAGCTCGAGCAACTCGACAAGAAATATCAACTTTTCAAGCCGGGGATGCGCGTGATTGATCTGGGGGCGGCGCCGGGCGGCTGGTCGCAGGTCGCGCTGGAAAGGGTGCGGACGGGTTCGGGCCCGGCCGGGCAGGTGATTGCCGTCGATATCGCTGATATGGAACCCATCGGCGGCGTTGATTTCATCAAGCTCGATTTTATGGATGAGGACGCTCCGGAAAAAATAATCTCGGCGCTCGGGTCGCATCGGGCGGACGCGGTTATTTCGGATATGGCAGCACCAGCGACGGGGCATCGGCAGACGGATCATCTGCGCATCATGGGTTTGTGCGAGGCGGCGCTTGAATTCGCCAGCGAGGTTCTGGTGGAGGGCGGCTTTTTTCTCGCCAAGGTTCTGCGCGGCGGCACGGAGGGATCGCTGCTCGAGAGCATGAAGAAGAATTACAGGACTGTGCGCCATGTTAAGCCGGGCGCCAGCCGGTCGGATTCGGCCGAGCTTTATGTCCTGGCCACCGGGTTCAGGGCAAAAGACTGAAATCCGTATCAGGTCCCGGCACGTATTGCCTTTGCCTCACAGGTGGTCACGAACAGCCCCGCTTCACTTGCCATGGTTCAGGTGTTAGAAAGCGTGAACGAAAAGCGAAATTTTTTGATTCGAACCGATATTTCATTGCAAATGACCGCCACCGAGGCGCTACAGCATCGATTCCTTGACCGATGAGCGATGAGAGACAAGGTTCTTGAGAGGAGTGGATCCATGGCCATTGGGAAGAATCTTGTTGATTCTCCACACGCATTGACATTCGACGACGTGTTGCTGCGGCCGGGAGCGTCGGAAGTGCTGCCCGGCGATGCCGTAACCACATCACGGGTTACTCGCTCGATTTCGGTCAATATTCCGATTTTATCGGCCGCAATGGACACGGTTACGGAAGCCGATCTGGCGATCGCGATGGCCCAGGCGGGCGGGATCGGCGTGCTGCACCGTAACATGTCGTCCGAAGCACAGGCAGACGAGGTTATCAGGGTCAAGAAATTCGAATCCGGCATGGTGGTCAATCCCGTGACCATTCATCCAACGGCCAAACTGGAAGACGCGCTCGAGCTGATGCGTCATCACAAGATTTCCGGCATTCCCGTGGTCGAGCCCTCCGGAAATGGCGGGCGCGATGGCAAGCTGGTGGGGATATTGACCAACCGCGACGTGCGTTTCGCAAGCGACCGCTCCAAGCCGGTGTCAGATTTCATGACCAAGGAAAGCCTGGTCACCGTCACCGACAGCGTCGAAATGAGCCAGGCCAAGCAGCTCCTGCATCAATACCGCATCGAGAAGCTGATCGTGGTGGACGAGGATTATCACTGTGTCGGGCTGGTGACGGTCAAGGATATCGAAAAAGCCAAGCTGCACCCCGATGCCTGCAAGGACGACCAGGGGCGTTTGCGGGTTGCCGCCGCGACGACGGTGGGCGAAGACGGCTATGAACGCTCCGAACGCCTGATCGACGCGGGGGTCGATTTGATCGTGGTGGATACGGCGCATGGGCATTCAAAGCGGGTCCTCGATGCGGTCAGCAGGATCAAGAAGCTTTCCAATCAAACGCAGGTCGTGGCCGGGAACGTCGCGACCGGGGATGCGACGAAGGCGCTGATTGACGCAGGCGCCGACGCGGTCAAGGTGGGCATCGGCCCGGGTTCCATATGCACAACCAGGATTGTCGCGGGCGTGGGCGTACCGCAGCTGACGGCGATCATGGATGCGGTCGAGGCGGCTTCGGCGCAGAACGTTCCGGTTATCGCGGATGGCGGCATCAAATATTCGGGCGATGTCGCGAAAGCGCTGGCAGCGGGGGCCGATTGCGTAATGATCGGATCGCTTTTCGCGGGCACGGAGGAAAGTCCGGGCGAGGTCTATCTCTACCAGGGGCGGTCCTACAAATCCTATCGCGGCATGGGATCGGTCGGCGCCATGGCGCGCGGGTCGGCGGACCGTTATTTCCAGTCGGAGGTGACCGACAGCCTGAAACTGGTGCCTGAAGGCATCGAGGGGCAGGTGCCTTACAAGGGGCCGCTCGGGAGCGTGCTGCATCAGATGGTCGGGGGATTGCGCGCCGCGATGGGCTATACAGGCGCGCGGACCATTGAAGAGTTTCAGGCGAAAGCTGAGTTTGTCAGAATTTCAACGGCCTCCCTGCGTGAAAGCCATGCACATGACGTGACCATTACGCGGGAAAGTCCGAATTATCCCAACAATGGCTAATGGGCTGTTTTCGATCGGCGAATTCGACGGGAGAGCGATATGAACGCATTGAATATTTTCTACCCGGTTTTCGCACAGGTCATGCTGACCTTTCTCGTCATGACCCTGATGGGTGTCAAACGCGTTAGTGCCGTCAAAAAGGGCGAGGTGAAGATACGCGACATCGCCCTTGGCGAGCCGAACTGGCCGACCGATATCACCCAGGTCGCCAATAATTACCACAATCAGTTCCAGCTTCCCGTGCTGTTTTACACAGCCTGTGTTTTTGCCTATGTCAGTGGCAGCGTGAGCGGCATCCTTTTGGCACTGGCATGGGGTTTCGTGGCGACGCGGCTCGTCCATTCCTATGTTCATGTCACGAGCAATCATGTTCCCAAGCGCGCCAATGTATTTTTTATCGGGTGCGGCGTTCTGTTTGCCATGTGGCTGGTGTTGTTCGTGCAGATCCTCTCCGGAGCACGTTAGCCCATGCGTCCGGGCGGCCGGCTTCAGGGCGCGATTGAAGTTCTCAACGAAATTCTCGACCGTCACCGGCCGGCAGGGGCGGCCTTGCAGGACTGGGGCCGGGCGCACAGATTTGCCGGCTCCGGCGACCGGTCGGCCATCGGCAATCTCGTCTATGACGCATTGAGGCAGCGCGCCCTCATTGCCTGGGCCATGGATGGCGACAGCGCCCGAAACCTGGCACTGGGCGCGGTGCGATTTGGCTGGGGCGAGACGGTGGACGGTCTCGGCGCGTGGTTCGTGGACGACAAATTCGCCCCGCCGCCGCTGACAGACGACGAAATCAGGGGCCTGAACAATTCCGATTTTACCAAGGCGCCCGCCTGGGTGCAGGCCGATGTGCCGGAATGGCTGTTCCCCGCGTTCGAGGATAATTTCGACGATCAGGCAATCGCGGAAGGGCGCGGGCTGAGCCGGCGTCCAGCCTTGGACCTGCGTGTCAACGGGCTCAAATCGCAGCGCGACAAGGTCTTGAAGGCGCTCAAGCGGTTTGATGCGCGGGCCTGCGCCCTGGCGCCGACGGGGGTAAGGATCGGGCCGACAAAGGGGGCGCAGCGGAGCCCGAACGTTCAGGCGGAGGCGGGATTTCAGCGCGGGCATTTCGAGGTACAGGACGAAGGCAGCCAGGTCGTCTCCCTGTTGATCGATGCGAAACCCGGCGAACAGGTTCTGGATTACTGCGCAGGGGCGGGCGGCAAGACATTGGCGCTTTCGAGCATGATGGAAAACAAGGGGCAGATCCATGCTTATGATGCGGATCAAAACCGCCTGGCGCCGATTTATCAAAGGCTGAAGCGGGCGGGTGCGCGCAATGTTCAGGTCCATGCACCGGGGACGGGGAAGGGGGCGGCGCAGCTTGACGATCTCATGGGGCGGATGGACCGGGTGGTGATCGATGCGCCCTGCACGGGATCGGGCGTATGGCGCCGTCGGCCGGACGCCAAATGGCGGCTGACGGAGGCGGCCATGATGGCGCGGATCGCGGAGCAGGCCGAGATTCTCAACGGCGCCTCACGGTTTGTGAGGCCCGGCGGATATCTTTGTTACATCACGTGCTCGGTTCTGGCTCAGGAAAACGAGGCGCAGATCGCGAACTTCCTCGATGCCTCGGCGGATTTTAGCCTGATATCCGTTGGCGAGGTATGGGAGGAGAAGTTCGGCGCGAGCGACCTCAAGCCCTGGTCCGCCGATGGGTGCTCGGTGACGCTGACGCCGGCATCGACGGATACGGACGGTTTTTTTCTCGCCATATTGGCGCGCGAGGGATGAAATTTATATTACTCAGTTTGAGACGGCTATGCTGTTTTGCCTCATGGTTTTTGTCGCTCACGGCCATATCCGCGCCTAAGGCGCGGGGCCTCCGCGGGGGCGGCACTAAGTGCCGATATTGACTGCTGAGGTTTTTGCCCGGCTGAACCGAGATACTCATGCGGCACGGTCGGTGCCGGTTGACAGGCGCGGTTTGCCTCACGGCTAATTCCGTATGTGAAACATGGAAAAATATTACCAAAGCCCATTCTTTCCACGGGGATTTGGGTGATTGGGAAAGGTTTTCTTTGTCAAATCCGTTATTCTGTCCTAACCCGGCATCATCATGAACGAAAATATTCTCATCATCGATTTCGGCAGCCAGGTCACCCAGCTCATTGCGCGCCGGGTGCG
>CAMYJA010000020.1:0-1596 GCA_947258705.1 uncultured Hyphomicrobiaceae bacterium | reverse complement strand
GGATACGCCGCGGGCGCCGGACAATCTGTTCGATCTCGGCCTGCCGGTGCTTGGGATCTGTTACGGCGAACAGACCATGGTGGCGCAGCTCGGCGGCAAGGTGGAAATGGCGACCGAACGGGAGTTTGGCCGGGCGCATATCGAAATCAAGGAAGACACGCGGCTGTTCGAGGGTGTCTGGTCCAAGGGTGAGCGCCATCAGGTATGGATGAGCCATGGCGACCGGGTGGCGTCGTTGCCCGACGGTTTCCGCGTGGTGGCGATGTCGGAGAACGCGCCATTTGCGGCCATCGCCAATGACGAGGCGAATTTTTACGGATTGCAGTTTCATCCCGAAGTCGTTCACACGCCGCAGGGGGCGGCGCTGATCAGAAATTTCGTGCGTAATATTTCCGGCTGCTCCGGCGATTGGACCATGGCGGCGTTCCGCGAGACGGAGATCGAGAAAATCCGCAAGCAGGTGGGTACGGAGCGGGTCGTGTGCGGTCTTTCGGGCGGCGTCGACTCGGCCGTGGCGGCAGTGCTCATCCATGAAGCCATCGGCGATCAGCTGACCTGTATTTTCGTCGATCACGGGCTGATGCGCCAGAATGAAGGCGAGGAAGTGGTCAGCCTCTTTCGCGGTGCCTATAACATTCCGCTTGTCCATGTAGACGCGGGAGAGCGGTTTTTAAGCGCTCTGGAGGGGATGGACGATCCGGAGGCGAAGCGAAAAACGATCGGCGGGCTTTTTATCGATGTGTTCGAAGAGGAGGCCAACAAGCTCGGCGGCGCGCAGTTTCTCGCCCAGGGGACGCTCTACCCCGATGTGATCGAGAGCGTGTCCTTTACCGGCGGGCCGTCGGTGACGATCAAATCGCACCACAATGTGGGCGGTCTGCCGGAGCGGATGAATATGCAACTCGTTGAGCCCCTGCGCGAGCTCTTCAAGGACGAGGTGCGCATTTTAGGGCGCGAGCTGGGCCTGTCGGAAATCTTCGTCGGGCGGCATCCGTTCCCCGGGCCGGGGCTGGCCATCCGGGTGCCGGGAGAGGTGACGCGGGAAAAGGTGGAAATACTGCGCAAGGCGGATGCGATCTATCTCGAGGAGATAAGGGCGGCCGGGCTTTACGATGAAATCTGGCAGGCATTCGCGGTCTTGCTGCCGGTGCGTACGGTCGGGGTGATGGGGGATGCGCGGACCTATGATCATGTCTGTGCGCTGCGCGCGGTCAATTCGACCGACGGCATGACGGCGGATTATTACGATTTCACGCATGAATTTCTGGGGCGAACGGCAACCCGGATCATCAATGAGGTGAAGGGGATCAACCGCGTCGTTTACGATATTACGTCCAAGCCTCCCGGGACCATCGAGTGGGAGTAGGTTTTTGTGTCATGCACCCGATGTGCGAAGTCTTCTTTCGCGAATCGAGGGGGATGCTTTATGGAACACATCAGCATGAAAAATTTCTCTGTGGCAAGCTCTGGGTGGTCGAGGCCATCTCCCCCTTCGGCGGTGCCGCGGGCAGCTAGCTTTGGCCCCGGCGCGCTGCTCGGTCGCCTGGGCGGCGCCATCGACGCCAGCCTCAACGAAAATGCCGGCGCGTTTCAGAT
>CAMYJA010000019.1 GCA_947258705.1 uncultured Hyphomicrobiaceae bacterium | reverse complement strand
CGCCGGTCTGGTTAACGTGGATGATCAGGTGGCGATTTCAGCATCGATCTTCTCTCCCCGGCGCAAGTTTACGTCTGGTCCTCCCCTAGCTGGTCCTACATTCATCCCGCAAGGCACGGTCAAAAGCAAATCGAATTATTTTGTCATACCGAACATGGCCTATTCGCAACGGGTGGAGGGCATTCCTCTTTTTGATGTCATTGGCTTGTCGGTTTCCGGTAATGGCGGCATGAATACGGATTACCGTAATGTTAATCTTGATCCAGGTCCTAATGGTGTTTTTCGTGCCGGCAAATCTGGCGTCAATCTCGAACAAATGCTGATCCAGGCCACGGTGGCTAAACAGGTTACAAGTGGTATTTCAGTCGGTGTCGGTGCTATTCTGGCGCGGCAGGTCATACATATTAAAGGCTTGGGTTCATTTACAGGAGTCCCCGGCCCATCAGTGAACCCATCTGCTGTTACCAATCAAGGCACGGATGATTCCTGGGGATTTGGTTTGCGCTTTGGCCTTGAAGCCGCGGTTACATCGAATGCCAGACTGGGTATTACCGGCACGACGCCGATGTGGATGTCCGAATTCGACAAATATGCCGGCCTCTTTGCCGAACAGGGCGATTTCGACATTCCACCATCCTTGCAGATCGGCTTGGCCGTGGACGTTACGCCAAATGTAACAATCATGGCCGATTTCAAGCGGATCTGGTATGGCTATACGAATTCGGTCAGCAATCCGTCGACCAATATTTTCAACTGTACTGGTCCTGGAAACCTTGCAGGCTGTCTCGGTCAAACAACTGGTGCTGGATTTGGCTGGGACGACATCAATGTCTATAAGGTTGGTATCGAAGCGCGCGATGTAGCGCCCGGTCTGACCTTGCGTGCCGGTTATGCTTACAGCGAAAATCCGATTGGGCCACGGGATGTGATGTTCAATATCCTCGCACCGGGAATCGTCAAGCATCACATTGCTGCGGGCGGAACGTACAAGATGAGCGATAGTCTGGATCTGGAATTTGCAGCTCTGTATGTACCGGAAAATACTGTGAGAGGATTTGAACTCGGCATCCCGGGTGCTAATCCTACAAATCCGATCGAGCTGGCCATGAAACAGTATGAAGTCACCTTCGGTATTGTCTATCATCTGGGTGAATAAGAACTGAAGTGAGGTAAGAGGCCTCATTTAAAGACAATAACGGTCGGCAAAATTGCCGACCGTTTTTTTTAAGTTCCCTCGCGGCGTTGAGAGAATGTCCACGCCCGGGGTAGGGGAACCTACTAGAAATATAAACACAATCAGCGGGCTTGCTATTTTCGTTTATTTCAGCGAATTTGGGCCCTCTCTTTAAAGCATTCAAGGATTGTCATTTCCATGGGACGGCGTCAATTTCCGCGTCTTGCTCGACTACCGCGCGTTCCGTCGATACGGATCGGTCGCGCGGGCCGGGGACTGACCCGGGCTCCGGCACTTCGCGGGATTGCGTTTTTTCTCTGGGAAAAAAGGTGGTTTCTTATATCGCTCGCCGTCGGCGCCCTGATGCTGAGTTTCGATCCGCCCGCGGGCCTTGAACGGCCGGGATATATCGTCCTGACCATGTCGATAATGTCGGTCATTCTGTTTGTCACCGAACCGATCCCCTTGCCGTCCGTAGCGCTTCTTATCATTGTCGGGCAGGTGCTGCTTCTCGGTCAGGACTCCACAATTGTCGCCAAGAGTCTGATGAGCGATTCCGTTCTTTTCATCATGGGCTCGTTGATGCTCGCGGTTGCGATCGTGAAACAGAAGCTCGATACACGGATCGCCTATCTGATCGTCCGCATGACCGGTACGAAAACCGTAAATGTCTGCATGGGCATAACGCTTGTTTGCGGCCTGCTGGCGTCCGTCATCGGCGAGCATACGGTTGCGGCCATGATGCTGCCGGTTGCGATTACTCTGATTACGTTGACGTCCGATGACCCGCGCGAGGTGCGCAAACTGGCCGCCGTGCTTCTTTTCTCAATTTCATATGGCTGTTCGATCGCCGGCATCGGCACGCCTTCAGGCGGCGCGCGCAACGCAATCATGATCGGTTACTGGAAAGAGTTTTTCTTCGATCCAGGCAATCCTGAGACGCAGAAATATCTTATCGACTACGTTACCTGGATTATTTATTGCTACCCGGTCTTCCTTTTGCAAATCCCGTTTGTGACGGTCATTCTGTTCATGACCTTTAAACCCGAATATTCGAACATGTCGCGCTCGGTCGTACGATTGCGCAAGCAGATCGAGGATCAGGGGCCCATGCAGTCATCGGACTGGGTGACATTTGCCCTCTTTGCCCTCATTCTTGTTGGATGGGTGGGTTTTTCCGACCAGATCGGCCTCGGGACCGTGGCCTTGCTCGGCGCCATCGCCTTTCTCGTTGTCGGTCTCGTGCGTTGGGAAGATGTGAATTCGGGCGTCAACTGGGGTGTGGTTCTGCTCTATGCGGCGGCGATCTCGCTCGGCGTACAGATGAAGGATACGGGCGGCGCCTATTGGGTTGCGAAAAGCTTTCTTGATTTGCTTGCGCCGTTCAATGTCGATAGCGGCCTTCCTCTCATGACGGCGATATCCACGCTGACAACGGGTGTGACCAATACCATGTCGAATGGCGCTGCCGTCGCGGTCCTCGGTCCGATTACTCTCAATATGGCGAAGGCCGCGGGGGAAAGCCCGATCATCATCGGCTTCGTCACCGCCGTTTCTTCGGCCTTTGCCTATCTGACCGTCATTGGAACGCCAGCCTGTACAATCGTCTACTCATCGGGCTATCTCAAGACCACCGATTTCCTTGTTGTGGGTTACAGAATGGTGATTGTATCGACCATCCTTTTGTTACTGGTCGCGAATTTCTATTGGCCGCTGCTGGGGAATTAATATGACCGACAGCACTGAACATAGCCCTGGCGAGCATATGGACATTACAGATTCCGTGCCAACAAATTTCAGTATTCTGGTCTGTGTCGACGGCTCGAGCGAATCCGACCGGGCATTGAGATATGCGATCCGGCTCGGGTCCGGCACAGATGCAAATCTAACGCTGCTCTATGTCCGGCCTATCGATCAGGAGCTCAGAACGGGGGGGCTGCAATTTTCCGTTGCCCGGGAAAACCTGCTGAACTGGGGCATTGAGCTGCCAGGCATGAAGGTTCTTAAAAATGCCCGCGACCAGCTCATCGAGCTTGGGCTGCTCTCCGATGAAACCCAGGAAGATTTCAAGCATACGGATGTCGTCGGCGATCCGCTGGGCGATAATATGATCATCTATTCGACGGAGAGCGGCCGAACGATCACTTTAAAACTGATGGTGGCGCCGTCGGTTACTCACGGCATTCTCGATGAAAGCGATATGGGCGATTATGACATCACGATTATCGCCCGCGCCGATAGTCATGACGCAAGCGGTCTTGGTTTTATCAGTCCGCAAATGGCAGAAGATATAGCACTTGAACATAGCGGCACGGTGCTGATCGTTCATGAGCTCGAGGAAAGCCACGGACACCTCGTTTGCGTTTCGGAAAGCAACGAGTCCATCGATGCGGCGAGGCGCGACGCGGTCATCGCCAGCCGCTGTGCGTGCCCTGTTTATTTGTTTTCGGTTGCCAGCGACGAAAATGATCTGGCATCTGCCGAACGCGCCATTGCACAGGCGAAACAGGCGATAGAAGAGGTCGGCATTAAAATTTCCGGCGAGAAGGTCGTCATCGGCGATCCGGTCGAGAAAATTGTGGAAGAAGGGAAAAATTATTCAGTGATTGTCCTTTCCGCACCAACCAAAAAGCAGGGCTGGCGCCGGCTCTTCGCAACCAGTGTCGCCAATCGCGTTCTGGAAAATGCGCATAATACGGTGATGATCGCGCGTTGACCGTAAATTTAACCGCATATTGATCGGAAACAATGCGGGGGTCGCATATGCCTCAGACATTCAACTCAGCGGATGAAATGGTTTTGGCGCTCGAGCCAGACGGGCCGGTACGCGGATTGCGTCCACAGGCGAGCGCCCGCGCCGCCCGGTGGTTTCTTGAGAACTTTCCCGGAGACGTCGTCTATGCCTTAAAAGCCAATAGCTCACCGGAACTTGTGGCATCGCTCACCGATGCTGGCATTTCGCAGTTCGATGTTGCCTCGCTTCGTGAAATCGACAAGGCGGCATCCTTTGGCGCCACCACCATCCATTACATGAACCCCGTCAAGTCCCGGAAATCGATCGCTCGGGCCTATTTTGATTTCGGAGTGCGAAGCTTTGCCGTCGATTCACGAGAAGAACTCGAAAAGCTGATCAAGGAAACCAAGCGGGCCCAGGATCTCAGGGTTTTTGTTCGTCTTTCATGTGAGGGGCATCTCAGCCGCATACCGCTCGACCGCAAATATGGAGTCGATGGCGAGGCCGCGGCGGAGCTTCTCAAGCTGGCTCGGCAGGCGTCCGATGAAGTCGGGTTGACGTTCCACATTGGCAGCCAGGCCCTTAACCCGGACGCCTTTACCACCGCAATGGCAGCCGCCGAGAAGGTCATTGTCAGGTCCGGCGTTCTCATAGACGTGCTCAATATCGGTGGCGGATTTCCGTCCCGCTATCCCGACTGCACGCCGTCTTCGCTCGCCCTTTTCATGGATTGCATAGGCCGTCAGTACGAGTCCATGGCGCTTGGCAGTGCATGCCGCCTTATGTGCGAACCGGGACGTGCGCTCGTGGCGGAGGCTGAATCGGTCATTGTGAGGGTGGATGCCCGCCGCAATGAAGAATTGTTCATTTCCGACGGCGCCTTTGGCATGCTTTATGACGCGGCACATGCCGGTTTTACCTTCCCCGCCCGGCGCTTGGGCCCCGGTCCGGCGCGGCAAAGCTCGCTTCATCCGTTTTCGCTCTGGGGGCCGACCTGCGATTCCATCGATTATATGAAAGGACCGTTTTTTCTGCCCGAAGACGTTGCGGAAGGCGACTATATCGAAATTGGTCAGCTTGGCGCCTATGGCCGGTCATTATCGAGCGGATTTTGCGGTTTTGGTGCGTATCAGGATGTTCTTCTTGAAGACGAGCCCATATTATCCATGTACCGGGATATGAATGTCGCGTCGGGACCGGATAACGTCCAGAGCTCAATCAGTTGACTGTCATTTCCTGGCCTGGATCATATTGCCGGGCACGGCATTTTGGAGATCCATGGAACAGCTAATTTTCAGGTCAGCGGATCGCGCCTTTCTCGATCCCGACAGGATCGATGCCAGCAAGCCCGGCGATGCAATGGCCTGCGTTATTCCTTTTGGTCTTGAGGAGTCCGTTACCTACGGACACGGCACGAAGGACGGGCCGGAGGCGATCATCAGGGCCTCGCACGCGCTTGAGCTTTTTGATGAGGAATTATGGTGTGCACCCCATGAAACATTTGGCGTTGCCACACTTGATTGCGGAACGGTTGAACCGGGGCTCGGTCCAGCGCTCGACCAGTTGGCCGGTCTTGTTGGAGCTGTGCTCGGCCAGAATAAATTTCCTTTGATACTGGGCGGCGAGCATGCGATTACCCCGGCTGCAATTCGTCCGTTCGCGGAGATCCATGACGAGATTGTCGTTGTGCAATTCGATGCGCATACGGATCTCAGGGATGGGTATCTGGGTGAAAAATTTTCCCATGCTTCGGCAATGCGCCGTGTTCTCGATTTCGACAATACATCGATTGTCTCATTCGGTCCTCGAAGTCTCTCATCGGAGGATGCTCGGATCTTTGAGCAGTATTCGGACAGGATATCAATCCACTGGGCGCGCGATAAGGACAACTGGCCGATCGGTGAGATCATGGATCGCATTAACGGCCGGCCTGTCTATCTCACATTCGATGTCGATGCTTTCGATCCGTCGCTTGTGCCCGCCACAGGAACCCCGGAACCGGGCGGTCTTTTCTGGGATGAAACCTGCAGGGTTTTACGCGCGGTCGCACAAGCGGGTCGGGTGGTCGGTGCCGATGTGGTGGAGCTCGCGCCCATATCCGGGCTGCATGCGGCTGATTTTACAGTGGCACGTCTGGCCTACAAAATTCTCAGTTATGCACTTCTGCCTGATGAAAAAGTGTGACTTAAGAGCAGCATCTATCGGGTAAATTTGCATGTTAACGATGATTATCTCTTAATATTCGAATTTATAGGATTTTATTGACGCCCCGCCCCGGTCCCGCCCTTGACCCATATGCAAAACTGTCCTTAATTCGGCAACAAATCGTCGCATCAAGCGGTTTTTTCCGCACGCAGCGACGCGAGAGTCAGGATTTGTGGGCGCTCGATAACAATTAATCGCAGGGAAGAGACATATGGAAGCGCTCAAAGAGGTTATTTTGGAAAATAGCCCATATTCACTTGTCATCGGTGGTCTGATTATCGGATTTGTTTTTGGTTTCATAGTGCAGCGAACCAATTTCTGCACCATGGGATCGATCTCCGATATTTTATCCTTCGGCGATTACCGGCGGTTCCGCGCCTGGTTGCTGGCCACTGCGGTGGCGATAATCGGCGCTCAGGCACTGCAATATTACGGATATGTCAATCTTGGCCAATCCATGTACCTGTCAAACACCATGCTCTGGGTCGGCAATGTTGTCGGTGGCTTCATTTTTGGCGTAGGCATGGTCTATGGCGGCGGTTGCACCAGCCGCAATCTGATCCGCGTCGGCGGCGGCGATTTAAGATCGCTCATGGTTATGATGGTCGTCGGGTTGTTTGCCTATATGACCATCGGTGGCATACTTGGGCCGTTACGCGCCGATGTATCCCAATTTTTGAGCGTCGATTTCAATGCTGCCGGATTTGCCGGACAGGGCGCTGGAGATCTATTGGCCGGTTCATTCGGCCTCAGCAGCGGGACCGGCACACTGATCGCCACGATCGCGATAGCAGGTGCACTCCTGGTCTATTGTCTGACAAATCGCGATTTTGTCACGTCGCCTTCAAATCTTATAGCCGGGTTCGGTATCGGCCTCTGTTGTATCGCGGGCTGGGCTTTGACGGGCATGGCCTATGATGAATTTGCCGATAACCCTCAAGCCGTGATCTCGCTTTCTTATGTGCGTCCCACGGGCGACACTCTGGAATATCTAAGACGCTATACGGCGAACACCATTCCGGGGTTCGGCGTAGCGACCGTGTTCGGCGCCGTTCTGGGCGCATTTCTCAGTTCGCTTATGATGGGACGATTCAAGATTGCCGGCTTTAACGATACAGGCGATCTTGTACGCAATATCTTTGGCGGGGCGGCCATGGGCGTGGGCGGTGTGCTCGCATTGGGTTGCACCATCGGTCAGGCGGTTACGGGTGTTTCAACGCTGGCCCTCGGATCGATCCTGACATTTATAGCGATTGTTCTTGGCGGCGTTTCGGGCGTCAAATATCTTGAACGTCAACTCATGAAGAGCCTCTGAACCGGCCCGTCTCTCTATTTGGCGCTGCTCTTTTTCTTCTTTGGCCGTTTCAATCCCTGGATGGGTTTGAGCGTTTTCAGATAATGGGCGATGGCAGCCCGGTCGCTTGCGCTGATCTTGGCCAGGTTCTCCTGAACGGATACCATTTCACCGCCGATGCTATCGAAATCCGGCGTTAGTCCGGTGGCGAGGAGATCGGCTATCTGGCTTTCTGTCCAGGATCTCAATCCTGTTTTGTGCGGGGTGATGTTCGGAATCCACCCTTCACCGCCTGGCGCCGGTGCGCCTGAATAGGCCAGGTCGCGTCGTAGTCCTCCGAGCTTGTCTCTCGGCGTGTGGCATTCACCGCAATGGGCCGGGCCTTCGACCAGGTAGCGTCCGCGCGCAAGTTGGGAGGCGCTCCCGGTTTTCCGATGGGCCGCGGTCTTATGATCGAAATAGAGCCATTTCCAAAGTCCGACCATTCTGCGCATCGAATAGGGAAAATCTAGTTCATGGGGTTTATTGCGCCCTTTGGAAGGGGCGAGCGTATTCATAAAGGCCTTAAGATCGAGAACGTCCTCGATGGGCATCAGGTGGTAAGATGTATAGGGAAATGCCGGAAAGTAATGCTGCCCGCGCGGAGAAACCCCACGCAGCATCGCGTTGGCGAAATCGATCTTCGACCAGCGGCCAATACCATTTTCCTTATCGGGTGAAATATTCGGGACGAAAAAGGTGCCAAACGCCGTTTTGAGACAGCGTCCGCCCGCAAGAATTTCCTTGTTCTCGACGCGGGGATGGTCACACTTTCCCCCCTTAGGCGAGCCGTGGCACGAACCGCAGCCACCCGCATAGAATAAGGTTTTTCCGTTTACGGTATCGCCGCGATAGTCCTGAGGGAGTACCGAAGCCGGCAGGGACGCGGGCATGGACATGAAATAGCCAGCGCCCGCGACCAGAATTGTAGCAAGAATGGAAATGAGAAAAACTTTTCGCATTCGACCATCCCTCGTGACAGAAAATTATTGTTCTTTTTTCAGTCGATAAACTTCATGACAGCCTTTGCAGGATTGCGTCATTTTCACGAACGCTCCCTTGAACGCTTCAGGTCCTTTTGCAGCGGCATCCGCGGCGGCGGTTGCGCTGACGGTCAGTTTATCCGCTGCGGCCAGGAAGCCTTTCATATCGCTCCATACCGTATCCTTGGCTTCTGACTCCGGATCACCCGCGCTGTCTTCGGGAAAGAGCTTCACAAATTTTTTCGGCACGTTTGCTATGGCACGTGCCGCAGCTTCCGCCTTGGCGGCATCGAAGGGTATTTTTCCCTGCGCCATGCCACCTGAAAGCTTGGTATTGGGTAGCACCGTTTTTTTCATCAGTGCCCGGCGATCTTCAACCGGGTCGGCGGCGGCTTGAGTGATCAGCCCCGTATACACCAAGCTGCAAATCAACATTGTCATCAATCGGTTAAAGCTCATGGCACTTTTCTCCCTTGTGCATTCTCTGTTGCTGCTCATTTCTTGCAGGGCAGAAATTATCAGCCCGACAACTTATCTAAACGTCCAACATGTTATTTTTATTCGTTCTTAAAGGCCAGTTTTTGGTGATTGTTCTGTTTTCACAACTCTGCGAGCTGTTTTTAACAGGCTTTTGCGAACGCTTGACCAACGCATTCATCTCTTAACGACATTCCTTGTCCGGGATTGCCTGAAACGGGGAATGACTGCACAAATGTATGATGAGACATGGCGGTCAGATATTAATCGATCAGCTCGCGGTTAATGGCTGCGAGCGCGTGTTCTGCGTGCCTGGCGAGAGCTTTTTGCCGGCTCTCGACGGTCTTTACGACCACGGTAGCATTGCAACAATTGTCTGCCGTCACGAGGGCGGGGCTTTGATGATGGCAGAGGCCCATGGAAAGTTGACGGGGGCGCCCGGTGTAGCGTTCGTAACACGGGGGCCAGGGGCCGCCAATGCCGCATCCGGCATATTTGTGGCCAAACAGGATATGACGCCACTTTTATGTTTTGTCGGTCTTGAGCGGCGGGATCAAACGGATCGGGAGGCGTTCCAGGAAATCGATCCACGGTCCCTTTTTGGAGGGATGACAAAATGGGTTGCGACCATCGGCGAGGCTTCGCGAATTCCTGAATATATTTCTCGTGCATATCACCTGTCGCTTTCAGGCCGACCCGGACCGGTCGTATTGGGTCTGCCGGAAGACATACTTTATGAGCGGCTTGCGATCGACGATGCCCCTGCCTCCCGTCCGGCATACGCACAGGCGTCTGACGCTGATGTTGAGTTGATGCTCTCGGCCCTCAACAAGTCCAGCCGCCCTTTGATGATCGTGGGTGGGGGCGGCTGGAGCAAAACCATACAAACTCAAATCGAAGGTTTTTCTGAACGGTTTCAAATTCCGGTGGGGGCTGCATTCCGCTGCCAGGGTCATTTCGACAATCGTCATGACAATTATTGCGGTCATTTCGGCCGTAATATCGATGCGAAACTTGGCGAGCGCATAAGCGAGGCGGATCTTGTATTCATACTCGGTCCCCGGCTGGACGAGGTTACGACCGGCGGTTTTTCCCACCTGACTGTTCCGGCGCCGGAACAGTTTCTGATTCATGCCTCTCCGGCTCCCGAGGAGACGGGCAGGATATGTCGCGCGGATTTGCCGATTGTCAGCTCATCTGCGTCGCTGGCAAATGCCTTGAGCAGACTTGAGCCATCCCATACCGAAATGCGGTCGGACTGGTGCCTCTCGGCACGCGCTGATTATCTCGAATATATTGTTCCGGTTACATCTCAAGGCAGGGTCCGGCTTGAACAGGTCGTAAAGGCCGTCTCGGACATACTCGATGATGATGCGATCATTGCAAGCGGTGCAGGTAATTATACAAACTGGCTGCACCGCTACTTTCAGCATAAGGGATTTGCCACGCAGCTGGCTCCGATTGCGGGATCCATGGGTTATGGACTTCCAGCCGCGATTGCAGCCAAGCTCGAGCATCCGGGCAGGCAGGTGGTCGCATTTGCCGGAGATGGCTGCCTGATGATGACCGTGCAGGAAATGGCGACGGCGCAACAATATGGGCTCGATATCGTTGTCATTGTTGTCAACAATGGCAAGCTCGGTACGATCCGAACGCAGCAGGAGAAGAATTTTCCGGGTCGCATGATCGGAACGGGATTGGCCAATCCGGACTTTAAAAGCCTAGCGATGAGTTTCGGCGCTATGGCAGAAACCGTCGAGGAAACGCTTGACTTTCGACCAGCCTTCAAACGGGCTCTTGATCATGATGGTCTTGCAATGATTGAACTAAAAACCGACCCTTGAGACTTGTTGTATGAATATATACTTTGGTTTTATGGTAAATGAATTGTAAACAATCAGTTTATAAATTTAATAAAACCCTACCTATTAATGTTAATACTTCTATATCAGTGACAATTTGTATAATTTTTGTTAGGTTTTTGATAACGAACTTTACTGAGATGAAAACGAAATGATCGCATATGCCACCAGCGCCAAATCAAAACCAAAGACGCAACTTTTGCTATATCCGGGCGGGGGTTGCGGCCTGTTTCGTCACGGCCGCCGGATCGATGGCATTGACCTTCGCAAAAGATCATTCGGTTTTCGACATCGAAAGAGCACACAGTCCGCTTGTGAATTTCTCGCACCAAGGGGACAATCTCGCCAGGACTGGATTGCTCAAATAATACAAACTTAACTGCCTGACCCGTCTCTACTCCCTCTCCTGATAAAGGCCCGTCTCACAATTTATGTGAGGCGGGTCTTTTATCGTCCGGCGGTTATTTTTCTTGATCCCTAATTCGGTTTGGAGACGGCAAAGGGGAAATTCGGTACCGTGTCCGGGCGGCGGGCGACAGGATGCTGTTTCTTGTCCGTCAGCTCCTTGACCCGGTCCGATATCCATACTTCGAGTTCGGCTATGGAAATCGCCTGATCCCGATTATAGTCTGCGCGCCCCTGAAAACCTTCCAGGATTGCTTTGGTGAAGGCACCGTTTTTCCAGATGTCCGCTTCAACCGAAAGCTCGCGTCCGGTGGATGAAGAAAACATGACGAGCCCGTTTTCAGCGCTCGACAGATCATTGATGATATTGATCATATCGACTGTGCCACCCGTGCCTTTGGTTCGCACTGCCGCAATTCCATCGGCCGAGTGACATGCATCAAGGAACATCAGCACTTTACCGGGCAGACCGACCAGGGCGTCATGAATGTCGGATTGTTTCACGGCCGTCGATCTTAATTTGCCAATGACTGCATCATAGGGAAGGTAGTAAAAGCGCCGTTTGCGGTCGCTTTTGCCGTGACCCGACATGAACACGATACCGACATCGCGTGCCGTGACCTCGCTTTCGAGCCAGCCCAAGCCTTCCAGTATATTGGACCTTGTGGCCTCTGCATTGGTCAGCAACCTGACCTTTACATCTCGATAGAGACCACCGCTCTGGGCCTTGAGCGCGTTGGAAAAATCGATTGCATCCTTGTGAGCGAAGGATAGCTTCAAACCGGGGTGCGGATAGTCGCTTACACCGATCACGAGCGCATAGAGCTTGGGCTTGAGATAGTCGGGAGTCGCCACGCGCGTTTTGCCGGTCCATTTGAGTGAAATCTGGGCGGGTTCGCTTGTCAGATTGCCCGACCGCGCATAAAGCTGAATACTCACATCGCGCGGCGGCAGATCAACCTTGATGGAATTGGTTGTGGTTTTTTTTCCGCCTTCTCGCTTGGGCACGAGACCCTTTGCCCGGGGCAGGGGGCGGCCGTTGAGATGAACATCAACCTTGTCCACCGGACGTCCCGAGGGGGAGGATGTGGTGTATTGAATCTCAATAAATTTTCCCGAAAAACCCATGCCATTGACCGGGCTCTCGATTTTGATCAATGGCGGAAGGCTATTGCGGATTTTATCCGACTCCTCTCCCCGGCCGGATTGCTGGTTGGCTGCGTCTATGGCTTTGGCTTCATCAAGCGTTTCAAGGATTTGATGAATGATGTCCGGACGGTAGTAACGCTTGCGAAAGCGGTGAGCCTTATAGAAGACGGCTTCCTTGTTCCATGTCGCGGGATTCAAGTGCCAGCCAATCAGGTCCTCGCCCCCTTCCGAAGCTGTGTAATAGCCCGTCGGCGTCCAGGCGACCCAGCGCCTTGTCGCGGCCTGGACGAAAAGAGCCAACAATTCCTTGCCATCCGACAGTCGATGCCAGCGAATTGTACCATCGCCATAGGCTGCAACGACGAGCTTGCCCGATTTCGGAATATTCACGCCCCAAACGACACTGGGCACCTGATGCGCCCATAACTCCTTGCCCGAAGCTTCATAGCCCCGTATGCGCCAGTCGGCCCCCAACACAAAATGCCTTTTGTCGGGAGCGATTGCCAGCGAACGGGCAACTTCATAACGCATGATTTTCAGCTTGTTGCCGTTGAGCCTGGGATTACGCGAATTGACCCAGCCCTCTATCTTGAGGCTTTTCACATCGGCCTTGTTCAGGCCCGGCGCTGGATTTGGCGCGTCTTCGATACGTTCATTCGTGAGGTCGAACATAACCGCATCACCGCTCCACTCGCGCAATCCGAAACGTACGCGCTTGCCGTCGTCAGAAACAGTGAAATGTTCGTAGCGCTTTCCACGTTGATCGGGCTTGACTGTGTCCTGCCAGAAAAGCGTTTCCCCACGCGTGGAAACAAGTCCGAAAGCCGGGTCGGCGCCGCTTAGCAATACGTTATTTCCACAGGCAACGATGTGCATGATCGTGTCGCGGGTGCCGGCGATGTTTTTACCGGTTCCACGACCATCCTGATCCCAGAAACGTACCTGGCTGCGTCCGCCAACGTCGTATTCGCCGCCCGCAAACAGGTGTTTGCCATCGGCAGACCAGGACACACTCGAGACCTCGCCGTTTTTGACATCTTCGGTATCAGCGGCAAATGTCCTTTTCAGGGAATAGCCGTCATAGATATAGACTTTGGGCTTGTCGCGGAATCCGACCGCCAGATGATTGTTGACGGGATTGACCGATATTGAAAATGGCCGGTTCACCGCGAGTTTGTCGGATATTTGTTCGAGGCGGAAACCGGTGCTGTATCGCCTGATGCGATTGTCATAAGCGATTGTATAGAGGCGGCCCTTGGCATCGAAATCGGCGCCATAGCTATCCAGTTTGTTGTAGTTGCGGTCTGAGCCGACCATGCGCCAGTTTTTGGCATCCCAGATGCGAACACCCTTGCCACCGCCGAGCGTGGCCGCGAGCAATCCGCCATTTTTGGAAAAGACCAGATGCAGTATGACGTCGCCAAGACCGGAAAGCCGCCTTTTGAGCTTGCCGGTGGAGGCTTCGAATATGTAGACGCTGTCATCCGGGTCCCATCCACCCGCCGCGACCCAGCGGCCGTCCGGTGACAGGGCGACGGCATAGACCTTGCCGTTATTTCCCGGACCGACGGGCGGGCGCATGGTGCGTAAAAGACGTGGTGTGTCGCCACGGCGCTTTGGAATTGCCCACAGGCGTATGGTTTTGTCGTCGGAGCCGGTCACTACGGTCTGGCATTTGGCGTCCACACCAACGCGATTGATAACGGAGGTGTGCATACCGGCTTCGATTCGCAGGATCGGTTCCTGGGGCGGAGGTTTGCCCGCGTGTGCATAATCGGAGATCAGGATGAATAGCGAAAGCGCGGCCATTGCCACCATCAGGCAAAAGCTCTTTCGGTGCGTTGATTTCAGAGCAATGCAGGAATGTGTTGTATCTGCTTGTGTTCTTGTGCCCCGGTCAGATCCTCTATGCAGCATCGTATACCTCTATGCGTTACAGTTTGCCCTATAATCTCTTTCTCACCTTGTGAATTTCACTCCGCGATACGCAGCGGATTTCACCCATTAATTTTAAAAGCCTATCCCTTTCGGCCTGTTCTGCCAATAGATTCCAGTCATATCCACTTCGACTTTTGCCAGAACCATTCCCTAAAACGCGTTTCCAAAAGTTTCATGACAAAATTTGGTCAAAAGGATCCTGCACACTCATGCGCAATGAGCTGCGTGAAACTTGTTTGCGAAACGACCGAGGTAGGAATTTGATGCCCGACTATGGCGATATATTGAGGTTTCTTGCGCAAAATCCGCCCAAACTCGAGGCGGAACGGCGCGTGCACGCTTCGCTCCTTGAACTTCTTGGCGCCTGCATGCGCGATGAAGACGATGGAACAGACCTCATTGGCGACGATGCCGCAATGTCGCAGCCCGATGAAAAAATTTTAGATAGTCTTTTTCACTGATGTGCCCTTTTTGAACGCTTTTTCATAAGTGGGCTTGTTGAATAAGATCCCATCGCCCCCCTCTAATCGCCCGTTATTGAAGATGAAGGCTGTGGATTTTCAATTGGCCGGCGAACAATCACAAGTCGCTCAAGCCGCCACTAATTCAGTCTGACACTATTTCAGTCTGACATCATATCAAACCAACACTATCAAGTGTGGGCGGCCTGCCCCTCCATTTTTTGCACGCTCCATCCCGCATCGGCCATTTAGTAGTTCACTTTCGAAATCGCGCCGCATAAAGTTGTCGGCACTGGATTGACAGGGCAAGGATGGATTGATTTGAGCAAAATTGCATGGATTGGACTTGGGGTCATGGGCACGCCGATGGCCCGGCATATCGCGCAAAAGGGCGGGCAGGAAATCGTCGTCTATAATCGCACACAATCGAAGGCTACGGACTGGGTTGCGGCAAATGGCGGGCGGGTCGCGGCTACACCCATGGATGCGGCGCGGGATGCCGATATCGTTTTGAGCTGCGTCGGCAATGACGATGATTTGCGTCATGTTACGACCGGTCCGGATGGCGCGTTTCACAACCTGAAACCGGGCGCGCTCTTTATAGACCATACGACAGCTTCGGCCGAAGTCGCCCGCGAACTCAATGAAGCGGCGCGGAGCCGCCAGGCCGGCTTTCTCGACGCACCGGTCTCAGGCGGACAGGCGGGGGCGGAAAACGGCCAGCTCACGGTCATGGTCGGCGGCACGGAGAGCGATTTTAACCGCGCCCGACCAATCATGGAGAATTATGCCCGGAAGATTTCCTTGATCGGAGAAGCGGGTGCGGGACAGCTTACCAAAATGGTTAATCAGATCTGCATCGCCGGACTTATTGAGGCGCTTGCAGAGGGGATAAATTTTGCCGAGAAAGCCGGTCTCGATATTCCCCTGGTCATGGAGACCATTTCCAAAGGTGCGGCGCAATCATGGCAGATGGAAAACCGCTGGGAGACGATGGCAGCGGGTGAGTACGATTTTGGCTTCGCCGTCGACTGGATGTGCAAGGACCTTAACATCTGTATGGAAGAGGCGAAGCGCAATGGCGCCCGGCTGCCAATGACAGAGGTAATCGAAGGCTGGTATGGCGAGCTACAGGATATGGGAGGCGGCCGGTGGGACACCTCTAGTCTTATTGAACGTTTGAGGCGTGCAAAGTAGATTTATCCGTGCGGTGTTCATGCTTACGGGTGGAAGCTATTTCTCGATAAAATTAAGCGGAACGGCCGTCGTGAATTTTATCTGCTCCATTGCGAAGGTCGAGCTCACATCGCTGATTTCTATTTTTGAGATGAGCCGCTTGTACAAATCATCATAGGCAGCGATATCTGAAACAACGACGCGCATCAGATAGTCGATCTGACCGCTCATACGGTAAAGCTCGACTATTTCTGGAAATTCCGTAACAACTGCGTGGAACCGGTCCAGCCACGTCTTTGAATGATTGCTGGTCGTGATAAATACAAACACCGTCACGCCGGCATTGACCTTCCCGGCATCGAGCACTGCCACCCGTTTCAATATAACCCCCGTCTCTTCAAGCTTTTGAATCCGCCGCCAGCACGGTGTCGTGGAAAGACCGATCCGTTTGCCGATTTCCGCAACCGGCGTGGTGCAGTCAGTTTGAAGGATGGCGAGTATCTTTTGATCCGTCGCGTCAATCATGGAAAAAGCCTCATTAGAATTATTTTTTGTTAATTCATAATATACAGGATATTTATTTTAATATTTATGTTTTTTGTCAGAATAATAGTTTTATTTTCTAATTCATGTACATCTTGTCCTTGTAACCGGGGCGCTCGAGTGTCATTTTCCCTGTAACAAGCCGGCATTCCGGCGACCAGAGCAAGGGATTGGCGCAAGTTAGAGACATCCCGTGAGGCGCTCGGAAACATTGAAACTGGAGCTTTTATCCATGACCGCGTTCAGATCAGTAAGCCCACTCTTTAGCGTTGCGGGACAAATCGGCGCCAGCGATATTCTCAAGGCTCGCTCACAGGGCTTTCGCAAGGTGATCAGCAACCGGCCGGATCATGAAGAGGGCGTCGACTTCTCTTCAAATGAAGCGGCCTCTCTGGCTGTGCAGAATAATCTGGATTACGCCTATGCGCCGGCGGAAAATCATCTGATCTACAAAGACGAAACAATCGAGCGGTTTATTGACGAGCTGCGTGATCAACCCGGACCGGTCCTGGCATACTGCCGGTCGGGTACGCGCTGCACGATATTGTGGGCGCTGGCCGCTTCGCGCTTCCAACCGGCGCAATTGGTGTTTGACTATCTCATGTCACAGGGATTTGAGGAGTTCGACATTCTCGCGCCGGAAATGGAGGAACAATCTTCGAAGTATCTCGCCGATAGAAGTGCCGGCAGCGAGATCCCTCAGGTGCTCAGAATTTTCAAAGGTAAGGCAGATCTTGAGTCCGGTTCGTCGCGGGCGGCTTAACAGCCATAACCGGTCCGTCCGCGCGATCAAAGGCGCTTTTTGATCTCGACTTTCAGCCGCGGAAGCACGTCCTTCTCGAACCAGCTATTCTTTTTGATCCATGAATTATTGCGCCATGAGGGGTGGGGCAGGGGCATATATCCCGGCCCTTCCCGCATCTCCAAATATTGACGCCAATTACGGACCGTCTCGGTCAGTGTCGATTTTCTCTCCTTACCGAGATGCCATTTCTGTGCATAGTTGCCGACCAGCAATATCAAATCGAGCCTTGTCAGGTGCGGGAAAAGCCGAGCATGCCAAAGGCGGGCGCATTCACGCCTTGGGGGCAGATCACCACCTTTTTCATCAAGACCGGGAAAGCAGAATCCCATGGGTATGATGGCGATGCGCTGCACGTCATAAAACTGTTCCTCGCTGACACCCATCCAGTCTCTCAGACGGTCGCCGGAAGGATCCGTGAAAGGTACGCCGGAGCTGTGGACGCGAGTGCCTGGCGCCTGACCGCATATGGCGATCCGAGCACTTTTATCCGCGCGCAAAACTGGATTTGGATCATGGGGCAGACTTGTGCCATCGGGATTATCGACGCAGTGGCGGCAGGCTGCGATTTCATTGAGGAGGGTGCGAAGCGACTTGCTCATTATTTTGCGATTATGCCTTTGCACTGGGGCGGGCTGATATTTCACCGTACCAGCGGGCGAGGTTGTTCAGGCCAGGTGGCTGCTCGAGCCCGGCTGGTTTAAGAAAATCGATCGCCACCAGGGCCGTGATGTCGGCAACGGAATATTTGTCCCCGGCGACGAAAGCGTTGGCGGCGAGTTGCGCATCCAACAACTTCATTCCATCCATCGCCCTGGGTTTGTTCGCCTCACCCCATTCTGCGACCTGCGGAACTTCGAGATGGGCCATGTTGGGATTGAGGTGCCGGAAATACTGGGCGATGTGAAAGAACAGATTGAGCTCCATGCGCCGGTTCCACATTTCGATCACGGCCTTTTCCATGGGGGAGGCGCCGAACAAGGACGGTTCGGGTTGCAGCGCTTCGAAATAACGGCAGATGGCGATCGTCTCGCATAGACTGGTTCCATCGTCGAGCACGAGAACCGGCACGCGTTGAAGTGGATTGAGCGCTGTAAAATGCTGAAGCCTCTGTTCTTCCTGCATTATGTCGATTTGCTCATAGACCATGTCGATCCCTTTTTCAGCGAGGAATATCCTGACTCGCCTGGGATTTGGGGCTCTGCTGGTTTCGATGATTTTCATACTCGGTGCTCCTCAGACGGCAATCGGGCTGTAAATCCCCTGCATGTCAGAAATTCTTATCACGCCAGGCTTTCGGGTATTCGAAGGTTCCCGACCAGACGCCCTTTTTATCCTCTCTGGCATCGTGCTCTTCATTTTTGTACCGACCATAGCTGACCGCCAAACCATTTCTGACCTGTGCGCGGTTGAGATCTCTATTGCCAACCATGCAAACTGCCAGGAGACGACGATGCTTGTCGCGCCCCTCCACGGCGCATTTGACGGTCTTGCGATCGGTTAGTTTGCGCAATCCGCGCGTCGAAACCTCGCCACAGGGCCATTCCCGGCCTTCTCGCTGGCATTTCTGACGCCCCTCCGGTGCATCGATTCCGACCATCCGCACCTCATATCCGTCCACCACCACACTATCGCCATCGATGACCCGAGCCCTTCCCTCGATGCTGTCAGGGGTATCGTCATGGACGGGAAAAAGCCAATTCAGGCCCGCCACCAATATAATCAGTGCAATGAGTGAAAGGGTCTTTCTATCCATCAAGATTCTCCACTTTTTCAGGTGAAATTCCCGTTTATGCAATTCACCGAAGTAACCTGAATTTAGGGATTTAAGGTCAAAGTCAAGTTTTGGACCGTATCAGATTGGTTTACCGCAACATAAGCTTGGGATTTGTCGCGCTGAATGTCGAAGAGTGAAACAATAACACCTGATGAACGCCCCGCAGTTAGCGATCGGCGATCTGGTCGGGATGAGCGAAATTCAACGCGTTTTCAGATTCGTGAAGTGCGCGCCAAACTCGCCAACGGTGAAGATTTCAATCCGGAATTTGAATATGACCGGCTCCAAATGTTCGTTCAAAACGAGATTGGCGGCAAGGTTACCATCCCGCTGCTCGCCATCGTCATCGCAATGTCATTGCTGCATTGGGTGCCTGCGAAGGATGTCGTTATCTGGCTTCTCATCCTGTTATCGGTAAAAACGCTCTTGCTTTCGCTATGTCAAAAGTTCGCAAAAACCGAGAAAAGCGAAATCAATGTGGATAGCTGGCGCAACAGGCTGGTCAGCGTTGAGCTAATGTACGGTATTGCCTGGGCCGGCATTTCCCTGATTGGACTTGGATCGCCGAACCCGGCTATACATATGTTCGTATTTGCCGCAACTATCGTTGTTCTGACAATTCGGGTCATGTTCGCATCGTCGGTCATGCCGATTGTTTATGCGGGCACGGTACCACTCTCAATGATGCTGTTCGTCAGGCTGGCGTCTCTGGACAGCCAGTTTTATTTAACCATGGGTTCGCTGGTCTGCGGCGTTCATGTCTATTTTCTTTTTCTGGCCCATGGTCTCAATTCCACCATCAATACCATGCTCGAATTTCGCGCCGAGAAGGATATGCTCATTGGCGATCTGGAGGAGGCCAAGGCCATTTCAGACAGTGCGAGAGCACGGGCCGAAGCCGCATCCATGGCTAAATCTCGCTTTCTCGCAACAATGAGCCATGAGCTCAGAACTCCACTCAATGCCATTCTCGGTTTTTCGGAAGTCATGGGACGGCAATTATTCGGACCAGTGGAAAATGATACCTATCGCGAATATGCCAACAATATTCATGATAGCGGGAAGCATCTGCTCAAACTGATCAATGAAATTCTCGATCTTACGCGCATTGAGGCAGGCAGGTTCGAGCTGATGGAGAAAGACATCATGATCAGCGAAATTGCGCGAGACTGCAATAGACTCCTTTCCCTGAAAGCCTCGTGCAAGGACATAAATATTGTTGAGGAGTATGCCCCCGACCTTGAACCCATTTGGGCCGATGAGCGTTCCGTTCACCAGATTTACCTCAATCTGTTTTCCAATGCGGTGAAATTCACGCCGAGGCATGGAACCATTCGCACAGAAGTCGGGATCACCGACGAGGGTGAGCAGTTTATCCGTATTACCGATACAGGGCCGGGCATACCCCAGGACGAGATTCCGAAAGTCATTCAGGCTTTCGGTCAAGGTTCGCTTGCTCATGAGAACGCCGAAGGGGGTACGGGGCTCGGAATACCCATTGTCATCAATTTGATCGAGCTTCATGGTGGACGTTTCGAGCTCACAAGCGAGCTCCGGAAAGGGACGACGGTGACCGTCTATTTTCCGAAAAAGCGCGTGATGGTTGCGATGCCGCCGCTGCAACCCCTGGGTGAAGAACGCCACCGTAGAAAATCGGCTATCGTTCAGCCAAAATCTGAACGCACTCCCGTAAACAGGCCCGTCGTCAAGGCTGACCGGCGTGACAAAATTTTACGCCAAACCATGCAGCAATAAAGGCCGGGAAACGGCCTGGTTTGCCCGTAACCCCTGGCAATCCGGTCAAATGAACCTAAATATAGAGCTGTCATTTCTGCTATGCTCGGCGCTGTAATGAATAATGGCGTTCATCTCGGTGAGCATGGATCATTTGAACCAGAGGACGGCCCGGTGGAGACACCCTGCATAGATATCTGCAAAATCAATCATGCAACGGGATATTGCATCGGTTGTTGTCGTAGCAGCGATGAAATCGCCCGATGGGCTTCGATGTCCGATGCAGAACGTCGGGCAATAATGGATGAACTCGACAGACGCCGCGTCCGGTTGCCGGAGGAGAATTGAGATGGGTGCCTGGTTAGCCCTTGGATTGTTGATATTTGCGGGTCTTGTTCTGGTCTTGCCACGGGATGCGGGAACGCTATCGGGCCTTGAGAGCTCCGATATCGCGATCCTTGCCTCGGGTTTGGCATTGCTTGTTTTCCTTGGATTTCCACTGCTTGGGGAGTATCGGGGCCGTCTCGGTCAGGCCGCCAAGGACATCATAAGCTGGTCCGTGCTGGCGTTGGTACTGGTCGCCGGTTACAGCTTCAGGGACGAGATCACTCCTATCCTTTCGCGCGTCACCGGAGAACTGTCGCCACCAGGCACTGCGTTGAGCGTCGAGGGGCTTGAAGCCGGACAGCGCGCCGTACGCATCCGCCGCATGGGGGATGGACAATTTGTAGCGCGCACGATTGTTAACGGCGTATCGCTGCGCATGATCGTGGATACCGGTGCTTCCACCGTCGTGTTAACACAAAATGACGCCCAGCGCATCGGCTTCAGCGTTACCGGATTGCGGTATATCGTGCCCGTGCAGACTGCGAATGGCACAAGTTATGCCGCTCGGGTGCAGTTACGCGACGTCAATGTCGGCGATATCGGCCTCAGGAGGGTCGAAGCGTTGATCGCAAAACCCGGTGCATTGCATCAAAGTCTTCTTGGTATGAGTTTTTTAAGCCGTTTGAGGTCTTATGAGTTCTCAGGAGATTTTTTAACGTTGCGGAGCTGATGTTTTCATCGACTGTGAGCCCAATGTTTGAAATTTGCCTGAAAGGGCTGTTTTATAGTGAGGGCTTGATAAGTTCATGTCGACAGGAACAAAACGCTTTATGATTGAGGGCGCCAGTTGGCTGACCCTGATGGCATCAGTTTTTTTCAGTGTTTTTTATTACGACGATCTCAAGGCTCTGGCGCGGCAGGCTTTTGAAACCGCCGGTGAGGTCGGACAACAGGCTGGCCGCGGAATTCGACAGGAAGTCGGTGCGCGTTCGCAATCTCGCAGACGGCAGGACCTGCAAAGCGGCAGTGGACGTACGGTCCACCTGGCCGCTCAACATGGCGGACACTTTTTTGCCCGGGCCTATATCAACGGCCGGCAGATCGATGTCATGGTGGATACCGGTGCAACCGGTGTTGCACTGACCCATGACGACGCCGAAACAGTCGGTCTCTTTGTCCGTGATCAGGATTTCACGCTCAAATCGCGAACAGCTAACGGATATGCCCGGTCGGCTCCGGTCATTCTTGACAGGGTGCGTATTGGCGATATCGAGATTGACGATGTTCGCGCATCCGTCAGCGAGCCTGGACGGCTGCATATCACACTTTTGGGAATGACGTTTCTGAGCAAGCTCAGCCGGGTCGAGATCAAGGGAGACGAGCTGGTTCTCACAGAATGATCATGGCCGATGCACTTATGCCCAATAGTTCAGCCATTTATTGGATCCGTAATATTCACAAGGTTTCTCTATGTTTCCAAAACCATTTGCGCGATTAAAACCTAATTCTGCCGAGTTTGAAAAAAATGCCCTGATCAAACCGACGGGATTTCGTGAATATGACGCCCGCTGGCTTTTTCCCGATGAAATAAACCTTATGGGCCTGCAGGCGGTCGGCCTTGGCATGGCGGCATTGTTCGAGCGTCGCGGCGTACCGAAACGGATTGTTGTCGGGCATGATTTCCGGTCCTATTCCATGTCGGTGAAACAGGCGCTCATGAACGGGCTCATGGCCGGGGGCATGGAGGTTTTCGACATCGGTCTCGCGCTCTCGCCCACAGCCTATTTCGCCCAGTTCGAGCTTGATGTGGAGGGTGTGGCGATGGTCACTGCCAGTCACAATGACAATGGCTGGACCGGCATCAAGATGGGCCTCGACCGGCCCCTGACATTTGGACCGGATGATATGTCGGAGCTCAAGGAGATCGTGCTTGCGGGGGCATTTGAGACCAGCGGCGCCGGATCCTACAATTTCATCGGCGATATGGCCGACCGCTACATCGCCGATCTAAGCAATCATTCCCGGTTCAAGCGCAAGCTCAAGGTCGTGGCGGCGTGCGGAAACGGCACGGCGGGAGCGTTCGCTCCCCAGGTCCTCGAAGCAGTGGGGTGCGAGGTCGTACCGCTCAATTGCGATCTCGACCACAGTTTTCCCAATCACAATCCCAATCCGGAAGATATGAAAATGCTGAACGCCGTGCGGGATGCGGTTGTTTCATCAGGCGCCGATGTCGGCCTCGCATTTGACGGGGATGGCGACCGCTGCGGTATCGTCGACAATGAGGGGCATGAAATTTTCGCCGACAAGGTCGGGGTGATGCTGGCCCGAGACATCTCCAGCCAGCACAAGGGCGCTAAATTCGTCGTAGACGTGAAGTCCACGGGACTTTTCCTGACCGATCCCGTGCTTCGGGAAAATGGCGCCGAGACCCATTACTGGAAAACCGGGCATTCCTATATCAAGAGATATAATCATGAGCATGGAACGCTGGTCGGATTCGAGAAGTCAGGTCATTTCTTTTTCTCCAAGCCGCTCGGACGGGGTTATGACGACGGAATTGTGTCGGCCCTTGCGGTCCTCGACATGCTTGAACGCAATCCCGACAAATCCATGGCTGACCTCAAAAACGACCTGCCAAAAACCTGGCAGTCGCCGACCATGTCGCCCTATTGCGGGGATGAAATCAAATACGGCATTGTCGACGGAGTGGTTGAGCACTTCAAGGCCGTAGCCGAAAATGGCGGAATGCTTGCCGGGCAGGCCATAAGGGACGTGGTTCTGGTCAACGGTATCCGGATCGTACTTGAGGACGGGACGTGGGGGCTGGTTCGGGCATCGTCCAACAAGCCCGAGCTTGTGATTGTTGTGGAGAGCCCGACGTCAGAGGAAAACATGCGGGCCATATTTGCGGAGATCGATTCTCATTTGAGCACCATCCCCGAAATCGGCGAATATAATCAGAAAATCTAGGCTGGCCCCGAAACGCCGCCCTGGTAGGACTGCCTTGCTCTAGAACACAAAGTCGGAAAAGAAACGGATCGCCACCATAATCAGAAATGCGGCGAATGAGAGCTCCAGAGCCCGCCGGGAAATGCCGTGCGCCAAACTGACGCCGATCGGCGCGGTCAGCACGCTTGCAGGTGCGGCAATGACGGCGCCCAGCAGGCTGACATAGCCCAGAGAACCAATTGGCAGGTTCTCGATATTCCACCCGGCCCAGACATATCCCAGCGTGGCAGGAACAGCGATTATCGGGCCGAGGCCCGCAGAGGTCGCAACCGACCGGTGGATGGAGCGGCCGTAGAGGGTCATGTAGGATGTCATCATCGCGCCTCCGCCAACGCCAATCAGCGTCGAAAGAATACCGATCACCATGCCTATGGCCTTGCCGAGCCGACCTTCGGGCATTTGCGTGCCGAGTTGCCAGGTGCCCTCGCCGGATATCAATTTGGAGGCAACAAAAGTGCAGACGCCAATATAAACAGCTTTTAAGGTGCCGCCCGGTACGAATTTCGCAATCACAGTGCCGATCAGGACCCCCAAGACGACAGGCAACGCGATATCGCGAAGCAGATCCCGGTCAACGGCGCCGCGTTCGTCATGTTTGCGCGCCGACTGGATGGAGGTGGGTATGATGACGGCAAGGGAGGTCGCGACACTCACATGCATGAGCGAAACAGGGTCGACACCGAGGATGCGGAACAGTTCGTAGAGTATGGGGACAAGTACGGCGCCACCGCCAATGCCGAGGAGTCCAGCGATGAAACCCATGAACGCGCCACCGACGAGGAGCACGGCGACGAATTGAACGATTTCGCCAAATGGCAAGCTCAATATCAACAGCCCACCCTCAACTAACAGACTGCCGTTGAGCTCAGTGAACAATCATCAGATTGCCGCACATGGGCAAGCGCATCGTTCAGAACGGTAATATCCGCTCCATCGCGTGGTGCATACTGGCTCAGATGGCGCCTGAAGGCACGCGCTCCCGGTTGGCCATGATAAAATCCCAAAATATGTTTTGTCATTTGATGCAGGCGCGCACCCCGGTCGAGTTCACCACGTACATATTCGGTGAAATCGCGCATAATGTCATCGCGTGTCCGCGCAGGCCCTGCCGCATCAAATATTACCCCATCGGCTGCGGCAAGCTGCCATGGATTGTGGTAAGCCGCGCGCCCCATCATGACGCCATCCACATGGTCCAGATGAGCGCGCGCATCATGCAATGTCTCGACGCCGCCATTCAGAATGATTTCAAGCCCGGGATATTTCTCTTTCAGCCGATAAACGCGCTCATGTCGGAGCGGGGGGACGTCTCGGTTTTCCTTGGGGCTGAGACCTCGCAGCCATGCTTTGCGGGCGTGAATGATGAAGGTCGTGATACCGCGTATGGCGATCGTTTCGACAAAACGGTCGAGATCACTTTCACCGTCCTGCTCATCGATGCCGATGCGGCATTTGACGGTTACGGGCCGATCGGTGGCGTCTTTCATCGCAGCCAGGCAGTCGCCGACAAGATCCGGCTCCGCCATCAGGCAGGCACCGAACCTGCCTGATTGAACGCGGTCGGACGGGCAGCCGACATTGAGATTGACTTCATCATATCCGGCCTCATGACCGAAGCGCGTTGCCTTGGCCAGCTCGGATGGTTCGGATCCGCCGATTTGAAGGGCCACGGGATGCTCAAACGGATCGAACGCCAACAGCCGTTGGCGTGGTCCATGAATGAGGGCCTGAGCGGTGATCATTTCGGTGTAAAGAAGCGTTCTTCGCGTCAGCAGGCGGTGGAAATAGCGGCAATGACGATCCGTCCATTCCATCATGGGGGCAACGCTTAGGCGTGCGTGTTCTGAGATTTCCATTTGCCGGTCCTTCACTGTAAGAAACACCGCTGAAAACTCTGAATTGATTTAGCTCTCCATCGAAACATCTACGATCTCGTCGCCTTTGAAACGGACAGATAACAGGTAGTTTGTAACATTGCCGGGGAGGCTAAAATCAAAGGTATCAATATTTTCGTCATCATTGGAACTCCAAGTGTTAACTAACACCAAAGAGCCCAGAATTTCCTCTGCTTCTGGCTTGGAACTCCCGTAGTATCTCTCCCAGTAATCAGATTCCAGCTCTTCCAAGTGATGGGAAACAAATACCGTCGGACCCCACTCGCCCTCAGGTGTTCCCATCATCGCCAAAAGCTTCGCACGTGCAGCGGTCTCATGATCCTTTGCGTTCATTACGACCTCTCCTGTTCAGTTGTTTTTGTATGACTTTAGTATGGCTCATACCCTGGGGGGGCGCCGTGTAGCGCTCTGAAAGAAAACGTGTTCTTCAGCGTTCCCGTCCATTCCATCATGGGGGCGACCGAAAACAGCCGATCCGGAACCGGTCGGGCCGCAATATTTTCGTGCTTGGCCATGGATTGTGATTTCATCACGCCCCTTTAGCATATCCGGGCGGGAAAAGCGCTAAATTCTACCTCAAGCCAGCCAGGACAAAGTGGCGGCTGGGACCTTTAGAACTTGCTGATAAAGTTTATAAACCAGCCTTGCTGATCGCGTTCGGGATTGGCCAGATTGTCCGAGGCTTCGCCAAAGTGATAACCACCACCTATTTTGACGTTTTCACCAACATGGCGATACAGGCCGGCGGTAAAGCCTTTTGTCGTCTCATCGGCTTCGGGAAGGTGCAGAATACGTCCTTCGAGATAGATATCCCATTCAAACGGCAGATGGATGTCGGCGCCGATTGACGCCAGATGCGCGCTTGAACTGTACCAGTCACTGGTCGTGCGGGAGCCTGTCTGCTCGCCATGTTTCCAGCCATATTTGGCGCCGATGCTCAACCAGTGATTGACATCGAGAATGGCATCCAGGGACAGGATATGACTGCGCTGGCGATAGTCGGCGAGGCCGAGCGTCGAACCGTTGACCTGCTCCGCCGGAGGCAGATCATAGAGAAACGCATATTTCGCGAGGATATTGAGCTTGTCATTCCAGACGGGACGATAAGCCAGGCCGATTGAACCCTCGAAAAAGCGGGCGTCGAATGCACCATTCGCGTTTTGATCGGATTCGCTCAGCGCTGCGTTCAACTTCGCCTGTATGCGCAGACTTTCATAGGGATTGTGCAACATCGACAGACGCCCCGCATAGGTGTCTCTGGTGGAGATCTGGTCCGCCTTGTCCGTTCGGTATTCGAGGGTCGCGCCGATTTTCGTGTTCTCGGTCTTGTATCCCGCCGTGCCCGATACGGCGACACGGTCGAGATTGTCGACATCGCCCACTTCGGTCAACATGTTGAAGTTCCAGTTGGTGGTGGGCGTATACTCGATGCCGTAAGCATGGGTCAGGCCGGTGACACCGCTATTGGTGTGAAGAACACGATCTTCGCCAAACACTGACAGCGTATCGCTATAGCGCTTGCGCGCGCCGATGATGAGGTTTCCAACCGCGGTGCCGGTATTCGTACGGTCCGGCAGCTCATAGGCGATGTATAGCTCGTTCTTCTCGTCATAATGATAACGAATACCGGCAAGCGCTCCCAATCCGCCATCTCCGGCGGTTACTTCACCGTTTAAAGTTATTTTTTCACTCAGTGGAATTTCGGCGCCCGCTCCACCACGCCGGGCGCGACCGCGGTTATTGCTCGTATCGAGGGTGGTCTGGCCGATGATATAGACGTTCATGTCCTCATCGAAATGATAGATCAGCTTTGCTGCCGCATCGGTACGATCGCCGCGAATTGTCGTTTCTTCATGGGCAATCCCCACCTTTGTTTCCCAATTTGAATCCCAATGGTGGGAGAGCGTCAGTTCTGCGCGTTTCCGCTCCTGGCCGGCCGCGTCCTCGCTGGCATCGAAACTCGCCTGCAGACTTGTCTGGTCACTGATTTTTACATCGGCTTTTGCGCCATATTGCGTCGTGGCAGTAATTGTCTCGTAACCAAGAGCGGCAAAACCAGCATCCCGATCGCGGAAATAGGCGACGACCGAGCCGTCGATGGCTTGTTCTGTTATATCGGACAGGTCGATGGCCAGTTCCGCAGCCCAACCGGTCGCCTTGCGCACGGATCCCGCGACCTGTTTTTGATCAAATGAATAGCCGCCATCGCTTGATGTGAATGCCGATTGCATCAAACCTTCGGTTTCGGCCCATTCAAGCTTGATATAGGTCCCGGGTCGATAGCGCAGGGTCACATCGAGCCCACGAAGTTCAAACGGCATGGCGCCGGTTGACGATGAATTTTCCTGCAGGATCGTTCCGCCGATTTTGAAATGGTCGTTGATCCATTGCGACATTCTGGCGCCATAGATCATGTCGGTTGTTTCAGCGGCGTCGGCAGCGAATTCATATTCGGCAATGAGGTAGACCCTGTCACCGCTGAGGGTTCCTTGCGAAAAGATGCTGTCATCCGACGCGGTGGAGGCGAGGGGTTTTGAGAGAACGATTCTGCCTTGCAGATAGTCGATATCATAATCCTCGCCCGGGATCAGCTGCCTGGACGATATGACAATGCCCGAATTCTGATCGCGGACTTCCACCCGAAGTTTCTCGCTTCCAGGAAGCAGATCTGATCGTCTCAGATGGTAGACCGATCCGCCGGTGCCGCGTAATTCGTCGCGTTCGCTCATCGTGTCCGGATTGGCTGCGAATGCCTTTATTTCGGTCGTCGGCTCGCCGTAACTCGTTTGACCGAAGGGCCGAAGCCTGACTTTGGCGCCATAAAGAGCCCGCTCCGAACGTCCATATTCCGTGTCATTGAAGTCGGTGCGGAAATTGCCCCAGACGCCATATGATTCGTCCTGCTCGATCCTTAGATACAGGCGGCCAGAGGTCGGAGCATCTTCGTGAATTTTGCTATCGTCGCCATAGACGGGATAGTATAGATCCGGGTCGAGACGGCGCAGGAATTTACGCGGATCGCGGCTGTTTATGCGCCCGAATATTTCACGAACATCGCCGTCGCGGGCATCCGCCATTGCCGTAATAAGCACATCGCCCTTGACCTTACCCTTGAAATAAAAGGCGGCGCGTCCATCGGTGTAATCATTCGTCGTTCGGGTTCCTCCCGATTTCAGCTTGTCACGGCCGATCGTAAGATCGCCAATAGCGACGAAGAAGAAATCATTTGGTGAAATTACGCCCTGCTTGATGACCCGATAGACAGGCTGTCCACCCGACCTGACGATTATATCGACATCGTGGCCGCCGTCATGGACGAGCCGCTCGACAACGAATTTTCCTGTGCGATCGGCGGGTACGGTCTGACCCAACGCCGTTATCCTGGCATGGGGCTGTAGTTCCGAACCTGAAACAGTGATCGTGCCTGTACCGAGAGGTATGTTGGCGATGCGAATTGTGTTGCGGCCATAGCCCTCCATGCCCGCATTACCTGCTCCTGCTCCGTTCCCGTCTCCGTCTCCGTCTCCGTCCGGCCCGACAGCTTGGTGACGGATGTTGATTTCCTTGGGTCGTGTTTCGTCAAAACGGTCCTGAGCGTCATAGACGCGGAGAACATATTTGATCGTTTTCCCATTGGCCGCTGACAGCTCTGCTTGCGCTTGCCGTCCACTGTCGAGGGGGATGATTGCGAACGGCCGGGTCAGCACCCCTGCATCCGGTCCAAACAATCTAATTTCGGCACGTCTGATCCATGAGCCGTAATTCCAGTATCCTTTGAAACGAAGGGCCGGGATGCCTATGCCCTGTGCAAGCTCGGCAGTGACGTTCAATGCCCGATCCTCCGGCCTGCCGGAGAATTTCACATGCACGTCAGGGCGAAGAGGCGAGCTGCCGGTGCTTCCGGGGGAGCCTGCCAGATAATCGCCATCCATGGAGACGGACAATCCTCCGGCCGGCATAGTTCTGTCTGTTACCGCCTCAAGGCTGACTTCTCCAAGGCGCAATTGACCCGCCATGGAACTCCAACGCTCCCTGGCAAGATTTGCGATGTGATGAAGCCGGTTGGCTATGCGCGCCCCGGTGATTGCGCCACCGTGATAGGTAAAGCGCAGGGCAACAGTTCCATATTCTCCGCGCTTGTTGACGATCGTTAGCGCGCGCTTGAGGTTGTTCAAGACCCTGGCCGGATTTTCAAGTCCATTTTGGGCAAAGTTGACCTCGATCAGCGGCGGCAGGGTTGCACCGAAATTGATTTTGCCCATCCGGCCCCTGCGCATGCGGATGACGCGGGGATTTTCTGTCGTCATCTGATAACCGGACGGCAGCGTGCCCGGGTCCACTTTAAGAATAAAATTCGTACCCTTCTGGAAATCGGCAACGACCGCACAGGGGAAATGATAACGGCCATGCTGATCGGTTGTGATGACGAAGCCATTTACTGTTGCAAGCTTGACGCCGGGCAGACCTTTCTCGCCGGGATCCTGTCGACCGTTTCTGTTTTGGTCGTCCCAGACTTTGCCGATCAGTTCAGAACAATCCAATACGGGATCTGGAACGATGGTAACAGTTGCGCGCGCGACATTGGAGATGATGGTACCTGCCAGGTCTTCCACATGGGCCAGGTTGACGTGATCGCCAAATGAGAGCCCCGCTCCAACGATCAGTTTCAGCCTGATCGTTAATTCGCCACCGGCGGGTACGAGATCGAATGGGGTGGGATTGGCGGCGCTAACGTTCCACGTCAGGCGGCGGCCCTGCTGAATCGGCTCCACGGCCAATACCGATGGTCCCGGAACCGAAATGACGATGCGTGCGGAATTTTTTGCATAGGAAAAGCCTGGTGGAATATTGTCGACCACATTGATATTGAATGCGGGCACCGCGGTGTCGTTTCTCACCGTTATCGCGTAATCGATGAGATCGCCAACGGAAGCCGTGCGTTGCGATACGCGTTTTGAGACAGTTAACGCACCGGCAGGGACGGCCGTATCGAGTGGTATATGATTGTTCGTGACATCGGGATCGCCCGGCGCCAGGGAGAAACTCAAAAAATAGGTGAGGTTTCCACCGCCACCCGCACCGCCCGCAGGGGCCGTCGGCGAGGGCACGATTTCACAAAAACCGCCGCTAAGTACTGCAGGCAAAGGACATCCCGTCGCGTCATAGGCGCCCGGCTGGGTCGGGATCACAACGGACTGGAAACCGTAGCCCGGCGGCGGCGTGACGCTGAGGAGATAGGTTGTCTCGACGACCGGACATTGCGGCGCAGCACCAGGTTGTATGTCAAAACGATAGGCGCCTGTCGCGCCGGTGGTTTGGGGCTGCTGCCCGGGCGCGAGGCAGGCCGCCGGCAGCGGCGTTCCCGATGCATCGGTCATTTGCACGACGGCGCCGGTGACGGGAAGGCCCGTCTGTGCGTCATAGACGACGCCCGAGGGATCGATCGAAATGATGGTAGGCGACGCCCCGGTGTCGTCGGGATTTAGCGAGTCCTCGGAGCTGTCGGTGACGGTGCTGCCGCCCGAGTTTGCTGTCGCAATCGCAGTATTCGAGAACGGCCCGGGATCATTGTTTAGCACGAAATCCACTGTGATCTGAATTGTCAGAACTTCGCCAGGGCGCAGGATACCGGGAGTTCCGATGAGGTTGGTGTCGTTGGTGGCAAGAGCTCCGCCATCGAAACTAGGATTCGCAGCGCCGAGGAAGCCAGCCGGCGCGGAGGTTATCACGGGTACCGAGACCGATGTCACTTGCGCGGCGCCCTGCTCGAAAGTCTGCACCAGATCATCCACCACAGACGTCACTTCGATGGGCACGTTACCGATGGACTTCACCGATATCATATAGGTCGTGCGATATGCACCGCCGCCAAGCGGAGTGAGATTTCCAGACGTCGCCTTGACCGTGTTTACTACGGGCGTTGCTGCAAACGGCACCGATATGGGTGGCGAGGGAGTGGGGGCCGGATCCGGACCGCCGGCATTGGTACCGTTCGACGTCGCGACATTGTCGAAGGCGGGGCCGGACGCATTGGTGCCGGGATCGAATGTAATTGTGTAGACGATTGTGATCGTCTCACCCACGGCGAGACTCTCTCCTGCGCCTGCGATCAGGTTCGGTGAGGCAGACGTAGCTGTATAACCGGCATTGGCGCTTGCAAGCGCGCCGCGGGTCGAGGACACGGCGGAAATCGTCGCCGCGGCCGTGACGCTTGCTCCTGAAGGCAGTTGCGCATCATAATCGTCCGCCACATTGACGTTTGACAGTGTGACGTTCCCGTTGTTTTGCACAACCGACTGGAAACTCGCGGTAAAGGTACCATCGCCGTTATCGGCAGCGGTGCCGCCGTTCAGGGTTTTGGTTGTGGCAAGGCTCGGATTCTGGATGGCATTGACCGTGACGCTATCGGTCGGAGGTGTCAAAACGCCACTCGAAGGTGTACCATCGGCACTCGCATTGTTGGTTACCGAACCCGCATCGAGATCGGCCTGGGTGACCGTATAGGCACCGGTGCAGGACACCGCCTCCGCCGGATCGAGCACGGCGTCACCATTACCCACGGCCGTCACATCGCAGTTGACCGTTGGAATTTTATCATCACTCACCACCAGACTGGCAATAGCGACATTACCGGTATTGGTGACGAGATAGCTGTAATTCAGTATGTCACCGACGGCATTGTAATCCGCAGCCGTGGTCGACTTGACCAGGGTCAGCGCCGGATTGTTGTCCACGGTCACGCTTTCCGTGAGATCGTCGCCCACCGCCGTCGGATCGGTCTGATCGCCGGACGCCGCCGTCGTCGTGTTGGTCAGGGTGTTGCCGCCCTCGCCCGCATCCACCGTGCCTTCCA
>CAMYJA010000018.1:8290-56907 GCA_947258705.1 uncultured Hyphomicrobiaceae bacterium | reverse complement strand
CTCCTGGTCGCGGCCGAAGCCGGAATTCCGGATGAAAAAATCGCCGAAGGTTTGATGAAATTCGGCGGTATAAGCCGGCGCTTCACCCCAACCGGTCAATGGAACGGCGTAATGTTCTATGACGATTATGCGCATCATCCGGTTGAGATTGCCGCAGTCTTGAACGCCGCGCGCGATAATACCGCAGGACGGGTGGTCGCCATCATGCAGCCGCACCGCTATTCACGGCTGAAGAGCCTTTTTGCCGAATTTTGCCGCTGTTTCGGACGTGCCGACATGGTCATTGTTGCGCCGGTCTTTGCCGCGGGCGAGATACCGATCGAGGGGATCGATCATGTGGCACTGGCTGAAGGGATCGCGAAATCCGGGCAGCGCAATGTGGTCAACATAGGCGGCAAGAACGAGTTGCCGCCCCTTCTTGCGGAGATTTTACGCCCAGGCGATCTGGTGATCGGTCTCGGGGCCGGGTCGATTTCGCAATGGTCGCGGGATTTGCCGAGCTGGCTGGCTGAAATGCATGTCAAAGAAGCCGGGAGCGCCGTGTGACGGTGGAACCTCATGGGGGCGATGGCCTGGACGAACTGACCGCCCGGTTGCCGAACCTCAAAGGCAAGCTCACCACGGATTTTTCTCTTGCGGAAATTACCTGGTTCCGCGTTGGCGGACCTGCCGACTATTTCTTTCGCCCGCTCGATGAAAACGATCTCGTATATTTTCTGAAATCCATTCCCGATGATTTGCCGCTAACCGTATTAGGTCTCGGTTCGAATACGCTTGTCCGTGACGGCGGCGTCGGAGGCGTGGTGATACGGCTCGGCCGCGGGTTCGGGCAGATCAACGTCGAAGACGGTTACCGGCTGCGGGTCGGCGCCGCGGTACCGGACGTCAAGGCAGCGCGCGCCGCCGCGGATGCCGGAATTGGCGGCCTGACGTTTTACCGTGGAATACCCGGCGGTATTGGCGGCGCCTTGCGCATGAATGGCGGCGCGCATGGGACGGAAACCCGCGATGTCCTGGTTTCGGTCCGCGCCGTCGACAGGCGCGGCGACGTGCATGAACTGACTGTTGAGGATATGGGCTACACATATCGTCATTGTTCGGTCCCCGACGACTGGATCTTTACGGAGGCCCTCTATCAGGGCGCTCAGGCGGATGTTGCGGATATCAAGTCCCAGATGGAGGAAGTCGCTGATTATCGCGAGACCCATCAGCCGGTCAAAGCACGCACCGGCGGATCGACTTTTAAAAATCCGCCGGGGGAAAGCGCATGGAAGCTGATCGATGATGCGGGATGCCGCGGATTTAGCATCGGCGGGGCGATGGTTTCTGAGAAACACTGTAATTTTCTGATCAATACGGGTGATGCTACGGCTGAAGATATCGAGCGTCTCGGAGAGGTGGTTCGCGCGCGCGTGCTCGAGAAATCCGGCGTGAAGCTCGAATGGGAGATCAAGCGCATCGGCCGGCCGCTGGCGGGACGGCCGGTCGGCGAAGCGCTGGCTTTAATTGACGATGAGGCAGGGGCATGAGCCGGAAGTTCGAGCATGTTGCGGTGCTGATGGGGGGGTGGTCGTCTGAACGAGAAGTCTCACTGGCCTCTGGGGAGGCCTGCGCCAAGGCGCTCGAAGGCGAAGGTTACCGGGTCAGCCAGGTCGATGTCACTCCGCAGATTTCCGAGGTTCTCGGTGAGCTCAAACCCGACGTATGTTTCAATGCCCTGCACGGGCGCTGGGGCGAGGATGGTTGCGTCCAGGGCATTCTCGAGACGTTATCCATTCCCTATACGCATTCGGGCGTGCTTGCATCAGCGCTTGCAATGCACAAGGAGCGGGCGAAAACGGTGCTCAAGGCGGCGGGCGTTCCGGTGGCGGAAAGCGTGGTGGTCAGCATTGAAGAAGCAGCCCGCTCCCATGTCATGGAGCCGCCCTATGTTCTCAAGCCCGTCGAAGAGGGATCGAGTGTCGGGATCTATATTGTCAAAGAGGGAATGGAGGTGCCGCGCGAGGCGCTTCTGGCAAATGAAGCCATCGCAAATGCCGCCATGATGGTGGAAAGATTTATACCGGGACGCGAATTGACATGCAGCGTTTTTGGTGACGAGGTTTTTGATATTATTGAGATTTTGCCTGCCGAGGGCCTCGAATTCTACGATTATGAGGCAAAATACGCTCCAGGAGGCTCAAAACACGTCCTTCCTGCGAAAATTTTACCGAATATTTACCAGACTATACGGAAATTAACCTTAGAGGCCCATAAGGCGCTTGGGTGCCGCGGCGTTAGCCGCACCGACTTTCGTTTCAACGAAGAAAGCGATGGCACAGGCGAGCTTATCTGCCTCGAGGTTAATACGCAGCCCGGCATGACGGCAACGTCGCTCGTACCGGAACTTGCTGCGTTTAAAGGCTGGTCATTTGGTGACCTTGTTCGTCGGATCGTGGAGGACGCTTCTTGCAACCGATAATGGTTGAGGATCATAATTTTCAAGCCGATCAGTCAGCGCCTTCAGGCGCTGACTGGCGCGTGCTTGGTCCTGCGGATGGGCGCATGGCCCCGCAGGTCCGGCAACGCCGCCGCCGTTCCCGGCGGACCGGCAGGGCTTTGGTTCGCAGCGTTCTGCCAATCTGCCTCGCGCTCGGACTGGCCGGCGGCGGAATGGCCGCATGGGCCAAGCCAGCGATTTTGTCACCACTCGTTCATCATGGAATGAAAATGGCTGATGAAGCCGCCCAATGGGCGGGGTTCGGTGTCGTTCAGGTTTCCCTGAAAGGTCATCGCTTCGCGAGCGATATGGATATCTTCGAAGCGCTGGGCAATACGACCCGGAAATCGATCATAGGATTCGACCTGCCAAAGGCGCGGGAGGACCTTGCCAGGCTGGCCTGGATTAAAGAGGCCGATATTACGCGCCGCTTTCCCGACCAACTCGTTGTGAGGGTCGAGGAGCGGGCGCCATATGCCGTATGGGAGTCGGAGGGCCGGTTCTGGCTTATCGACAGGAATGGCCGGAAGCTAGCGCCGGTCGAGAACAAGACGTTTGCGGATCTGCCATATGTGACGGGCGCCGGGGCCAATACTGAAATTGCAGCTTTCAGGGATTTGCTCAAGAACTTTTCCAATCTCGATACCCGACTGTATTCGATTTCGCGCATTGGCGGCCGCCGGTGGACATTGACGCTCAAGACCGGGCTGGTGGTTCACCTCCCCGCTGAGCAACCGAAGCCGGCGCTGAGCAGGCTGAACAGGCTGATGCTTGAGAACCAGACAATCATGAACGGCCGCAGGATTGTCGACTTAAGACTGCCTGACCGGATTATCATTCAAAAGGTTCCGCTTCAGACAAATTCAAATCTGGGAAGTGGGCGCGATACCGGCGTCGGCGCGGACCGTACAGTCATGGGCGCGACCATACTCACGCCAAGCGAGAGCGCGGTGTTGGCTCCTTTTCAAGAGCGGGCACGGCCGATAGGCGCTTCCTCTCAGCACCCAGTTCAGGGAGGTTGAGGCGGGACATGATTTATTCCTCCAGACGTCATCGTTCAAAAAGCGATATCCGTACCGTCATCGACCTGGGAACGACCAAAACGAGCTGTCTGACGGCCGAGATCATGCCGTATGATGGCGCAGCGGATCATGGCGGAAACGCGTCGGAGATCGAGATTCTCGGTGCAGCGCATATCAAGTCGCAGGGGATCAAGGCCGGTGTGGTGGTTGATCTGGACGCGGCCGAAGCCAGTCTTCGGGCCGTAGTCGGCCAGGTGGAGCGCATGGCGGGTATCGATATCAAGGATGTTACGCTCAGCGTATCGTGCGGGCGGGTGAAATCCTTGAATTTCAGCGCAACGACGCCGCTTGAGGAGAAGGTCGTCAGCAAACGCGACATCGAGCGATTGACAACGGCCGGCCGCAGTTTTGCCGAGCGCGACGGTCAGGTCCTTATTCACACGAACAGAATCGGCTTTCGCCTCGACGAGGTGAAGGGTATTGAGGACCCTGTCGGCATGGCCGGGCGGAAACTGTCCCAGGAACTGCATATGGTGACTGTCGACGAGGCTCCTCTCAAACATCTTTTGCTTTGTGCCGAGCGAAGCTATCTCAATGTGGAGGGGGTGGTGGCCTCGGCACTCGCGAGCGCTACAGCGGCCGTCACGGATGAAGAACAGAAGCTTGGCGTGATCTGTATCGACCTTGGGGGCGGGACAACCAGTTTTTCGGTCTTTGCCGAAGGTCATTTCATTCACCTCGACTCCGTGACCCTCGGCGGCAGTCACATAACCTATGATATCGGTCGTGCGCTCTCAACGCCTCTTCACGAGGCCGAGCGAATCAAGACACTGTATGGAAGTGTAATTACCGCCTCGTCGGATGAATGCGAACTGGTGGGATATCCGTCGTTGAACGACGCCCAACGGAATATGCAGAAAATAAGCAAGGCTGATCTAAGCCGTATTATACGCCCGCGTATCGAGGAGATCCTGTCGCTTGTTCGCGACCGGTTGGAGGCCAGTAATCTGGTCGGCTATGCGGGTGAGCGGGTTGTGTTGACGGGCGGTGCGAGTCAGTTGCGGGGAGTCGGGGAGTTTGCGGCCCATTTTTTAGGCCGGGCGGTACGGATCGGCATGCCGAGGGCGTTTGATCATTTGCCGGAAAGCATGGCCGGCCCCGCATTCTCAAATCCTGTCGGTCAGATCCAGTTGGTAGCCAGGGGTTCGAATGAATTCAACGGGTTCCATCAGCCGGGTGCAGAGCAACGCTCCAAGGGCTACCTGGCGAATGTGGGAAATTGGTTGCGCGAGAGTTTCTAAAGGGCGGAAACTATCGCGGTGGGAAATGAAATATGTCTGATGTCATTCACTAGGGGATGTTTCAGATTGGATTGGGTGAGATCGAAAGATCAAATATGAGGCCATTATGAGCATCAAACTGGAACTTCCTGAAATAACGGATCTGAAGCCGCGGATCCTGGTTGTCGGCGTTGGCGGGGCGGGTGGCAATGCGATCAACAACATGATTGAGAGCGGGCTTGACGGTGTCGAGTTCATTGCCGCCAATACCGATGCGCAGGCGCTCAGCCTATCCAGCGCCGAGCGACGTATTCAGCTTGGCGTCAATCTGACGGAAGGTCTGGGTGCCGGTTCCCGCCCTGAAATCGGCAACGCGGCGGCAGAAGAGGCGATTGACGAGTTGAGATCGCATTTTGCGGGTGCGCATATGGTCTTTATCGCGGCAGGCATGGGGGGCGGCACCGGAACCGGTGCGGCGTCGGTCATCGCGAGGATAGCCCAAGAAGAAAATGCATTGACCGTCGGTGTGGTTACAAAGCCGTTTCTATTTGAAGGTTCTCGCCGGATGCGGGTGGCTGAGGCCGGGGTCAATGAACTCAAGGACCAGGTCGATACGCTGATCGTCATTCCCAATCAAAATCTTTTCAGGGTCGCGACCAAGAACACGACATTCTCGGAAGCATTCGTGATGGCTGATCAGGTTCTGCATTCGGGCATCGCCTGCATCACCGATCTGATTGTCAGGGAAGGGCTGATCAATCTCGACTTCGCCGATGTCAAGGTGGTGATGGCCAATATGGGGGCGGCCATGATGGGGATGGGTGAAGCCGGCGGCGACAACAGAGCGGTCAAGGCCGCCGAGGATGCCATGGCCAATCCGCTTCTCGACGGTGTGAGCGTGCGAGGGGCGCGCGGTCTTGTGATCAGCATCGCCGGTGGCGAGGACCTCACGCTTTATGAGGTCGATGAGGCTGCCAGTTCTATCCGCGAGGTGGTGGATCCGGAAGCACATATTATTGTCGGCGCAACTTTTGATGATTCGCTGAAGGACAGGATCAGAGTATCTATTCTTGCATCGGGTCTGGTCGTGAGAAGCGACCAGAATGTCCCGGGCCCGTCTTATGCCGTGGATCATGCGGCTTCATCGCAGGGTCAATCACAGCAACACATGCAATTGCAGCAGGCCCAGGCAAGTCCGGAAGCGCCGGCCAAAGGGCAGTCACCGAAAGCCGAGGGGCTGAAGAAAAAGCTGTCTGATGCCATCAGGACCGGCAGAGCCGAGCCTATGCAACTCAAGCCGTCCCAGGCAGTGCAGGGTATCGGCAGCAAGGATGGCGGCGAAGTCTGGAAGGCGCCCGGGAATGTCACGATCGAGACAGGACCGCCGGATCTCACCTCCGGCCCGGCATCTGCCAGCGAGACGTCTCAGAATCCATCTTCGAGCCAGAGCGGATTCCGGCCGGCAGCGCCTGCGACAGCGCGCAGGGAGCCACGGCGTATGCCGGTTCCGGATGATTTTCCGGTGGTTGGGCAGCGCGAACTTCAGGCCAAGGGAAAATTTCACGAAAACGATGCAGGCGGCGAATCAAAAGCACCTAAAAGGGAAGGCTTTTTCAAACGGCTGAAATCCGCAGCGACGGGCCGCAAGGATGGTGATGATTCGGTTGAACCGGTGGCTGCGAATGTTTCCGAGCCCATGTCAGGATCTCAGAAAGGGCAGAATTCAGCACATAGTACAGGTGATGGCGCCGTGCCAATCACTGCTGCCGATCAGGGGCAATACGAGAAGCGCGCCCGTCCCGAAAAGATAACGAGCCCGATTGAGGGTGGAGAAGATATTGATTTTCCTATGATTTTTCAGGATAGAGTAAAAAATGGCTAGCTTGTTTTTACAAAACGATGGCATGGGATTTAGAGGTCCCGGCAGGTTGGCCTGGGCGGTGTGGTTGCTGCCGGCCGGGATATCTGCGCGTTAAAAACTGCGCCTGGAATGATTGTTACAGACTGTAAACAAGCGTGATTTGTATGATTGATGCGACCCAGAGTATGTTGTTTTTCATGAGATGGCGCAGACCGCGCAGATTGATCGAAATCGGTCGTATCATAAATGAGTTCAACAGAGGCTCAAACGACCGGGATCAAAGCGGATTTGGTGGCCGAATTTTACGGGGGGCATTACCCGATACAAAATTGGGGATGCTTTCAGAAATCGGCAGCAAAAGCGTTATGGGGTGTTTGAGCCGGGGAATTGGCTCAGGCATGAATTCGGGACTGGGGATAGAGGGACAGCTTGATATGAGCAAAGGATTTATCGGCGCCAGGCAAACTACGATCAGGCGCGAAATTATCCTAACCGGGACAGGGGTTCACAGCGGATCGCCCGTCTCAATCGTACTCCATCCTGCCGATGCCGATACAGGCATACGTTTTCTCATCACGAAGGGCGATGAAATCAAGGCCGATATCGCGGCCGATGTTCACGCCGTATCAAATGTCACTCTCTGCACCGTATTAAGCGACGCAAACGGCGCTTCGGTCGCAACAGTAGAGCATCTTTTGGCTGCGCTTCGCGGCCTTTGCGTTGATAATGTCCATATTGAAATCGATAGCGGCGAAGTGCCGATCATGGACGGAAGCTCGGCCGCATTCGTCGAAGCGATCGACGAGGTCGGGATTCGGGAACTCAGTCGCCCGCGCAAATATATCAAGGTTCTGAAACCCATCCGGATTGACGAAGGCGATTGCTGGGGCGAATTGGCACCGCATTCCGGTTTTCATCTGGATGTAGAAATCGATTTCGACACTCCCTTGATCGGACGCCAGAGAATGGCTGTCGAGATGTCGCCGGGCATCTTCCGTTCCGAGATTTCCAGAGCGCGCACATTCGGCTTTATGCGTGATGTCGAGCAGCTCTGGGCAGCCGGACTGGCACTTGGCGCTTCACTCGAGAATTCGATTGCACTTGGCGATGAACGGATCATTAATCCTGAAGGCCTGAGGTTCAAGGACGAGTTTGTTCGTCATAAAACCCTGGATGCTGTTGGTGACCTGGCGCTTGCCGGCGCTCCGCTTCTTGCCTCGTTTAAATCCGTACGCGGTGGTCATCGTCTCAATTCGCTCGTTGTAAAGGCTCTACTCGCAGACAAAGAAGCCTGGTCTGTCGTACACGCGCCGTCGACACGCGATACCATCGTCCATGCCGAATCGGATCTGTCATTCGGAGTTGCAGCCGCCGCAAATTTTGCTGCCGATCGCGGATAATTCCATTTTTACCAGATGACCGAATGACCATATGATGGGCTGCGCCGTCCGCATCCCGTATCTGTGCGTGATTTCCTGTAATCAAAGTAATAGCGGCGGTGATCTAGCTCATGCATGGAGTAATCCACATAAGACAGCTGCGTCCCGGGCGTTACCTGCAGGTAACACCACATTCTCAATTGTGGATGATTGTTGATCAACAAAACCGTTCTCTGGTCCAATTTGCATAGAATCACCATAATTGATTGTTCAAGCTGGAGTGCTGAATGTAGATTATTCAATTCATTGAGAATTCGGGCTGGGACAGACCAAGGGGAAATGCCGTTCGATTGTATATATCGGGTGGCTATGGTATCAACGTCCCACTGATTTAAATGTCGAGAGACAGAGGAATTTGGTCGGCGTCATCATGAAATCTGGATTTAACAAGACTGAGTTGCGAAGGATCAGCGACCGGTCTCTTATGGAGCCGCGCGGATCAATTGCAGAGGCCTCACGCACCGTTTTCCGGGTTCTCGCCCTGGTGCTTGTTCCTCTGACATTTCCGCTTGCCGGATGCTCGTATTTTTCCTCGGGCGACGTGGCCACTTCCGAGGCTGCCGATCCGCCGGGATATTTGTTCGGCCAGGCTGATGCGGCCCTTAGTGCCGGCAAGTACGCCGCGGCTGCCAGGAAATTCGAGGAAGTGGACAAGGAGCATCCCTATTCGCCATTTGCACGGCGCGCCATCGTGATGTCGGCATTCGCTCATTATAAAAACGGCAATTATAGCGATGCCATTCAGGCCGGCCGGCGCTATACAACCTTGCATCCCGGCACCAAGGAAGCTGCTCTCGCATATCATATTATCGCGAGTTCTTATTTTGACCAGATCAAGGACCCCACGCGCGATCAGGGTATTACCAAACTGGCGGTCAAGGAACTGAATATTCTGGTTCGGCGTTTCCCGGAGAGCAGCTATGCGAAAAAGGCCGTAAACAGATTGCGAATCGCACGGGACGTTCTGGCAGCTTCGGAAATGAATGTCGGCCGATATTATCTCAGAAAGCAAAATTATCTGGCGGCGGTGAACCGGTTTAAAAAGGTCGTCACGGATTATCAGACCACTGCACATGTCGAGGAGGCGCTGATGCGTCTCGTCGAAGCATATATGGCGCTCGGCGTGAACAATGAGGCGCAAAGCGCGGCGGCCGTACTCGGTCACAACTTCCCCAATTCCAAATGGTATAAAGACGCTTATACCTTGCTGGCCTCAGATGGCCTGGCGCCGCGTGAAAGCACCGGATCATGGATCAGCCAGGCCTGGAAGAATACCGTCAATAATGTGAGCAGTATCAATCCGTTTTGAGCGTCAATTTTTCGCTAGGGAATTCTCTATTATGTGCTTTCAACACCCCGTCCTGAACGGGGTGTTTTTTTGCGCGGCCGTTCTACCAAAGCCCCCTTCGACCTGATATCAATTGATCCCGGAAAACCGTTTTTGCAACCAAGTGGATCTGGCAGTGGCGCGCGCGAAAACTCAGGATATCAAGGTTTCGGAGCTGGTGAGAGCCCAGGCAAAGTCCGAACTCAAACGGCTAGCTGCGGAGATCGCCGCGCATGACGCGCTTTATTATGGCGAGGACGCACCTGTGCTGTCGGACGCTGAATATGACCGGCTCAGGCTTCGCAATGAGGAAATCGAGAGCCGCTTTCCCGACCTGATTCGTGGCGACAGCCCATCCAAACGCGTTGGATTGCGACCATCGGGGCCATTCGGTAAAATCACCCATAAAGTGCCCATGCTGTCACTCGGCAACGGTTTTGATGACGCGGATATACGTGATTTCGAAGACCGTGTTCGAAAGTTTCTGGGGCTTAAGAAAAATTCGCCTCTCGAATTTACATCCGAGCCGAAAATCGACGGTCTTTCCATTGCCATCACTTATGAGAATGGTGAGATGGTGCGCGCTGCCACGCGGGGGGATGGTATGATTGGCGAAAATGTTACGGCCAATGTCGCGACCCTCGGCGATGTACCAAAGAGGGTCGAGGGGGAAGGCTTTCCGGAAATATTCGAAATTCGCGGGGAAATCTATATGGCGCATGCGGATTTTCAGGAATTGAACTCTCAACTTGAGGCTTCCGGCAACAAGGTCTTCGCCAATCCACGCAATGCGGCTGCAGGATCTCTCAGGCAGAAAAATCCAGAGATCACCGCTTCACGCCGGTTGAAATTTTTTGCCTATTCCTGGGGCGAGGTGACGCGCCTACCATCGAATACGCAGATGGGGGTGATCGAGGCTTTCGCGGAATGGGGATTTCCGGTCAATCCGCACACGCATCTCAACAATAATGCGGAGGAACTGCTTGTCTCCTACCGGGAGATCGAGGAGCGGCGTTCATCGCTGGGTTATGATATTGACGGCGTGGTTTACAAGGTCAACCGGCTGGATTACCAGGAGCGGCTCGGCTTCGTCTCCCGATCGCCGCGCTGGGCCATCGCGCATAAATTTCCGGCTGAAAAAGCGATCAGCGTTTTGACCGATATCGAAATTCAAGTGGGCCGCACCGGGGCGCTTACACCTGTTGCAAAACTCGAGCCTGTGACGGTGGGCGGTGTGGTGGTGCAGAACGCAACGCTGCACAATGAGGATGAGATCGCGCGCAAGGATGTGCGCATTGGCGACAGTGTCGTCGTGCAACGCGCCGGCGACGTTATTCCGCAGATTGTCGAGGTCTTGCTTGAAAACCGCCGCAAGAATTCCAAGCCCTTCGTCTTTCCCACCATCTGTCCCGCTTGCGGCAGCCATGCGTCGCGTGAGATTCACCCCTCGACCGGAAAGGCCGATGCGGTTCGTCGCTGCTCGGGGGGGCTGATTTGCCCAGCACAGGCCGTGGAACGCCTCAAGCATTTTGTGTCGCGCAACGCCTTTGACATCGATGGATTGGGCGCCAAGCAGATCGCCACGTTTTTTGAAGCGGGCGAAATATTGAAACCTGGTGATATTTTCACGCTCGAACGGGGCGACAGAGACAGCGCATCGCCATTATCCACGCGCGAGGGATGGGGCGAGACATCGGCGCGAAACCTGTTCGGCGCCATTCAGGCGCGCCGGCGGATCGAGCTTGACCGGTTTATATATGCACTCGGTATCCGCCATATCGGGGAAACCAATGCACGTTTGCTGGCTAAAACCTATGGCAGTTTCGGGGCATTTCAAGACGCCGTTCTCACCGCGCGCGATACGGAAAGCGATGCCTATGAGGAAATCATGAATATTGACGGCGTTGGCGAAGTGATGGTTGGGGCGCTGATCGATTTTTTCGACGAGCCGCACAACCGGGAAGCGCTCGACTCCTTGCTTGCGGAGGTCGAGGTGCTCGATTTTAAATCCAATGAGCAGGAAACAGAGATCAGCGGGAAAACAATTGTTTTCACTGGAACGCTTGAGATGATGACGCGTTCGGAAGCCAAGGCGCAGGCCGAGCGGTTTGGCGCCAAGGTATCGGGGTCGGTGTCGAAAAAAACCGATTATGTGGTGGCCGGACCGGGCGCGGGCTCGAAACTCAAAAAAGCCGAAAGTCTGGGTGTCGCGGTTTTGAGCGAAGCCGAGTGGATCGCGCTCGTCGACAAGATCGGGTGAGCGGTTATAAACTCAAACGCATGGCGCGGTTGCTTCACGCAGCCATTTAAGGTCGTCTCCCCGAAGGCCGGGGACCAGCAATTTGCGCACGGTCTTGTGATAGTCATTGAGCCATTTCAACTCGGCCGGTTCGAGAAGGCCCACATTGATGAGCGTTCTGTCGATAGGCGCCAGTGTCAGGGTTTCGAACCGCATCATCGGTCGCTCTCCGCCCCTCACCGGTTCGGCGGCGTGTACAAGCACAAGGTTTTCAATGCGGATGCCGTAAGCTCCTTCCTTGTAATAGCCCGGCTCATTGGAAATAATCATGCCGGGCTCAAGCCGTGTCATTCCCCGTTTGGAAATATTCTGCGGCCCCTCGTGAACCGCAAGGTAGCTGCCGACGCCGTGACCGGTGCCGTGATCATAATCGAGACCGGCCTGCCAGAGGTGGCGGCGCGCCAGGATGTCAAGATCCACCCCGCGCGTGCCATAGGGAAAGCGGGCGCTGGCCAGGGCGATGTGACCCTTGAGGACGAGAGTGAACCGCTCAACCATTTCGGATGAGGGCCGGCCAATGGCAATGGTACGGGTGATGTCTGTGGTGCCGTCAAGATATTGCCCGCCGGAATCGACAAGATAGAGTTCACCGGATTTCAGGCGACGGTCGGTAGCGCGGGTGACGCGATAATGGACAATCGCGCCATTGGGGCCGGCGCCGGATATGGTGTCGAAGCTGATTTCCTTCAGCGCGCCGGTCTCGGCCCGGAAATTCTCAAGCTTTTGGGCGGCGGCTATTTCGGTCAGTCTAGCGTCTGGTTTCTGACGGCCGAGCCAGGACAGGAATCGAACGACCGCGGCACCGTCGCGAAGATGGGCTGCGCGCGCTCCGGAGATCTCCGAGGCGTTTTTCAGGGCACGGGGCAAAAGGCACAGGTCCCGTTTTTCAGAGATGGCAGCCCCTCTTTTCGAGAGAACATCCGCGATCCATGCGGGGCATTTGTCGGGATCAACTCGAACCGTTGCCTTCGCCTTGCCAAGATTAGTAAGGCATCGTGAAAGTTCTTCCGGTTCATGGATATTAGCCAGCGGCTTGAGATGTTTTTTTGCGGCGCGTTCGAGCTTTTCACCTGCAATAAAAAGGTCGGCCCTGCCTTTTTTATAGAGAATTGCGGTGGCGAGACTGACCGGCGTGTGTGGGACGTCCTGTCCCCTGATGTTGAATGCCCAGGCGATCGATAAGGGGTCCGACAAAACCGTGGCGTCCTCACCGGCACTCTTGAGATCAGAGGCAATTTTTCGAAGTTTTTCTTGCGATTTGACGCCTGCATATTTCAGGGGCTGGGGCTGAACGATGGTCCGGGGCGGGGGCGGCTGATCGCGCCATATGGCATCAATCGGATTGCTTTTTACCGGCGCGAGTTTGCCACCTGCGGTTTCGGTTGCTTTTTTCAGGTTCCGCACTTCCCTGATCGTCGTCAGACGAGGGTCGTAACCCAACACATTTCCCTTCTTGATATTTTCTCCAACCCAACTGATTGGGGTTCGCTCCGGTGTGACAAGAATTTCAAATGTGCCCGTGTCAACCTGTTGCCCGGCCTGGATGGTGTAACGGCCGTCGACAAAGAGCACGGCGCGGCGGGGGAAAATTACAGCGTATCCAGAGGATCCCGTGAAACCGGTAAGCCAGGCGAGCCGCTCGGCATAGGCAGCAACATATTCGCCCTGATACTCGTCGGTTCTGGGAACGATGAATCCGTTTAGTCCGCGTGATTTCAGCTCGGCTCTCAGGTCGGCCACGCGGGCGGCACCGAGGTCTGGATCGGCCACATCGTCAAAGTTCTGAAACATTCGATTCTTTTCTCGCCTTCAATTCGCGCATGGGAGGCGGCACAACCCCACCCTTTATTTGGATTGGGACGGTTTCGGTTCGGTCATTAAATGCGCTAAATGGGCGGAAAGGTCACGGGTTTTTTTGCATGACAAGCGTCGTCCATTCACCGTCATCAAGTTGTCGACAATCTATAAATCCGTGCGACCTGAACGTGGCGCGCACAGAGGCGGCCTGCTCAGTCATGATACCGGAAAGAATGGCGTGCCCGTTCGCCTTTAAAGCGATGCGGAAATTCGCCGCGAGATTTTTCAGTGTCCCGGCCAGGATATTTGCAATGACGGTATCGAAGGTTTGCGCGGTGCGCAGGAGGGGGTGGTTAAATCCTTCGGCCTGGATAATTTTAATCCGTCTGAGGACCAGATTTAGATTGCAATTGGACAGGGCGGTGCGGCAGGCAACCGGATCATTGTCCGTGGCGAGTATATTTGCGTCTCGCAAGGCTTTGGCCACGGCGATGGCGAGAATGCCCGTTCCCGTGCCGAGATCTAGCACATTGCGCGGTTTCGTCTTGCGGAGCAGAATGTCGAGCGCCCGCAGACAGGATCTTGTCGTGCCGTGGTGGGCGGTGCCGAACGCTTCTGCGGCGTCGATCTCAATCGAGGTGCGGGACCGGCAATCCGCCTTCTCCCTGTCATGCCGCCCGTGTACGATAAAACGCCCGGCCTTCACGGGCGGGAGATTGGTTTGGGAACGGGCAACCCAGTTCGTTTTTTCAATAGGTGCTATTTCAGCGCTATCGAGAGAAGGCGTTTCCAAACCAATAGCTGCAAATACAGCAGCGATTTCATGTCTGACGGGTCTGGCTGGGTAATAGGCATCTACGATGTGGATGCCGGGGGATTGCTCATAAATGGAGACTGCTGTGGACTTCGGCTTTTCAAGCTCGGAGAGTGCATCGCTTAATAGTAATGCCTGTTCCAACGTGCATTGGAGCGACCAGCGCCAGCCGTCGATCATGGGTTCGTTTTCGGTTTGTAAGCACTCGATGTGATCCTTACTCACACATTTTCCGCCTGGGTGTCATGTATGGCATCGGCCATGTCGAGATGGGCATTCCATTTTGCACCGATATGGGCACAACCTTCTATCGGTCTCATGGCGATCAGACGACCGTTGTTTTCAGTGACAATGCCGTCATGCATGAGGCGATGCAAAGCGTCCATAATGTCAAAATCGACAGATGTTTCTGGATGACGGTCTGGAGCGTGGGCAGGTCGGAGCGCGACACCTCTTCCCTGGTCATGAAAGTGTAGAGGAGCATCTCCTCCTTCATGTCTTCTTCCTCTGCGCGGTCGGAGAGCAGGGTCAGTGTTGCGCGATTGTCGGCCAGGTTATGGAAGTAAAGATTTTGCGCCAGAACCATCATATATTCATTGCGCTGATGGAAAAACTTCATGATCTGGCGTCCGACAACGGCAAAAATGCCGATCAGGGCGCCCATCGCCTTTATGGGATTGGTAGTTATGAGGAGTACTTTACCGGCAGTGCTGGCAATACTGGCAATCGTGCCGCCGCCAGCCGTGATTCCCAGTTTCAATTTGTCGAATGGCCGGAACCGAACCTTGGTGTTTGGAAACATCATCTCCAGGTCGGTTGTCGGGATGTTTTTGAAAAGTTTCAGGTAAATATGATCGCAGCAAATGCCCGGCGGCAGCATGCGGCGGTTTTTCGCGAGAATTTTTTCAGCCTTTTTGCGTTCGATCGGCTGCCCGTCCCTTTTACGGCGTTCTTCCTCCATGATCTCATCGATCCGCTGTGCCGGGGATTTTAATTTGAGAAGTAGAAAGAGACGTTGATAGCGCGGGATTTCATAAGATTCCTTGCCGATGAACAGTTTTTTCCAGCTTCGCCGTTCCTTGGTTTCTGTCATTTCACCGCGGCAGTAGATGACGAGTTCTTCAAACTCCGACAGATCGACTTCGAGGTCGAGATTGTAGATTGATTTTTGCGAAAAAATCTTTTGCAGACCTTCCATCGAAACGCGCGTGTAATTGGCCTGCTCAAGGAGTTCCGTCATGCTTTCGACAAAGCCGCTCTGAAAATCCGCCAGCTGGTCATTCGAATATTCGAGCACCCGGACGGTATCGCGATCCGGGCTGAAGGGCATATAGGCTTCCTTGAGCTTTAATATACGGCCATTGTAGGTCTGATGACGCCATGCGCCGAGGTATTTGAAAAACTTCCGGGCGTCGTCTGCCTCTCCGGAAGACCAGTACTGAGGCTGTGTAAGCCTGTCCATGACGGCAAAACGGGTCAGGGGTATAAATTTTTCGCCCTGGGCGACCCCGCCGGAGGATGTTTCGACGCCATCAATCGCACCATCGTCCATAGCATTGCCGTCCGCCGTCGGTTCAGTCTTGCCGTTGGCGGGTGCCGCTTCACTGGAGACGGTTTCCGATGCGTCGGGCGCGGTGGGTTCATCGGCCGTTGCCGGAGCATTCCGCAATGGCGTCGCTCCATCTTCGATCCGGCTGTCGATATCTGTCATATTGGCGTCTCCCTCAACGCATGCAGGAACTATTTTCACGCTCGCAGAACCGTACCGGGTGTTTTACCGGTCTGGATGTTGTGATTTGAAGATTCTGGACAAGTTCTGCCCTGTTGTCCCAGGATCGGCATCATATCACTCTCATGACCTAACGGAACAGTTCATCCACAATTTGACGGATTTGTTATTAATGAAGGTGATGTGTATAGCAGGTTTTAACGGGCCAGATGTCAAACCGAGCCAGACTGAACCGGCTAGGGCCCGCATTCAATTCTTGCGTGGCGTGAAGAAAATGGTGCCGTAGACGGCTACAAAGAGCCAAAAGGCCCCGCTCCACAATATTCCCGAGAGAATGAAGGTTCCGATCTGGTCGATGGGCAGATAGGGGCCGATGACGCGCAAAACCGCCCCTGCGACGACGAGAAGATAGATTGCCTTGGTTGCCGAAGTGGCCTCGATGTTACGTCCGCTGTGGCCGAGTGAGGCGCGCGTCATGATGGCCAGGGTCATGGTTCCAATGGCGCCTGCGGTCAGGGCGTGAACGGTGTCTGCCGCGTTGACGATATCTGGTGCAAAAAAAGCCAATGCCGTGAGTGCAAACCAAATCGGGAGCCAGAGATAGCCGACGTGCAGGATGAAGACGATGGCTTCCCCGGCTGTCATCCATCCGCGCCATCGTAACAGGCGGAAAAAATGAAGTGCGGCCAGAAGGGAGAACAACACGGCGGTCGCGATGTCATAGGGAAGCACGATCCAGACCGAGAGGCCTATCAAGCTCACGACAAGAATTATTTTATCGTAATTCGAAAACGGGACGGGGAGCGGCGCCATTTGCCGTTGCGCCATCCAGTTTCGGGTAAAACTGGGAACGACCCGACCGCCGATCAGAGAAATGAGCATTACAGATATGGCGAGGGCCGAACGTTCGGCCCAGCCTGTTTCTCCTCCGGACAGGTAGAGTATGTGATAGGCGATGTTGGCGACGCTCATCAGGCTTATCAGTACACAGATAGGTATGTTGCGCGTATTTCCACCTGAGATCACCTCGCGCCATACAAGTGCCGCCAAGGAGAGGAGAAACAGGGAATCGAGAATTGCCGCGGAGACGGGCGACAACATGCCGAAAAACATTGCCAGGCGACCGGCAAGCCACAATCCCGATAAAAACATCAGCCTTGTGCCCGCAACGGGAAGCCTACCCGTCCAGTTCGGGACCGCGGTCAGCAGGAAACCCGCCAATGCGGCGCCCAAATAGCCAAAAATCATTTCGTGAATATGAAAGTCGCGCGCCGTCAGATGCGAAGGGATGTCCCAACCCAGGGCATATTGAGAAAGCCAGAGGGGCAGCGTCAATCCGGCCAGGAGCGCGGCGCCCAAAAAGAACGGCCTGAAGCCTCGTTCGAATAATGCCGGGCCATCATATTTCCGGATTTGCTCCGCCGTCGTCGCCATATTGCTCTCGCTCTCGAAATGTTTATCGATCGTGACCTCTTAAACCGAAGACGGGTTGTATACATTGATATTTCTCAAGTGCAGCGCTCAATTCATTCTCCGCGTGTTATCTGTCCTGCTGCGCGCCACAGGTTTGATTGCAAAGATCTGAAGGTTTGGGGTAGAACATGACGATGAGTATGAAATTATTCGCTTCTGACCGTATCGGGCTGGCGGTTTTCAAGCGAAAACCACATACAGGCAGTTCGAGCGGTCTGTTTTTCATCGCCATCGCGTTTTGTGTCTTCGCACTGGGCTTGAATTTTACCACCACGCCGGCGCTGGCAGAATCGGCCAAGGCCCAACGCGCCAACCGTTTGATTAATTCAGGCAACCCCTATCTGCTGCAGCACGCCTACAATCCGGTTGATTGGTACCCCTGGGGCCCCGAAGCACAAGCGAGGGCAAAGGCGGAGAATAAACCTATTTTTCTCTCCGTCGGATACAGCACCTGCTATTGGTGCCATGTGGCCAAGCGGACAATTTACGCCAATCCCGAAATCGCCAAGCTGATGAACAAATGGTTCATCAATGTCAAGGTCGACCGCGAGGAGCGGCCCGACATTGACGAAACCTATATGATCGCCCGCGAAATACTGACAGGTGGCGGCGGCTGGCCGAACAATGTTTTTATGACACCCGATCTAAAACCTTTTTTTGCCGGAAGCTATTTTCCGCCAGCCGATCAGCCAGGGGTTTCCGGTTTTCCGACTGTGCTGAAAGTTCTTCATGAAGCATGGCAGACAGACCCGGGCAGTCTCAGGGAGATTGGCGAGCGCTTGCACAAGGCCATCATCAAGCTGGGCCAGAGTGGAGAGCAGTCCGAAAAAGCTGTCAGGATCAATCCCGGCGCATGGCTTACCAAGGCGCGTGGTGAAATATTATCGCGCCGGGATGTTTTGGAAGGCGGTTTTGAGGGCGGGGGCAACAAATTTCCGGAATCGCCATTGTTGAACCTGCTGCTCACGGACTATCGCCTCAACGGTAGAAAAGATTCTTTGAATGCGGCACGCGACTCGCTTCTGGCGATGACATTCGGCGGCATTCACGACCACCTTGGTGGCGGAATGCACCGTTATAGCACCGAGCCGAGCTGGTCCGTTCCGCATTTCGAGAAAATGCTCTACGACAATGCCCAGCTTCTCGGTCTTTATAGCGATCTATACGATATTTCACGCAGCCAGCTTGCTCAGGTGATGGCCTTGGATATAGCGGATTATATTCATCGGCGATTGACGGCGCCCGGGGGTGGTTTTTATACGGCCGAGGATGCTGATATCGAGGGCAAGGAGGGCGAAACATATCTTTGGGAAAAGGATGACATCGTCAAGGCTCTGGGGAGCGCGGACGCAAAACGCTTTTTTGAAATCTACGAATTGATCCCTTTGCCTGAAGATCCTGACGGGCCGGGGGTGTTGCGCGTCCGGAAGGATCTGTCGGAGATAGGTGACAATAAAGATCGTACGATACTGCTGAGCGGCCTCGAAGACCTTAAGCAGCAAAGGCTGAGATTGCTCGCCCTTCGGGACAAGCGGCAACAGCCCCTGCGCGACGACAAAATCGTTGTTATGCTGAACGGTCTTACCATTGCCGCGCTGGTGCGCGCCGGTAAATTGTTCGATAAACCGAAATGGATCGAATCGGCAGGGCGGGCGGCGGCCTATCTGTGGCAACACGCCATGGAAGAGAAGACCGGCCGGTTGAGGCGCTACGTTTTTGAGGGCAAGGCGTGGGGCGAGGGGTTTCTTGAGGACTACGCCCATTTCGGTCTTGGCCTGGTGGCTCTGAGCGAGGCGACAGGTGAACCGGTCTGGCTGGAACGTGCGCGAAAACTCGCCCGTGCCATCGAAACGCGTTTTGTCAAACCTGATGGCCGGATTTTGATACGGGTGGCCGATTCAATGTCCATTGTACCGGCGATCGACCTGCAGGAATCGGATACCCCGTCCGGGACATCGACGGCATATGCTCTTTTCAGCCGTCTCGGAAAAACTGACGAAAGCTTCAAGAAGATTGCGTCGCGTCTCCTGGCCCGGTCGGCACCAAATCTTGCCGGTGCGCCTGATAGCTGGGCCAGTTTTATAGCGCATGCTGCCCGTGTACGGGCAGAACGCGGCGTCACTGGACTTAATGACGACGAGCAGAATGTGTCGCTAGCGCGCTCGATCGGCAGTGCGTCGCATGTCAAGGCCACGGCTCTTGGGACACGCGGCAACGATCGTGACGATGTTACCGTCAACCTCGCGATCAAGCCCGGATATCATATCAATGCAAATCCTGCTTCGCTGGAATTTCTGGTTCCGACGACTGTACAAATTGCAGGTGCGGAGGATGCGCGGATCAGCTATCCAGCCGGCAAGCTGTTCAAACCGAAATTCAGCAGCGAGGGCATTCTTGTCTATGAAGGATCGGTATCCATCAAGATGGAGCTCGGCAAAGGCGGGTTGGACAAGGTGCGATCATCCCCGGTCAATCTCGAAGTGCAGGCCTGTACTGACACCGTCTGTTTAGAACCTAGTCAGCTTTCGGTCCCCATTGTGTTGCGCTAATGCGCCGGAACGCTGCAATTTTGTTGAATCGCCCCCATCGCAGGTTCAAATCCTTGCAATTTATTCATTCTTCTGTCTTATAAGCTGATAATTACATATTATATTGTGTAATGAATCCGGCCGCGGCAAGAAGGCCGGAATTTCGGGATTCGAGATGAAAAACGCGATTTACAGCACTGGCCGGACGACCGCGGATCACCGCGATGGCGCTCGTCGCGCGCCTGGACCTGCTATGATGAATCGTTCCGGATACACTGCAGCTGCGCCTCAAATAACCGCGCACGCGGCCAAGAACTCCCTTCTTCTTCTCCTTACAAGCCCCTGAGCATTGACGGTCCGGCTTTAAGCCGAACGGGTGTTTAGGGGAGGCAGTCAAACAAAAGCATGAAGTAAGAAGGCTCTTATTTCGGCCGGAGAATGCAGGATTCGAGGTCGTATAGATGGCCGGTAATTTCAAGGATTAGTCCGATGGCACGCGATACAAGTCACATCAACAAGACAAATGACAATGACGCCGATAACCGCGTCGTTATTTTTGACACGACATTGCGCGACGGCGAACAATCGCCCGGCGCCTCCATGACGCTGAGCGAAAAACTGCAGATCGCGGAAATTCTCGATGGCATGGGTGTCGACGTTATCGAGGCCGGTTTTCCGATTGCATCAAATGGCGATTTCGAGGCGGTCAGCGAAATTGCCAAGATTACCGAAAATGCCGTTGTTTGCGGGCTTGCGCGTTCGGGCCCCATGGATATCGATCGCGCCGGCGAAGCGTTGGCGGAGGCCAAACGCTTCCGCATTCACACCTTCATCTCAACCAGTCCGGTGCATATGAAGTTTAAGCTCCAGATGGAGCCCGAAGAGGTGCTGGAGGCGGTGACGTCCAGCGTGACGCGCGCGCGCGGCTTTACTGAAGATGTCGAATGGTCTGCAGAAGATGCAACGCGGACTGAAAATGATTTTCTCTGCAGATGCGTCGAGGCCGCCATCAAGGCCGGGGCTACAACGATTAATATTCCCGACACTGTGGGATATACCGTTCCGGAGGAATATTACGCGCTCATATCCATGCTGCGGGAACGCGTTCCCGATGCCGATGAGGTGGTTTTCTCCACCCATTGCCACAATGACCTTGGCATGGCGGTGGCAAACTCCCTGGCCGGCGTTCGGGCCGGCGCGCGCCAGGTCGAATGCACCATCAACGGCATGGGCGAACGGGCAGGCAACGCAGCCCTTGAAGAGATCGTCATGGCGCTGGACACAAGAAGCGATGCCCTGCCTTTTACAACTGGAATCGATACAACGCGGTTGATGCCGGCTTCGAAGCTCGTCTCGGCAGTCACCGCTTTTCCCGTCCAGTACAATAAGGCCATCGTCGGCGCCAATGCTTTTGCACACGAGTCGGGCATTCACCAGGACGGCATGCTGAAGCATAACCAGACCTACGAAATCATGACGCCTGAAAGTGTGGGTCTGAAGGAAAGCTCGCTCGTCATGGGCAAGCATTCCGGCCGTCATGCCTTCCGCGAAAAGCTGAAGGATCTCGGTTATGAGCTGGGCGATAATGCATTCCAAGACGCCTTCCAGCGTTTCAAGGATCTGGCGGACAAGAAAAAACATGTTTTCGATGAGGATATCGAAGCGCTCGTCGATGACGAGATCGCATCGGGTTCGGACCGTATCAAACTGGTCGCATTGACCGTTATCGCCGGGACCGAAGGTCCGCAAAAGGCGACGGTCACAATGGAAGTCGATGGCGCCGCGCATTGCAAGGAAGCATCAGGCGATGGACCTGTTGACGCAACTTTCAATGCGATCCGCGCCATTGTTCCGCATGATGCGCGTCTGCCGCTCTATCAGGTGAGCGCCGTTACCGAAGGCACGGATGCCCAAGCCGAGGTTATGGTCCGGCTGGAAGAAAACGGCAAGATGGTCACTGGCAAGAGTGCCGATACAGACACGCTTGTGGCGTCCGCCCGGGCCTATATCGGTGCTCTCAACAAGCTCTTGGTCAAGCGCGAGAAAACGGCTCCCGGCTCTATGCTGGCCTCCTAAGATAGAGGTTTGCGCGTTTCGTAACCGAACAGCTGATCGACGATTGAGCCGCCGGCTTTTCGTTCGAGACGGCAGCGGTGTTTTGCCTAGCGTCATTACGCGCCTTGTCCGGGTAACCTTAACGCTGATGTTTCTTGCGTTAATATCCTGAATTTCGTACTTTTTTTAAGTACTTAATATCTGCGGGCCACGCATTTTTCGGGTTTTGCGAGGGCGGTAACGTGTGGTTCTGCCTCGCTCAATAGTATCAAGGGGTAATGGGTTTATGTTTTCAGACCTGTTTGGTGTGTTTGCCGAGGATATCGCCATCGATCTGGGTACTGCGAACACGCTGGTTTATGTCCCCGGGCAGGGCATTGTCATCGACGAACCTTCGGTCGTTGCGGTGCAGGAAAAAAACGGATCGCGCGAAGTCATCGCATTCGGAAAAAAAGCCAGGGACATGCTGGGGCGCACGCCCGACAGCATAGAAACAATCCGTCCACTTAAAGACGGCGTCATTGCAGATTTTCTAGCCGCCGAGGAAATGATCCATCATTATGTGGTGCTGGCCAAAAAGCGCATGGGATTTCGGCGGCCCCGCGTGCTTATTTCCGTGCCCGCCAGTGCCACAGGCGTTGAGCGCAGGGCGGTATATGAGACGATTATTTCGGCCGGCGCGGGTCAGGCCTATTTGATTGAAGAGCCGGTCGTGGCTGCAATTGGCGCAGGACTGCCTATTGATGAGCCGCGGGGATCCATGGTTGTCGATATCGGTGGCGGTACGACCGATATCGCGGTGCTTTCTCTTGGCGGCGTTCTCGATACGCGCGCAATCCGATGCGGCGGAAACGCCATGGATGAAGCTATCATCAAATATATTCGAAAAAAGCACTCGCTGCTGATCGGTGAGGCCAACGCCGAACGCATGAAGCGGGAAGTGGGTACGGCCCATAAAATGGGGCAGGCGGTCAACGGGCATCCAGTCGAGCTTCATATCAGGGGCCGGGAAATGTATGGGGGGCACCTCAAGGAGATTGTTCTCGGAGCCGACGATATTGCCGAGGCTTTGACGGAGCCGCTGCAATTCATGTCTGAAACAATACAGTTTACCATCGAGGACCTGCCCCCCGATCTCGCCAGCGATATTTGCGATGCGGGCATCGTTCTTACGGGCGGCGGAGCAATTCTTCGCGATATCGACAAAGAACTGACGCGCCTCAGCGGATTTGATTTCAGAGTAGCCGAAGATCCATTGCGAAGTGTGATCAAGGGCACGAGCACAGTGCTCGAAGACCTCAATGACTATCGCGATCTTCTGATCGAACCTCATTGATGCCGGAACTTTGATCGGGGGAATTCAGGCCGCCCCAGACGCAAATGTCACCACAAAGGATAAAGGGGCACAGGTTTTGGGTAAATCGCTCTACAGAAAACGGAAAGCGCCGCTGTCGGGTAACACGCGCTCGGGGCGCAGGCGTTCGAAGCGCACCGGTCTTTTCGCTTTCATGTTCCTTTCCATCGTACTTTTGACATTGAGCCGCATAAATCATGATGTGGTCGAGGAATTCCGGGGGGGTATCGCAAAGCTGGCGACGCCGGCCTTCGAGGTCATTTCGAAGCCGATCCTGCAGCTCCGCCGCGGTTTACGAAATGGCCGAACGCTTCTCACGAATGTCAATGAGCTGGACCGTCTGAAGCTGGAGAACCAAAAATTACAGCAATGGAAATGGAGGGCTAAGCAGCTTGAAATTCGGTTGAATTCCTATGCCAAAATCATTCAGGCCGTTGAGCGTCCGCCTCTTGGATTTGTCACGGGACGGGTGGTATCGGAGGGGCGCGGTCCGTTCATACGGAGTGTTCTTTTGAATGCCGGCCGCAATGACGGTGTGCGCAATGGTTATCCGGTTGTCAGTGCCGAAGGTCTGGTCGGCCGGGTGGTCAACAGCGGGCTGACCGCCTCTCATGTTCTTCTTTTGACGGACCTTAACAGCCGCATACCCGTTGAAATCGGCAGTAACCGGACGCGCGCCATCTTACGCGGCGACAATGGTCCCGCGCCGCGCCTGACATATATTTCAAAAGGGGCAAAAATTATCGATGGCGAAGACGTGTTCACCTCGGGCCAGGGGGGGCTGCTGCCGCGCGGGCTCAGGATCGGTAAAGTGAATATCGGTCATAAATTCTATCGTGTGGCGCTTTTCTCGGATCCCGGCCGACTTGAGTATTTAAGCGTCTTGTTCTTCAACACGCCGGGGATTGATATAGCTGACCCGACAGGTGCGTCATCGCGGCCGCGAAGACTGGAACAACCCGTCGCATCGGGACGCAAAACGCCCAATCCCGCGGACAGTCTTACACACGCCAAGCGAAGCTCTCACACATCATCTCCTGCAAGCACTGGCGTGAGGTGATAGATATGGACGTAAAGCGCAAATCTATTTCACCCGGCTTAAGTCTTATCGGGCTCCTTGCAATCGGACATTTGCCGTTGGGTTTGCCCGAATGGGCATTTTTCATCCTCCCGATGGTAATCGGCGGATTGATTTATACCTGGTCGCTGAAGCAGCCGGAAAGCTTACCCAGCTGGTTTGTTTTCACGCTTGGCCTTCTGGCGGATGTTTTATCCAGTGGACCCATCGGGTACTGGCCGCTTTTTTACCTCGCATGCCAGGCGGTCGCTTTCTGGCTGGCGAACAATCCGGTCGCATTCGGACTATTTCGCTCCTGGGGCGGCTTTCTGATGACAGCAAGCCTGACGACATTGCTCAGCTGGTCCACCGCGACGCTTTATTATCTGCACAGTATTGACTGGCAGCCCATGGTGATCGGCGCCGCTATCGTTTGCGCTGTTTATCCGGTCATCTTTTGGCTTAGCGGCTCAAGCCAGGAAAGCTCTTCATCGGCTCTGGTTAAAAATACCGTTCAGGAGTTGTGACCATGGCCGTAAAAATACCGGGTTCCGGACATTTGCGCGGCAGGTTTACGCGGCGCATGTTTATGGTCGGCCTGGGGCAGACGGCCTTGATGGGCGTTTTGGGCGCGCGGCTTTACCAGTTGCAGGTATCGGAAGCCTCGCGTTACAGGAGGCTGGCTGAGAAAAACCGCATCGGCATTCAAATGTTTGCCCCAACAAGGGGGCGTATCCTCGACAGGAACGGGGTCGCGCTGGCTGCAAATAGAGAAATCCGGCGCCTCGTGATCATTCCCGATCTCGCGGGAAATCTCGATGAGATGCTCGACCTTCTGAGCCGGATCGTTTCCATCTCACCGGAACGCTTAGATGCCGTCCTCCGACTGGCGAAAAGCCAGAATAACCGCATTCCAATTCACGTGAAGTCCGGCCTGAGTTGGGAGGAGATGGCACGCATAAACGTCATGATGCCGCAACTTTCCGGCGTTGAAACCCAATACGGATTTACGCGCCTCTATCCGCATGGAGCCGACTTCGGACATTTGACCGGATATGTGGGCGCGGTCGAGCGGTTTGAAATCGATGGTGATCCGGTACTGCACCTGCCGGGCATGCTGGTTGGCAAGGCGGGTGTCGAACGTGGCTTCGAGAAGAGGCTGCGTGGCCGGGGCGGGAATGTAAAGGTCGAGATCGATTCAAAAGGACATATTTTAAGAACGATCGACAAGACCGAACAAATTGCGGGATCCGACATTGCGCTATCGATTGACAGCCGCCTTCAGCGCCGGGCCATGCACCGTTTAAAGCGCGAGAAACGCGCTTCGGTTGTGGCAATGGATGTGAAGTCGGGACAGATACTCGTCATGGCGTCGAACCCTTCTTTCGATCCGCAGAGAATAGCTTCGGGTATTAGCCTGGCTGACTGGAACCAATTGCTGACCGAGCCGGGGAACCCTCTGACCAATCGCGCTATTCGGGGTCAATATCCGCCGGGCTCCACATTCAAAATGGTAACCGCTCTTGCCGCTCTCGAGGCCGGAGTTATTGATGAAAAGAAGAAGTCCTATTGTGGCGGTAGTTATCGCTTTGCCGATCACACCTATCGCTGCTGGAAAAGTTCCGGTCATCGCGATGTGGATCTTCACAAGGCATTGCGTGAATCCTGCGATGTGTTTTTCTATGATGCTGCAAGAAAAACGGGCATTACCGCATTGAGCGCAATGGCGCGCCGACTGGGGTTCGGACAGACTTTCGATTGCGGGCTGCCGGATCAAAAGCCGGGCCTCATCCCTGATCAGGATTGGAAAATCGCGAGATTCAATCGCGGTTGGCTTGACGGTGAAACCGTATTGGCCGGAATCGGGCAAGGATATGTACTGACCACGCCATTGCAACTGGCGGTGATGACCGCGCGCATTGCCACGGGACGTAAAATTGTACCGATGATGGTGAAAGCGGATTACACCGCCGAGCGCGATCTTTCCGAGCCCCTGGGCCTCAATGAAAACCATCTCAGGCTTGTGCGAAACGGGATGTTCGCCTCGGTGAATGAAGCGGGCGGCACGGGATCGAACGCCCAGTTGGCGTTTTCCGATATTATGATCGCGGGGAAGACCGGTACGTCGCAGGTCGCGCGCTCGGCATCCAATGGACATGACCGACGTCTAAAATGGGAAGAGCGCAATCATGCACTTTTCGTCAGCTATTTTCCCCATGACGCGCCTCGTTATGCTGTGGCCGTAATAGTCGACCATGGCGGCAGCGGAGGACGGTCAGCAGCTCCTCTTGCACGGGATGTCATGACCGACCTTGTTCAGCTCGATCCCCTGAAAACGCCGTCAAACGGGCCCGGCAATTTAACTGGCGATCAATTGGGTGAAGGGGAGCCGGCATGACGAACCTGCTTGGGCATCAGTCACTCGCAGATCGACGGCGACCGGTATCGGAGCGAATCTGGAGCGTCTATTGGCCGCTTATCGTGCTCATCACCTGTATCACCGTGATTGGCATTGTCGCCTTGTGGTCGGTTGCCGGTGGTTCATTTGCGCCTTATGCCGAACGCCAGACCATTCGGTTCCTGTTCGGCATGGGACTTCTTTTTGCTGTTAGCGCCATGCCTATCCGTTTCTGGTTGACCATGGCCTATCCGGCCTATGTGCTCGCAATCCTTGCGCTCGTCGCCGTTCCGCTGGTCGGATATGAAGTGGGTGGGGCAAAGCGCTGGATCAATGTGGGTGGATTCAGCGTGCAATCATCGGAACTGATGAAAGTGGCAATTGTTCTGGCGCTCGCCCGGTATTATCAAATGCTTCCCCATAAGCTGGTCTCCCATCCCCTATGGATCATTCTGCCGCTCGGGCTGATCGTGGCACCGGTAGTCTTTGTCATGAAACAGCCCGATCTCGGGACGGCGATCCTGTTTGCCACCGTCGGTTTGACCATGATGTTTCTTGCCGGGGTGAGCTGGATTTACTGGATCGTGATGGCGGTCGGGGGAATTGTCGCGGCGCCCTATGCATGGGACGGTTTGAGGGATTATCAGAAAGAACGTGTACTGATATTTTTCGATCCTGAGCGCGATCCTTTGGGGGCGGGATATCACATCATGCAATCAAAAATTGCGCTGGGATCGGGTGGGCTTTCAGGACGCGGCCTGATGCAGGGAACCCAGAGCCAACTCAATTTTCTGCCGGAAAAACATACCGACTTCCTATTTGCCGTTTATGCCGAGGAGGCAGGGTTTGTTGGTTCCATTTCGCTTTTGGGGCTCTATCTCATTACCGTGTTGGTGCTCATGAGCATGGGATTGCGATGTAAAAGCCAGTTTGCCAGGCTGCTGGCCGCGGGGGCGGCTATTGCGCTGGCGGTTTATACCACCGTCAACATTGCGATGGTGATCGGGGTATTGCCTGTGGTTGGCGCACCGCTGCCGCTTTTTTCCTATGGCGGCACAGCCATGCTCACCACCATGTTCTTGCTTGGTCTTGCTATGTCGGCTTATGTCAATCGCGACGAAACTTTCCGCTCATGATATGGCACGCGCAATTATCCCTTGAATGCACAGGCGATCGATCCCACTATCGATATATGTTTTGAAGGCGCATAGCTCAGTTGGTAGAGCAGCTGACTCTTAATCAGCGGGTCCGGGGTTCGAGTCCCCGTGCGCCTACCAAAATATAGAAATAATATCAATTACTTATGGAGGTTTCCGAAATTTACAGTTTCTGGAAAACTTTCTTAGGTTTCCACTGGGGTCCCATTCTTATTGTTTGATCAGCTCATTTAACCTATCCGCGTAAATAGCGCAGCGCATATTGCAGCTGTGTATCGGCCTTGGGACTTTTGGGAACATAAGCCGAAGCGCCCGACTCTTTTTTAAGATGATCCCGACGCCTTGTTTTCTTCTTGCGAAGCTTTTTAGGCAGTTCCCGCTCGACGACTATATTTGGTTCAATGCCCTTCCCCTGAATTGAGCGCAGCGATGGCGTATAATATTTAGCTGTCGTCAGCCGCAATGCTCCATTCGGCCCCAGTGGTATAATCGTTTGGATCGAACCCCTACCAAATGAGAGCGTCCCAATAATAGTTGCCCGCTTATGATCCTTCAAGGCACCGACAACAATTTCAGCCCCTGAAGCGGTGCCGCCATTGATGAGAACGATAATTTTCTTACCTTCTGTGATACCTCCACATATCCTTTTAGAATATCATCAATTATGTGGCCCAGTTATATGGGGGAAGGACAATGTCTCTCTTAATAACATAGCCCAAATGTATCAAATATTCTGACGACGCACACCGGAGCATTGTAGCCCACGGATGGGCAATAGCGGCAATCCATTCTGTTGACGGCCTCAAGGATAACCCGTAGCTTATTTTTTCCTGCGGGCTCTCGTGGAATAAGGAACCCCCAATCTTGTTGCTGACATTTGGATATGGCGTATTTCTCTCCATGTTCTGGCTTTTATTGTCAGGGCATTTTGAACCCCTGTTGCTTGGGTTGGGGCTGGCGTCCGTCGCGTTAACTATTTTTCTGATGAAACGTATGAATATTCTCGATCATGAAAGTTTTCCTATCCATCTTGCCACACGATTACCGGCCTTTTTCGCATACATTTTTCGAGAAATTGTGAAGGCGAACATCGATGTGATCAAACGAATATTGACATGGACCGGCAAATCAATCAGCCCGCAACTTGTAGAAATTCAACTACCTCAAAAAACGGACCTGGGGCGTGTTATTTATGCGAATTCCATTACTCTGACCCCGGGTACGGTGAGTGTGGAGCTGACACATGACAAAGTGATTGTCCATGCGCTGGCAAAGGAAGCGGCTGACGATTTGTCCACCGGCAATATGGCCCAAGCCGTCCCCGATCGGGTTATCGATAAATAATGTACATCACTGCATCCATAGCAATTCTCGTCACCCTGGGGCTGGTGCTTGCTCGGGCACTCATGGGCCCCACAGTTTACGATCGCATTGCCGCGATAAATATGTTCGGCACCAAAATCGTATTGCTCATCGCCGTTTTTTCTTTTTTGTCCGGGCAACAGGATTTATTGGACATCGCACTGGTCTATGCGTTGATAAATTTTATCGGTGTGGTAGCGGTTTTGCGATTGGTTGCTTATGGAGATTTTCACTCATCCGGTGAAGAGAATAAAAAATAAGTAAAGGTAGGCCCGGGATGATTGTCGATGCTTTGAGCTGGATCTGTCTTGTCGCTGGTGGGCTGGTGGGTGTCGTCGGCGCTGTCGGTATTCATCGATTTCCCGATTTTTACAGCCGCCAGCACGCGACGGGGACAACCGACACCTTATGCGCCATATTAATTCTGCTCGGTCTAGGCTTGCAAGCCGGGATTAGTCTTGCCGCTTTCAAGATCGCGCTGATTTTTCTGTTTCTCATTCTAACCAGCCCAACCGCTACACATGCATTGGCCAACGCCGCGATGCACGGCGGCCTTAAGCCCAAAACGGATAGCACTCCAGGCGAGGGCAAGTCTTGATTGATATTGTTATCGACATAACCCTGTTGACGTTTCTCGCGATCACCGCGGTGGCGATTGTCCGCATAACAAACCTGTTTGCCATTATCATGCTGTTTGGAATATTCAGCTTTCTGTCCGCCACCATGTTTGTTGTTATGGATGCCGTTGATGTGGCCTTTACCGAGGCGGCTGTCGGCGCGGGAATCTCGACCGTGCTGATGCTGGCAACGATTGCGTTGACCAAAGATCAAAATGAAAAACAATCTGTAGGTCGTATTTCATGGTTGCCATTGGCGGTAGTCACTCTGACGGGCACCGCATTGGTTTATGGCACCCTGGATATACCAGCATTCGGTGATCCTGAGGCGCCGGCCCAAAAGCATGTGGCACCCTACTACATTGAAAGGTCGGTCCCCGAAACCGGGGTCCCAAATATAGTTACAGCGGTTTTGGCGAGTTATCGTGGATTCGATACCCTCGGGGAGGTCTTCGTTATTTTTACTGCCGGAATTGCGGTATTGCTGTTGATTGGAGATAAACGCCGGAAATCAACGCCCGGGAGGAACGAAGGAGGGGAAAATGACGCATAATCTTATCCTTCGGCTTGTCTCAAAAACCGTGATCCCACTGATTATTGTATTTGCACTTTATGTGCAGTTCCATGGTGATTTTGGTCCTGGAGGCGGTTTTCAGGCAGGTGTCATTCTGGGTTCCTCCATCATACTCTATGCCCTGGTGTTTGGGCTTGATGCAGCCGAAAAAGTATTCCCGTCAACTATCTTGCGACTTCTCGCCAGCCTCGGGGTACTCCTTTATGCGGGTGTCGGGGTGGTTACACTCTATCTGGATGGAAATTATCTCGAATACACGGTGCTGGCCGACACCCAAATCGCCGGGCAACACCTCGGAATCCTGTTGGTTGAACTCGGTGTGGGGATTGCAGTTTTTGCCGTTATGCTGATCATCTTTTTTGCATTTGCTGGCAGGGGGAGACCCTAGTGGATTTTATTATCGGCCATTATAATTATTGGATAGCCATTTTTTTAATGATGGCGGGCTTCTACACGGTTATTAGCCGCGGCAATCTTGTCAAAAAGATTATTGGCCTGAATATTTTTCAAGTTTCGGTCTTTTTGCTCTATATCAGCATGAGCACGGTGAAGGGTGGAGCGCCCCCCATTATCACTAAGGGGATTGAGATCTACTCCAACCCTTTGCCCCATGTATTGATCCTTACGGCGATTGTTGTCGGCGTTGCCACAACCGCGCTTGGACTGGCGCTTGTCGTACGGATTAAAGAGGCTTACGGCACCATTGAAGAAGACGAAATTCACCGGCAGGATCACTCATTGTAATGCAGGATCATTTAAGTCTTCTGCTGGTCGTCATTCCTCTTGTCGCTGCACCTGTTGCTGCCGTATTGCCGCAGGGTCGACTGCCCTGGTTCGTCGCTCTCATGGTTACTTCCGCCTGCGCCACACTCGCCGGCATGCAATTGTGGGCGGTTGTTCATGATGGCGTAATCAGTTACGAACTGGGTGGATGGGCGCCGCCGTGGGGAATTGAGTATCGTATCGACGTTGTAAACGCATTTGTGGCTCTGATCGTGTCCGGCATTGCAGCCATTACCCTGCCTTATGCTTTGTTGAGCGTGGAAAAAGAGATCCCTGATCATCAGATCCCGCTTTTCTACAGCGCCTTTTTGCTCTGCTTTGCGGGTTTGCTAGGCATCACGCAAACCGGCGATATTTTTAATCTATTCGTTTTTCTGGAAATTTCGTCCCTCTCATCATATGCGCTGATCAGCCTTGGACGAAGACGTCAGGCGCTGACTTCGGCCTATCAATATCTGATTATGGGGACGCTTGGCGCAACCTTCTTTTTAATCGGTGTGGGGCTGATCTACGCGCAAACCGGCACCTTGAACATGATGGATCTGGCTGAGCGGCTGCCGGGGGTCTCCGGACTCAAAACGATACATACCGGTTTCGCCTTTATCATGATCGGCTTCGCGCTGAAGTTGGCGTTGTTTCCCCTGCATCTCTGGTTGCCCAACGCCTACACCTACGCGCCAAGCGTGATTACTGTATTTCTTGCCTCAACCGCGACCAAGGTCGCGCTTTATGTGATGGTGCGCATCTTATTCACCGTTTTCCCAAACGGTTTTGTAACGGCGACACCCGCGGCTGATCTTTTCGTTTTATCCGGTATCGCCGGGATTCTCAGCGCATCGGTTTATGCCATTTACCAGGTGGATGTAAAACGATTATTGGCCTATTCCAGCGTAGCACAAATCGGCTATATGGCTCTGGGGATCGGCTTTGCTTCGGCCATGGGCGTAACGGCGGCAATCATTCATCTTTTTAATCACGCCCTGATGAAAGGCGCGCTGTTTATGGCGGTCGGTGCGATCATTTATCGTATTGGCGCTTGTCGCATGGAAAATATCGAGGGCTTGGGGCGACAGATGCCGTGGACCTTTGGCGCCATTGTCATTGGCGGTTTGAGTTTAATCGGAGTTCCGGGTACGGCCGGGTTTATCTCCAAGTGGTATCTGGTATTGGCGGCGCTGGAACAGCAGGCATGGATATCGGTTGTCGTCATTCTAACGGGCTCATTGCTCGCCATGGTCTATATGGGGAAAGTAATTGAAGCACTTTATTTTAAACCCGTAACGGAAACGAACATTGTCGTGAAAGAAGCGCCAATGCTGTTGCTCACCCCTACCTGGATACTCGTTATCGCGAATATCTATTTTGGCCTGGACGCCGAATTTACCGTGGGGGTTGCGGAACATGCCGCACGGGCGTTGGGGGTAGTGGCCAAATGAGCACGGCAACACTGCTTTTGCTGACACTTCTTTTGCCACTGCTGGGCGCTGTCGGGATTATTGCGGCTGGGCGCTATCCCAATGTGCGAGAAGGGGTGACGCTGGTTACCGCCTCGCTGGTTGCGATTTTGGTTGTGATCATCGCTTATCGATTTCTCGGTGGAGAGGAATTTGCGCTATTCGTTTCCGAACCCATACCAGGAATCGCCATCGCGTTCAGGATCGAAGCCTTAGGCATGTTATTTGCCCTGGTTGCCGGTCTGTTATGGATCGTGACATCAATCTACGCGATTGGATATATGCGTGGCCTTAACGAAGATAATCAAACCCGATTCTTCGCCGCATTTGCGGTTGCCATCTCCTGTGCCATGGGTGTCGCATTCTCCGATAACTTATTCACGCTGTTTCTTTTTTATGAGCTGCTAACACTTTCAACCTATCCACTGGTGGCACATTCCGGCACCGCTGAAGCCAAAAGAGGAGGGAGAATATATCTTTCTATATTGTTGGGCACCTCTATTGGCCTATTTCTCCTGGGCATACTCATTACCTGGTTTGTGGCGGGTAGCGTCACTTTTCAGGACGGTGGGGTTCTGGCTGGCAAGCTTGATCCTGCCTGGGCGGGTCTACTCTATGCGCTGTTTCTCTTCGGCATTGGCAAAGCGGCGCTGATGCCGTTTCACCGCTGGTTGCCCGCGGCGATGGTTGCGCCGACGCCGGTAAGCGCCCTGCTGCATGCTGTGGCCGTTGTTAAGGCTGGTGTGTTTACCCTGCTCAAAGTGACAATCTATATATTTGGCGGTGATTTCATTCTCAGCAATGATGTAACCGGCGGCTTGATCTGGGTAGCGGCGGCGACCATCTTGTTCGCATCCCTGATCGCCATGGGCAAAGACAACCTCAAGGCGCGTTTAGCCTATTCCACGGTAAGCCAATTAAGTTACATTGCACTGGGTGCCATGTTGGCAACCAAGTCCGGCCTCATTGGCGCTTCCATGCATATTGCCATGCATGCTTTTGCGAAAATAACCCTCTTCTTTGCCGCCGGTGCAATTTATGTTGCGACGAATAAAAAACTGATCAGCGAGTTGAATGGCCTGGGGCGAGCCATGCCAATCACCTTTGGTGCATTTCTTATCGGCGCCTTGAGCATTATAGGGCTGCCTCCCTTTGGCGGGATGTGGAGCAAATGGTATCTCGGTCTGGGAATCGTCGAAACCGGTCAATTGATATTACTCGCCGTGTTGATGCTTAGTTCGTTATTGAATGTTGCCTATTTGCTGCCCATCCCTATACGCGCATTTTTCAGCAAGTCTGCAGGCGGCGAGCAATATACTGAGATCAAAGAGGCGCCAAAAACAATTTTATTGGCGATGATCGTCACATCAACCGCCTGCGCTTTATTGTTTTTCTATCCCGATCCATTTTATCAACTGGCAAATTTAGCAGCCGGAGGGCCTTGAAATGTCAGAGAAGGCTAAAGACAAGTACATATTCGACAACCCCAGAAATGTGAACCGCCTGTTATGGGTTTTTTATGCGCTCTGCATCCTCCTGGTCGTCGCAGACTTTGTTATCCATCGCCATACGACGATGGAGTGGGAAAAGATGCCGGCGTTCTATGCGATCTATGGCTTTGTAGCCTACGTCCTGTTGGTTCTTCTCTCAGAAATATTGCGCAAGGTGGTTATGCGTAAGGAAAATTATTACGATGAGTGAGTTCCCTCCATTTATTATCTTTTTTGCGGCCGCACTCTTGGTGCCGGCAACGAGGGGTGGGGTGCGCAAACTCGTGCTATTGGCGACCCCCTTGCTCGCAGCCTTGCATATTGCGCTCAATGTCGATGTGGGGACCCTCGCGCCCTACTCGGTCCTCGATGTCGAATTGATATTCATGCGAACGGACAAGCTCAGCCTGCTCTTTGGCTACCTGTTTTGCCTTGCCGGTTTTCTCGCAACGCTTTTCGCGTTGCAGGTGGAGGACACCAAACAGGAGATTGCCGGACTGGTCTATGTAGGGAGTACTCTGGGCGCGGTGTTTGCCGGGGATCTGATTACGCTGTTCATTTTCTGGGAGCTGCTGGCTGTTAGCTCGGTCGTGTTTATCTGGGCGCGCGGTACGGAGCGGGCCGTTGACGCGGGTATGCGGTACTTAATTTTTCAGATATTGTCGGGCCTGTTCCTGCTCGCTGGCGCATTGGTGCACCAACAGGCGACCGGCTCATTGTCCTTTGACCACATTGGTCTCGCAGGGATATCGGGATGGCTGATATTCATTGCTTTCGGCATCAAATGCGCATTTCCTTTTCTGCACACCTGGCTTACCGACGCCTATCCCGAGGCGACGGCAACCGGTGCCGTATTCCTGTCGGCATTTACGACCAAGCTCGCGATCTACGCATTGGCGCGGGGGTTCGCAGGCGAAGAAATACTGGTCTATATAGGGATCACCATGACGTGCTTTCCGATCTTCTATGCCGTCATTGAAAATGATCTCAGAAAGGTGCTGTCCTATAGCCTGATCAATCAGCTGGGCTTCATGGTGACGGGTATCGGCATTGGAACCGCGCTCGCGTTGAATGGCACCGTTTCACACGCATTCAGCCATGTGATTTACAAAGCATTGCTGTTTATGAGCATGGGCGCCGTGTTGTATCGCGTCGGTCACAGTAAGGGTTCCGATCTGGGCGGACTTTATAAGACAATGCCCAAAACCACGACGTTCTGTATTGTCGGTGCTCTGTCGATTTCCGCGTTCCCGCTGTTCAGCGGGTTTATCAGCAAGTCCATGGTCATGACCGCTTTGGTGCATGAGGGTTATAGCTATTCGTGGCTCTTAGCGCTGTTTGCATCCGCCGGTGTATTGCACCACGCCGGAATCAAAATCCCTTACTTTGCGTTCTTTGCCCATGACTCGGGTCTCCGTCCAAAAGAAGCGCCCACCAATATGTTGATTGCCATGGGCCTGGCCGCAGCAATCTGCATCTTCATTGGTTCGCAACCGCAATATCTATATGCGCTGCTCCCGTGGGAGGTCGACTACTGGCCCTATGATACAACCCATGTGCTGGCTCAGCTGCAATTGCTCATCTTCGCGGCGCTGGCATTTGTCTGGCTGACTAGAACGGATTTACATCCACCGGAGCGGCGTTCGACCAACCTCGATACGGAGTGGATCTATCGAAAATTCCTACCTGCGGGTGTTCATCGGGGATTGATATTTTTTCGCAATGCAAGAGAATCTACGATGACGGCGGCGATTGCCCCCATGCACAGTATTCGACACTCATTTTCTCAATCGTCCATTGCCAAATATCACCTTTCTGAAAGTTGGCCGACGGGTAGCATGGTGCTATGGATTTCAATTATTCTGGTTTCCTATCTTTTGCTGGATATATTTGTGTACGGATAGAATTAAAAAGATTTGACGGCGACCTGTTGAGCATTATTCAGCAGGGCCCTGGGGTTCCACTGGAGTTTCATTTAGGCTGGTTTTTCTGAGTAAATGAAAGGTCATCTGTGACGTCTTGTGAGCATAGAGCCCGCCACCATCTGCGCAGAACATTTGCTACTCACCTCAGATGTCCTCCCGCTATCCCTGAAAAGGGATTTGCTCACTTTAAGATGACGCTTGGATTGCTGCGAAGGCTTTTCAGCTTCCGGAACCTGGGGCGGGGATGCTCTAGCCAAGGCTTTTGTAGGGATAGACACTTCTGATATTCAGGTTCATGTACCGGTCAATACAGGGCGCTTTCATCAATTTCCTGTGCTCTGATGGCGGCACATTATAATAGTGGTAGATGGTCCCGTTCGGGAATTCGATCTCAAGCGTTTCCTCCGCCTTGTCGTAACCGATTGAACTGAGTTTCTCGGACTTTACGGTCTTTCTTTTCATGTGTTTTCCTTGATCACCGTTTGACCGGCCTCCTCTGGCGCATTTGAATATCGGGTTTTCGACAGGGTGCGCCGCGCACACTGCCCGGCCCGCCCGGATGCTAAAGCATGTCAGCAACGCGGTCAAAAGCAGTCGTTCGACGATCGACGCGATGGACTGTCCAGCCCCCCTATAACTGAGCCGGTAAATTTGTTTCACTCTACAATTTTGAGAAGCAAGTTTTATGGCTCGCAAGCGCCATACTTATGTGGGGTTTCTGCGGCTCTTGCGTGAAGTCGAGGTGCATCTGGCCACAGGCAGCGACGTCCAGTCGGCCAACCGCTCGGCCTGCAACAGTGATGCCATTTATTACAAATGCCGCAAGCGGTATGGCGCATGGGCGGCTGAAGAAGATTTTTGCCGCGCTTGAACTGGAAAAGATCAGTCCTATGGCTCGTTGATGAACGTCTCCTATGGGCCATAAACGGAAGATCGCCGATCGAGATCACGTTATGACAGCACTAGCTCCTTTTGAAGGTGAATGGAGTACCTATCAAGGCCAGGTATGTGGCGCTCCTCTGATCGGAGTTGAGGAGATTGTCACCGAATTTTGACTGGACATTCGATAGCTCGACTACTATATGCGAGAAAGTTTCGTTTTTCGGAGATTGGCTTTGAAACGATTGGGAAAATTGAGCTTTTTGCTTGCATGCATGATTGCCATCATGATGGCACCGCTGTCTCAGATGGCGTTAGCTCAAAAAGCCGATCCGACCCAAACCATGAATAGTTACACCGAGACTTCTACCAGTTTAGAGTATAAGTGTGCCGTGCTCGTCTTGGAGGCAACCCGCGAAATGCCCGGCTGTTGCAATGATCCAGGCACTGGACCTCTGGCATCCAATGGTTGCGATCAATGCGACAACGCATGTCAGAAACCGTGCAATTCGATATTTGCCGTTCTCAGGCATCCCGCCAAGAAGCCGTTGCTCGCTTTTCGCGCTGCACACACTTCCGAGAATCATAGTTCAATGCTGATCTATAAACCGGAAGCAATTAGCCCACCTCCCCGCGCGTAATTCCCAGTATTCGTCTGTAGTTTTCATGCGACCCGTCTCAGCCGGTTCGTTATTTGTAACTATCGCATGAACGCGTGATTTCTTGCACTCTTTGCCACTCCTTATGATTGGCTTTTACATCGCAAACGATTCGGCTCCGGGAGAAATTCATGATTTGCCGACTTTTATTAGCCACTACCGTTTGGGTGACGGTTAATCTGATACCCGTTACACCACTGCAAGCCCGGCCGCTTACCATGGATGAAGCCGTGTCGATTGCTCTCCGGGCACGTGATCCTTCGGTTGAGCGGTTTGTTGAAAAAGCCGAAGCGCTCGACAACCGATCGATTGCAGATAGTCAGTTGCCTGATCCGGTATTGCGCGCTGGGCAGTTCAACGTACCTGTCGATAGTTTTGATTTTGGTCAGGAAGGATCGACACAATTCAGATTTGACGTTCTGCAAAAATTTCCTGCTGGCGATACGTTGCGTCTAAAGGGACAAAAACGCCTCGCCGAATCTCGTCGTGAAGATGCAAACGCTCTACTGCAAGAAAGTCGCATCAAATTAGCGACGCGGTTAAGCTGGCTTGAGCTTTACTATTTGAGAGGGGCCTATCGTAAAGTTTCCGAAAATCGCAAAGCCGTTCAGGAACTTGTGAAGGTCGCGACGGCGATCTTCGGCACCGGTCGGGAAAGCTCTCAGGACGTTTTGCGCGCCCAGGTCGAGTTGAGCGTTCTGGATGACCGGCTGATGAAAATTGATCAGCTGCAAGAGCGATATAAAGCTGATTTGGTACGTCTGATCGGCCGCAGCGAGGCAACAAGGCCGCTTGCATTCAGACTTCCCCATTTCGTTCCGCCACCACCGCTGCAACAATTACGGAAAAACCTGCCAGGACACCCGTCAGTTCAGATTGACAATGCCCACCTTGACGCCAGAAGCATCGAAATCGATCTGGCCAACGCAAAATATCGGCCCGAATGGACTGCGGAAGTACGGTATGGCATTCGCAACAATGACCGCTCGGATCTGTTAACTGCACGAATTGGCATGACGCTGCCTATATTCACCGATCAGCGCCAGGATCGTAACTACGAAGCCGCCCAACATAACCATCTCAGTGCGCAACTTGCACGTGATGCCCGACTACGCGATCTGCGAAAAAATATGGAGCGGTTTTTTTCCGACTGGAACCGGTTGCGGGAGCGGGTGTCTCTCTACAAGCGTGTCGTGATACAGCGAGCGAAGGCGGCGACTGAGGCCTCTCTTTCGGCCTATCGCGCGGGGCATTCGGATTTTGCCGAGCTTATCAGATCGCGATTGGCAGAACTTGATGCGGAACTCACTCTTTTGCGGCTCAGGGTCGATCGCGCAAAAGCTCATTCAAATCTTTTGTATATTGCTGGAAAATAGGTCACCTCATGTCAGTAAAATCAGTAGTTTCAACGTTGCTTATCCTCACTGTCGGTATTGGTATCGGATATGGGATTTCGGGTTTTTCATTTGGCGGTAAAAACGCCGACGGTAACGGCCCCGGTGAAAAGAAAATTCTTTACTGGGTCGCGCCCATGGATCCAAATTTCCGTCGACCTGGTCCAGGCAAGTCGGCAATGGGAATGGACCTCATTCCTGTCTATGAAGAAGATGGCGGCAGTTCCGGTGAGGACGGAAAAAAAGCCCTAAAAATTAATCCCTCTGTCGTGAACAATATCGGTGTACGCACCGCGCCCGTTACGCTTGGCGCCCTGAAGCGGGAGATCGAGACAGTCGGATATCTCGGTCAGAACGATGACCTCACCCATGACATTCATGTGCGGACTGAAGGGTGGATCGAGGGGCTGGATGTAAAGACGGCCGGCGAGCGGGTAAAGCGATCTGGCCGTATATTTCAGATCTATTCACCTGCCCTGGTAAATGCGCAAGCCGAATACCTGCAAGCGCTCAAGATAAAACAGAGCGGTCTGTCCAGGGCTGCCCATGAGCGTCTCGTGGCGCTTGGCATGTCTGAGCGACAGATTAAGAAATTAAAGCGTACGAAAAAGGTCGACCGCCTCATTGATGTCTATGCGCCGCATGATGGCTATATAGTCGAGCTCAATGCTCGCGAGGGTATGTTTGTCAAGCCGCGGACAAATGTCATGACCATCGCCGATCTGAAGTCCATCTGGGTAAATGTTGAAATTTATGAAGGACAAGGCGCCTGGGTAGAGAAAGGACAGAAAGCTGTCATGCGTCTTCCATTTTTTCCCGGCAGAATTTGGGAGGGTGTTGTCGATTATGTTTATCCAACTGTCGATCCCAAGAGCCGGACTGTACGGACACGCATTGAATTCAAGAATCCTGACGAAAAGCTCAAGCCCAATATGTATGCGGAAATCACGCTCTCTGGTAAGCCGCAAATGGATGTCCTGAGCGTTCCGAGGGAGGCGGTAATTCGTACCGGTAAGCAGGAACGGGTTATTTTGGCGCTTGGTGATGGGCGTTTTCGTCCTGCCAAGGTAATTACAGGCATGGAGGTCGGAAATCGTATCGAGGTGGTTGTTGGTCTCGAAAAGGGTGAGAAAGTTGTCACATCGGGGCAGTTTCTCATCGATTCGGAGGCAAGTCTGGATGCCAGCCTTCTTCGGATATCAACCGAGCCTGTTCGCGACAATGAAAAAACACCTGTTGCCGAGACTGTGGCAAAGGGGACCATAAATACAGTCATGCTTCAGGATAGAAAGCTCAACATTACGCATGGCCCGATACCTGAAATCGGCTGGCCAACCATGACGATGGATTTCTCGGTCACCGGTGATGTAAAGCTTAAATCGCTTAGGCCGGGAGATAAAATCTATTTTTCCCTCGTCAAGAAGGACAAAAATATTTTTGAAATAACTGATGTTTCAAAATCAAAAATAACACTACCGATGGTCAAACCATCCCCGTCAGGCAAGCCAACAGCGCCGGGTATGGCCATGGATCGAGGCAGTCATCGTGGGGGAGACGGCTCATGATCGCCAACATCATCCGCTGGTCGATCAAGAACAGATTTCTCGTCATTTTGCTTACCCTCCTGCTGGCAGGTGGCGGTCTGGTTGCCATTAAGAATACGCCACTTGACGCGATACCCGATCTTTCAGACGTACAGGTCATAATCAAAACAACCTATCCCGGACAGGCTCCGCAGGTTGTCGAGGATCAGGTTACCTATCCGTTGACGACCGCGATGCTTTCCGTTCCGGGGGCCGTCACTGTTCGGGGTTATTCCTTTTTCAATGACAGCTATGTCTACGTTATTTTTGAAGACGGAACGGACCTTTACTGGGCGCGGTCACGGGTTCTCGAATATCTGAGCCAGGTAGCCCCAACCCTTCCAAGTGCCGCACGTTCAGCCCTCGGACCTGATGCGACGGGCGTTGGCTGGGTCTATCAATACGCATTGATCGACCGATCCGGCAGGCATGACCTTGCAAAGTTGCGGAGCATCCAGGACTGGTTTCTTAAGTTTGAGCTCCAGACGGTAAAGGGTGTTTCGGAGGTTGCCACCATGGGTGGCATGACCAAGCAGTATCAGGTGGTGGTCAACCCGAACAGGCTAAGGGCGTATAATATTCCACTCACAAAAGTTCGCGATGCGATCCGCCGCGGCAACCGCGAAACCGGTGGTCGTGTGATCGAGATGGCGGAGGCGGAGTATATGATCCGCGCCTATGGTTACATTAAGAACCAGGAGGATTTGCGCCAGATACCGATTGGGCGCAGCTCAACGGGTACGCCTATTCTACTCAAGGATATAGCGGACATACGACTGGGACCAGAATTGCGCCGCGGCATCGGTGAATTAAATGGAGAGGGGGAAGCGGTTGGCGGCGTCATCATCATGCGCTTTGGCGAAAATGCGCTATCTGTCATCTCAAAGGTCAAAGAGAAACTCGAAGCACTCAAAAAGGGTCTGCCAGAAGGTGTCGAAATCGTCGAGACCTATGATCGATCATCACTCATTCACCGCGCCGTTTACACACTCAGCGAAAAATTGATCGAGGAATTTCTGGTTGTCGCTCTTGTGTGCATTGTTTTTCTTTTTCATATGCGCTCGGCACTTGTTGTCATCATTAGTCTCCCCGTGGGGATTTTGACAGCTTTCATCGTCATGAATGCTCAGGGGATAAACGCCAATATCATGTCGCTTGGGGGGATCGCCATTGCCATCGGAGCCATGGTTGACGCCACGATTGTCATGATCGAGAATTTTCATAAACATATTGAGCGGCATAACGGGATTAACGATAAAAATAGATGGCGTATTGTCGCCGACGCGTCGGTTGAGGTCGGACCGCCATTATTCTTTTCCCTATTGATCATTACATTCAGCTTTGTGCCGATATTTGCGCTTGAAGCACAAGAAGGGCGCCTTTTTCATCCCCTTGCCTTCACGAAAACCTATGCAATGGCGGCAGCGTCAGGCCTATCCATAACAATTGTGCCCGTGTTAATGGGGTATTTCATCCGTGGAAAAATTGTGTCCGAGCACAAAAACCCGGTAAACCGGTGGTTGATCGCGGCCTACCGGCCTTTCATTACTCTAGTGCTCAATCATCCCAAATATGTGCTGATCGGTGCCATCTTGGCAATGGCGACAATGGCTTGGCCATTGCAAAAGATCGGCAGCGAATTTATGCCTGATCTCGATGAAGGCGATCTTCTCTATATGCCGAGCACCTATCCCGCAATCTCGGTTGGCAAAATGCAGCAAGTCCTGCAGCAGAGTAACAAGCTCATCAAAATGATCCCCGAGGTCAAAAGCGTTTATGGCAAAGCCGGGCGGGCTGAAACTGCTACTGATCCGGCGCCATTGACCATGGTTGAAACCACTATTCAGCTTAAACCTGAAAGCGAGTGGCGCCCCGGCATGACCATGGAGAAAATCAGAGACGAACTTAATCAGACCGTGAAACTTCCAAGCCTCACAAATGTCTGGATCATGCCGATTAAGAACCGCATCGATATGTTGGCCACCGGCATTAAAACTCCGGTCGGGATCAAGGTCGCCGGCCCCGATCTAAACGTCATCGCTAAGATAGGAACAGACATTGAAAAGGCTCTGGGAAAAGTGGCCGGGACGTCTTCGGTTTATGCGGAGCGGGTCACAGGCGGTCGTTTTATCGACATGGATATTGACCGCATTGCCGCGGCCCGCTTTGGGCTCAATATAGCCGACGTTCACGACATTGTCCGCACGGCAGTTGGCGGTATGAAGGTTACAGAAAGCGTTGAAGGGTTGGAACGCTATCCCGTCAATCTGCGTTACCCGCGGGAATTCCGAAACTCGGTCGCGCAATTGCGCCTATTGCCAGTCGTCACTGCATCGGGGGCACAAATTTCTCTGGGCTCGATCGCGAAAATTTCCATATCCGACGGTCCAGGTCTGTTGCGAAGCGAAAACGCTCGGCTCAACGGCTGGATTTATGTCGATATCGCAGGACGCGACATCGGGTCTTATGTCGCCGATGCCATGAAAGCAGTCGATCAGGAAGTAAAGCTTCCCGCCGGATATTCTCTCGGCTGGTCCGGCCAGTTCGAATATATGGAGCGTGCCAAGGAAAAGCTGAGCCTCGTTGTGCCGGTCGCGCTATTGATTATTCTTCTCCTGCTTTACCTGAATTTTCGCAATGTCACCGCCGTTCTCATCATAATGGGCACCCTGCCACTTTCTCTGGTGGGAAGCGTTTGGCTGCTTTATCTTATGGACTATAATCTGTCGGTTGCGGTCGGCGTCGGGTTTATCGCCCTCGCCGGCGTTGCGGTTGAGATTGGCGTCCTCATGATTGTCTATCTCAATCAAGCTCATGGTATAAAGACCGAGGAAGCCCGAAATGCCGCACGGGACCTGACGGATGAGGATTTGCAGGCGGCGATTATCCAGGGTGCGCTCATGCGTGTGCGTCCTATCATGATGACCGTCTCGGTTATTATCGCCGGCCTGCTGCCCATCATGTTCGGCTCCGGTACCGGGTCAGAAGTAATGCGCCGTATCGCAGCGCCCATGGTCGGCGGAATGATCAGTGCAACCGTGCTCACACTACTGGTTATTCCCGCCGTTTTCCTCCTTTGGAAACGCGCATCCATCAAGCGGGCCGAAAGCGGTGTTGCAAGGTCGCCTGATCTGCCAGTGGCCGGTAAGGCATAGGGAGAATTCATATTGGGCGCATCACCGGTCCAATACAGGTGGCACCACATCATGGGGCTTTACATCTGAAGGCTCGTGAAGGCTTGGCCCTGACCGTGACGACCCCGCCTTTGGCAGACTTGAGCCGGTCGCCGGCGTTGAGTTCATGGGCTTTTACCCATGTGCCGTCTTCACGCAGGAACGGGTGTTCCGGGGCGACACGATTGTTTGCATTTAGACTAGACTAGACTAGACTAGACTAGACTAGACTAGACTAGTGAGTGAGAGCAGCTCGTCGACCTCGAGCCCGTGAGACTACCAGATGCGGTGCGTCGGATTGAGGACGGGGAATGCGCTGGCTGCTATATTTCACCTGTCCCGAGCAGGCTATCGAGATTAGTCCTTTTTTTTCCTCGTTGCCGACTGATCTTTCAGACACTCATCCGGCGCAGCACTTTCGGTAGAAGCCACTTCTGTAAGTCGGATGCGGTGCGGTTTGGCAGGACGGGCAATCGGGGCTGCAACAAGATGATGAATGCCCCCTGCTACTGTTGGAGAATTTGCCAACAGGTCTGCTACGGTGTCCGGCGTGGGGACGTTGCCGCTCACGCCCCTTCACGTCATCGCCGTCGAGCGATTACGAAAAGGTTCCGATTGCCATGATTGAGCAACCAATATGCGAAGCGGTAAACCAATGCTCTCGGCGTGAGACCAAGCGCCAATACATTACAGGCATATGCCTTCTCAACCTCAAAGCCGGCACCTTCAAGGGTCTGCGAAAGTGAATGCGTCGACCAACTGCGCACATGTTGCCAGCGATGAAAGATACGCCCCGTGTCAGGGCAACAAATCCAATTGTCGCTTAAATTCTCTTCATTGGGTGTTGTAATAATGAGCCGTGCACCCGGCTTGAGCAGGGACCGCACATCAGCCAGTGCATTCTTTAAAGGCTCGTCATCAAGATGCTCAACGACCTCCAACATGAAGGCCAAATCAAAATGGCCTTCAAAATTTCCGAGCGCTTCACGCGTAAGCCCCCCCATAAAATTTGGACGATCACTGAATTTCTCCTGAACCGTGCGAATTGAAGCATCGGAAAGATCAAATCCTGCAATTTTTTTGTCGGTATTGCATAAATGATCGAGAAAGAAACCGGCTCCGCAACCAAAATCAACGATATTATCAGCCTGACTGATCTGCGGGTTAAAGTGACTGACAAGATAGCTCCCCGCACCCTTTGTAAAATAGGCATCGGGTTGAGCCTGGGATACAAAATCCCAAAACCGCTTTACATTGGCCTCATCCCATTTGACGAATTCATAACCGGGGGGAAGCTGGGGCTGTTTCATATTTACGACAAACCAAAAATTAATCTGCAATTCTCGACGGTAATTGCATTGAAATAACATGTGCCGTTCAGGCAGCTATGGGAACGACCGTTCCGATACATACGACAATCAGCTGATATCTCTTGAGCGGCTCCTTATAGCGCTCAAAAGATTGCACCACAATGCATCTGCACAAATGTCGCGTACTTTAAAATGCAATAGAACAATCCCCGTCCTGATTTCATCAGGCGCGGAATCATATTGGGCGGCGCCAATAAATGAATCCCTCAGAATTATTACACTTGGTGGTCTTGTACATATATGAACAAATAGAAAATGAGATAAGACAGGAATTTCCAAATCCGTAAATATTCAAGATACGATATTTGCCCACCCGACCGTCCTGCCGGATCTGCAAATCAAAAAACGGATTGAGTCACAAATTCAAGGTTAGAGCACTGGATGAATTCGATTGTTGACTTTATTCGAAACCTGATTTCCATTCCTATCGATTTCGGCGATCGGGAAATTCTGATAAAATCCCTATTGAGTGCCGCGCTGAAATTAGCTGGAGCGGTAATCGCCCTCGCACTGACCGCGGTGTTGAGCAGAACGCTGGGTCCCGAGGGCCTGGGGATTTACATCCTCGCCTTTACCATCATCGCAATATTGGCCGTCCCGGCAAATTTTGGCTTGGCGTCACTTGTACTGCGCGAAACTTCGTCTGCCAAACAGGACCAGGACTGGCCCCGGCTCAGGGGGCTTTTAAGAAAAGCCTTGCAGGCCGTGGCAACTTATTCAGGCACCATACTTATAGTCGCCGGGCTGGGACTGACGCTATTCGACGATGTTGTCTCGCCTGCTTTGCGGACGACAATAATGCTCGCACTGCTGGTGCAAATATTCTGGTCCATATCGGAGGTCTTCAGTGCATCGCTCAGGGGATTGGGCCATGTTATCGCCGGCCAGTTTTCCGATATGATATTTCGCCCGATGCTATTGTGCATCTTCATTCTGGCAACACTGCAGTTCTATGGTCCTTCTTCAGTGACGCCGAGCTGGGCGATGACCCTGCATATTGTGGCAGCCGTCATATCCGTTTTGGTCGTATTGATATTGATCAAAAAAAATCTCCCCACCACGATCAAGGGTTCGGCATCCTATCAGACCAGATCATGGCTCGTTTCACTTGGACATTTGAGCCTGCTTTCAGGCGTAATGGTCATCAACGGATATACCGACATTTTAATGCTAGGACTTCTCGCGACCCCCGAACAGGTGGGGCTTTATCGAATTGCGGCACAATCGGCATTGCTTGTCAGCTTCACCCTCACAGCTGCAAATGTCGCCATCAGTCCCAGCGTCGTGCGCCTGTATAATGATGGAGATCTGGTACAATTACAGAGCCTGTTGACGAATAGCGCCCGTATCGTTCTTTTCACGTCGTTGCCGGTGGCATTCTTATTCATATTTTTCAGTCGTGAACTTCTGGGGTTCATCTTTGGCGAGGTCTTTACCGAAAGCGCTGGCGCCCTGCTGATCCTGACAGCCGGCCAAATTATCAATGCGGCATTAGGATCGGTGAGCCTTGTTCTGAACATGATCGGATTGGAACGTTATACCGTCAGGGGCTCGATCATTGCCGCCCTGCTGAATGTCGGACTGAATTCAGCCCTCATTCCTTTCATGGGAATAAATGGTGCTGCGACCGGAACCGCCCTGAGCCTTGCCTTTTGGAATATTTATCTGGTTCGTCAGCTATACCGTCAAACCAACCTTCTACCTTCACCCATTTTACCGAAAGCGCGCGCCCGATAGCAATTGACAGCACCTCGTCAATTATATTTAACGACGGAAGCCAAATTTCGGACTCATTACTGTCGTCGAACGGTCAATCGCGCGCCAACCCACGCGCCCATACGGATAAAATTAACCCATGAACATCTTGAGAGCACTGAGCGGCACCTACCACGCTGTTGTGAAGGGCGACAAGCTGGAGCGTCAATTGGTCCGGCATGTTCTACTCGAGAAATGTGCGCGCTTGCTTGCGCCTGAATACAAACTGACCGATGTAAACTTGTCATGGCGTGAGGACCGGCAGTTTGTAGACTGGTATGAGAAACATGTGCCTGAGAACCACCGTTCTCTCGATCGTAAATACATGGTGCGGGAACTCCTCAAACTGACCAAAGGCATTCCGGGCGATACCGTTGAATGCGGTGCCTACCGGGGCGCAACCTCCTATCTTATTTGCAAAAGCAACGAGCCCGAGAACAAGCGCCACCATGTTTTTGATTCATTTGAAGGCGTGAGCGAACCGGGCGAAATGGACGGCCGTCATTGGGAAAAAAACGACCTCGCTATGCCCGAACAGATTTGCCGAAACACACTCAAAGAATTTGAGCAGGTCTCATATTACAAGGGCTGGATCCCTGAGCGGTTTGACGAAGTAAGCGACTTAAAATTCTCCTTCGTCCACATCGATGTGGACCTCTATCAACCGACCTATGACAGCGCTAAGTTTTTCTATGAACGGCTTTCTCCCGGCGGGATCATACTCTGCGATGACTACGGATTCCTGACCTGCCCCGGTGCGCGCAAGGCCATGGATGAATATTTCGCTGACAGAGAACCGGTCGTTATGATGACGACCGGCCAAGGGCTGGTTATCAGGCATGACGCAAAGTGACGCGGATTGCGATGGCTGCGTGGCTGAAAAATGAGGACATGCAGAGTGCTTGAGCAAACCCAACGCGTCAGAAAAAAAGATTGTCATTCCGCTTATCCGAAGTGAAATTCTATCGGGCTCTTGGGAGCCAGATGTCCCGGCATGACACCAAGTTCCCGCTTCATTATAATGCCAGATCGACCATGGCATGAGACAATGAAGGTCTTCTCTGCCATTCATCGTCTGGAGCCTGTCCCCCGTGGGCAAGGAGAGGTCGGATCCGGGCGTTCAACGCGGTGAGGATTATTTTTCTGCCGACCGGTCCGCCTGATTGGAGCGATTGAGCATAGCGGCTACACTTTGTACCTACATACAGAACCTAAACACAGAACCTAAACACAGCACCTAAACCCAGCGACAAATCCCAGCGACTAAACCAGACAGGCTCAGGGGGGCGGTATGAAAGCAGTCATATTCGAGGAATATGGACTTCCCGATGTTCTCGAGCTGAAAGAGGTGGCAAAGCCGATACCCGGGGATGGCGACGTTCTCGTGAAAATACATGCGACCTCATTGAATGCATCCGACTGGGAGTTTCTGACGGCTACGCCGTCATATGTGCGCTTTTGGGGATTGACCAAACCAAAGTACAAGATACTCGGGTCCGATATTGCGGGCCGGGTGGAGGCTGTTGGCCG
>CAMYJA010000018.1:0-8267 GCA_947258705.1 uncultured Hyphomicrobiaceae bacterium | reverse complement strand
GCGCCAGAGGACGCGTTGGCGCTGAAACCGGCGGGTATGACATTCGAGGAAACAGCCTGCCTGCCGCAAGCGGGCATGGTCGCCCTGCAGGGGCTTCGCGATTATGGAAATGTTCAACCGGGAGAAAAGGTCCTGATCAACGGCGCCGGGGGCGGCGCGGGAACCTTTGCGGTTCAAATCGCTAAAATGTTCGGTGCTGAAGTGACCGGTGTCGACGGAAGCCATAAATTTGAAACCATGCGATCGACCGGCGCGGATCATGTCATTGATTACACTCAGGAAGATTTTGCCAAAAGCGGAGAGCGCTATGATTTCATTCTCGACTTTGTGGCGCAGCGATCGATCTTTGATTGTAAGCGAGCCTTAAATCCGAATGGACGTTACGTTCTGGTCGGAGGTTCCGTGCCTCGAATTTTGCAGACCCTTTTTCTGGGGATGTTGATTTCCATGTTCGGGAGCCGAAAACTGGGTGTCATGGGGTATAAGCCGAACAAAGAGGATATGGCTTTTCTGGTGGAGCTTTTTGAAACGGGCAAAGTCAAACCCGTCATAGACCGAACCTATCCATTGCATGAGGTTCCCGAAGCGCTCCGATATCTCGGGGACGGGCACGCCCGGGGAAAAGTCGTGATCATTGTCGAAGACGGCGGCAGCTAGCGTAATGCTTCAGCCCTGGTCTTGCGTGGGGGCATCGCCCGCTTTTTCAGCTTCCATGGCAGCCGGTCTAACTTCGGCGAAGCGGTCAAGATGACGGACAATGTGCGGGTAGACATCGCGCGCCGCATTCTTTCCGAATATGCAATCGATGTGACCGTAATCGGCAATGACGTGACGCTCGTAAAGTTCCGCGCCATTGGCGTTGGCGAGACGCGACACGGCCAGCCTGGTGCTCTCGGGAAGGAAGCAGGCATTCTCGGCGCCATGAATGAATGAAATGGGCAGGGCGAGCCGTTCGAGATGGGGGAGATAAACATCCGAACCCCGGCGATCGACGATATGCTTCTTGCGGGCAATAGCGGCTAATTGCCGGAAGGCGTCGATATTGGCCTTGCCGAATGTCATGGGCAGGCCGAACTCCAGCGTTGCCTGATTGAGCTGATCAAGTTCATAAAGCTGGCCGTAAAGGGCGGTGATCCGGTTGCTGGTGGCGTTTCTCGAACGTTCTTCGGGCTGGAATGGAATCATGAGTTGAATAAGCTTGTCGAGCGCGCGCTCCCACAATTTGTCATGGCGCTCCGCCCGCGCGTTCACGACCTTGATGCCGAGTGCCCTGAAAATGCCCGGCAGGCGTAGATAGGCGAGAAACCTTTGCGGCCACCATGGCACGATTACATCCGTCGCGATTTGCGACACAACTGCCGAGCGTACGCCCTTCAGACCGGCCAGCATAGCCATGAAAAATGTCGTGGCGCCGAAACAATGGACGACCATTTGAACATCGTCCGCGCCGGTCAGGTTTTGAACGGTCTTGACGGCGGCGGGATAATCGAATTGGGCGACATCGTCGCCGGTCCAGAGCTCACTCGCATAAGGCAGATCGATACTGGCCCTGAAATCCAGCACCCAGCAATCATAGCCCTGACCGCAAAGAAATTCGACCAGGTTCACATCGATGGTATCGAGGGAGAAAATCTGCCCGGACACGCCGAGACCGTGTGAAAGAATAACCGGGCCCTTGCCGCCGCCCTTGTAGCGGGTCAGGCGCAGTTCCTTGCCGTCTTCGGTCGTGAAGGGATACACACGGGGCTCGGGTGCCGACAACTCTCTTTTTTTGCGCAGAGCCGTTTCATCAAAGCGCCGGGTGGGCGCGAGCACGCCGCCAAATACGTCATACAGCGAACCGGCGAAGAGCGCGCCGAATTTCGCCACGGCCGCGAGCCGATCTTTTTCACCGGTTCCGTTAAAGGGGCGCAGCGTGCGCATTTGCATCTGGAAATCGCTTGGCTTGATATGAAGGACGCCACGGGCGAAAGGCGCGTCGACGCCGTTGTCGATCCGCCAGATATCGACATAGAGGGTGGTGGTATCGGCCCATATGTCGATTCCCTTGTCATTGCGGACGATTTTGTAACCGTGAAAGCGGTAGTCGGTTCCATCTCTGGCCGAGAGGACCATCTTGTAATCGAAACGCCGCGTTTCGACCTTGTCCATATCCTGATGCATCAGATTGAAGCTGCCGTCATAGACGTCCAGGGGCTCGGGAGACAGGGCCGGGCACTCAACCGATCCGACGATATGTCCGGTGTGCGATGGATCGTCTATAAAATGATCGACATTTTCCATGCGGATGGTCAGCGTGAAGGCGAAGTCATTGCCGAGGGTCTTGCCGTCATCATGGGCGGTTTGATAATCGGCGCCGGGTTCCTTGGAGACAAAACCCGCCATGCGTTCCGTGAACTCCAGCCCTACGGGCAAAAGCGCCTCCGGGGACATGAACGCGGCGACGCGGTCCGGCGCGTCATGGATTTGACGGTCGTCAAAACTCCAACCGCGATCCCTGGCGAGATGCATCATGGCACGCTCGGCGAGGGTGGTGATCGTTAGCAGTGGATTGACGCCCAGCGAGCGCGGCATTATGGAACCATCGCAGACATAAAGCCCCTGATGGACCGCCTGCGGGCTTGATTGCGAGGCGGTATCGAAGACCTGGCATTTATGATTGACGACGCCCGCATCCCGGTCCCGTCCGATGCCGCAGCCTCCCAGAGGATGAACCGTGATCAGGTTTTCACCGAGGAGTTTGGACGTCAAAGGGTTTTTCACAAAGGTGCCGCCATTTGCCTGTGTCGCCTTTGCCAGCTTGTCATATATCTTCTGGAATACCGGCTGTTGAGAGACACCGGGCCAGCCGACGACCAGGCGATCGTCTTCGAGGCGCATGACACCGCCGGCATCGTCATGAGCCATGGCAAGAAAGATCTGGGTGTGATGAACGGCACCTTGATAGGCGCCGCGCAGGAAGCTCGAAAGCCCCCGCCCCCTCTCTGAAAGCTCGTCCCTGAGGCCGCGATCGGTGTCTTCGCCGAAGACACCTGCGCCCGCCATGAGCGCCGGCAGAAGAGGTGCAAGCCCGGATGGAATGGAGCCTTCCTCCAAAATAATTCCGTCCTCCAAATTCTCGGTGCCCCTGAGGTCGATCGCCCCTGCAATACAAGGTCCAACCGGATCGATATCGGCCTGGGGCGGATGGCCGAAGCCAATGCCGTTGATGGGCACGTCATTGTTGTAGCCAAAGGCCAGCACATCGCCATTGCCTGTAAAACCGGTTCCCAGGCGTTCGGAGAGCGCCAGGCCCTTTTCCTTGGATCGCAAAAGAATTTCGGTGGAGCCAAGGGTGCCGGCGGCGAGAATGACGACATCGGCCGTGATCGACTGCTCCGCAACGCCGAATACATCCCGGTCATGTCCTAGCATGTCGAAGAAAATGCGCCATTTGCTGCGGTCGCGGGCAATATATTTGACACTGGCGCTGGTGAATATCTCGGCTCCATGATTAACCGCATCGGGAAGATAGTTCATCTGCGTGGTGTTTTTCGCGCCGACATTGCATCCTGAACAGCAATCGCCGCACAGCGTGCATGACGGCTGCTCCACTCCGGCATAGTTTGTTTTCTTTTCAAATGTCACGTTGATGGGGGGATTTTCGGCCCATTGCCCCAAGGCATCGCCACTTTTCTCAAGGGCCAGATATTTTGGCAAGGGGGCGTGATTTGGATACGGAACCGGCTCCAGCATCCGCCGCGCTCTCGCTTCCGCTTCCTCGCGCCATGGATCGGCAACCAACGCCTCGGGCCAGACGGGATCCTCCCAGATCCGCTGGTCTATGGGAAGGGATACATTTGCATTGACCAGTGATGTGCCACCCAGACCGCAACCGACAAAGACGTGAATGTCGCTGCCCAGACGCAGGTCATAAAGACCGCGTTCATCCCCCAGGCGATGGCTGCCGGAGCTGATCTGAAATTCACGCTGGGCTTCCATGGGCCGGTCGGGGAACTCGCCCAGGGCAAATTCGCGGCCGCGTTCAAGCAGGCAAACACGTTTGCCGCTGCGCGCGGCGCGTGACGCCGCAACACCACCGCCATAGCCCGAGCCGATGACGACAACGTCATAGTTCAACTTCAAATCAGATATCGACCTGGACAGTCGTTGCATCGGCCGGTCTCCCAATCGCGGACGGTATTACGTCCGTCTGTTAACTTTTCATGCTCCGTTGCGCGGGCTAGATTAAACGTTGCGGCTGACCCTGCCGCAGCCTGTCATCGAATTGCCATCCCTTGTCACGCGCAATATGCAGCATGGCACGTTCGGCAATCGCCGTAATCGTAAAAAGCGGATGAATGCCGACGGATCTCGGCAAAACCGATCCGTCGCAGACATAGAGCCCGTCGTGAACGGCACCGGGTGGAGAAGAGGGGCTCGCATCGTATATTTCGCATTTATGATCGACGACTCCACCCGATATGTCATCGGCCATGGCGCAGCCGCCAAGCGGATGGACTGAAAGGGGATTGCCGCCCAGAGATGCATTGGAGAGGGGATTCCGCATATAGGACCCGCCGGTTGCCGCCACCGCCCGGGCGCAGATTTCATCGATTTTTTCGTATATTTTCTGATCGGCCAGGCCGGGCCATTTAATCCTGACCTCGCCGTCCTCAAGCACGATTTGACCGCCGGCATCGTCATGACCAATGGCCAAAAAGGTCTGGGTGTGATGAACCGCCCCCTCATAGGCGCCCTTGACGAGACTGAGCGCAGCACGTCCCATTTCGTCGAGTTGGTCGTCGAATGAGCGGTCGGTGTCGTCGGCGAATATTTTGCCGCCGGGAACCAGCATTGGCGCCAGAAGCGCTGCGCTCGAGGACGGTATCGACGCCTCGACAAGTCCGATGCCGTCATTCAGCTCGGGTGTATTTCTGAGGTCGACCAGGCCGGCCACGGCCGGTCCCACCGGATCTCCGGCGACTTTTGCAGGAAATCCGACGCCGACCCCGTTAATGGGGACATCATTGTTATAGCCCATGGTGATCATGTCGCCATTGCCGGTAAAGCCGTGTCCCAGCCGGTCGGAGACGGCCAGGCCGCGCCCTTTAGAGCGAAGTAGAATTTCATTTGAGCCGAGCGTGCCCGCGCCCAGCACAACGGCTTTGGCGGTAATCGTCTGAAGATCCGGGCTTTCGATTGTTTTACGGCTGTCCAAATCGGTGGGGCAGAAATGTACCGTCCAGGAGCCATCGTCATTTTTGCCGAGAAAGCTTACGGTCGTCCCGGTATAGATTTCTGCGCCAAATGCGGCGGCATCGGCAAGATAGGTAACGACGGTCGTGGTTTTTGCGCCGACATTGCAGCCCGAGCAGCAGTCACCGCACAGCGTGCATGCGGGTTGGATGATGTTGGCCGCGTTTGCACGCTCGTCGAAGGTAATGTGCAGCGGGGGATAATCGAGGTCGACGCCGAGCGCGCGCGCCGACATGCCGAGCGCATCGAGTTTTTTCAGCGCCGGCTCTCCGGAATAGGTGACCGGGCGCAGCATGCGCCGGGCCCGTGCAAAACCTTCCCAGAGGGTTCCGTCCCCGCGCAGCGCTTCGGGCCAGATGCTGTCTTGGAAAACACGCGGATCAGGCCTGAGACAGACATTGGCGTTGATGAGGGAGGTGCCGCCGAGGCCGCAGCCAAGCAAAACATGAATGTCTTCGCCGTAGCGGAAGTCCATCAGAGCGGTTGGCGGGCCGAAATGCCTACCGCATCCGGAAAGCTGAAATTCATCACGGGCCTGGGACAGATCGTTAGGAAATGAACCGGGAGAATATTCCTTGCCGCGTTCCAAAAGGGCGGTTTTCCGTCCACACCTTGATAGCCGCGAGGCAGCGACCGATGCACCATATCCAGATCCGACGACGACCACATCGTAATGCGGTTTCAACTCTTGGACAGGCTTTGAAAGCCGAAACGCCATCCCTCAACATCCCTTGATCCGACTTTTCACAAAACAAGCGGGAACAAACACGCCAATCGAAAAATTCATGAGGCAGTCCATGCTATGCAATTCTCTTTGTAAGGACAAGCGATAGGATTATTTTTGATTGTTGGAGTTCCTTATCGATGCCTTTGCGCCTATACTCTCCAGCACGAAGTATGGGTGTATTGGGGATGCGAATGACCGACCAATCGAATTCAGGCCGCACGCAGACGGATAATCTTTCCGATACCAGTAAATTCAAACCGATGGTTCAATGGTTCTCGCCAGGGCTTCTCGTCGGTACCGGATTTCAATCCATTATCGCCAATCTGTTCGGACAATATGCCGATCAACGCATTATCCAGCATCTTGCCGATCCGATTTTTTCCGACGCTTCGGGCGCGGAGGATCAGGCTCTCTTCGAAAAAGTTGCGACGCGCTATGATTATTCGACTGAAGCCGTTGGATCAGAACCGTTCTGGGTCGATTTTACAGCCGATCTCGGCGATGGTTTCGATGCAACCTACGGGGTCTGCCATACCATTGCGCAAAATGCTCTTTTTGGTGAGAACAAGCCAAAAAAAGCCGATGATATTGCCGTCAAGGACTGGCATGGCGACGAATCCCTGCCCGGTGGCCGGCTGTTGATACTGGGCGGGGACGAAATTTACCCCTATCCGAGCCCGGAAGAATATGAAGCGCGATTTTCAAATCCCTACCGGCTGGCCCTGCCCGAGGTCGACCATGCGAACTCCGGCGGCCATGGTGACGGGTGCCGCCGCGATCTCTTTGCGATCCCCGGCAATCATGACTGGTATGACGGGCTGACAGCCTTCCAGGACCTGTTTTGCGCAGCCGACGATGGAGCGATAAAACGCGAGGGGAATTGCATCGGTGGCTGGCGCACCCGCCAGCATCGCAGCTATTTCGCAATCAAACTTCCCTATAATTGGTGGATCTGGGGCGCCGACATCCATCTCAACAGGTCGCTTGATGAAGGCCAGGTCGCATATTTCAACGCCATCAGTCAAACGATGGGGCCGGGTGACAAATTCATACTCTGCACGGCACAGCCCTCCTGGTATTATTTCGGCACCCCGAATGAACCGCTTGCCCGTGAAAACCTCCACAGTCTGATCGATATGCCGATAAGCAGGGGCGCCAAGCTACATGCCATATTCTCGGGTGATACACATCATTACGCCCGATATAACGAGAGCGAGGAGCTCGGCAATTTCAACCTCTTTACCGCCGGCGGTGGCGGCGCCTATTCCCATGGCACCTATCATTTAAGACCCGAAATAAAATTTCCCTGGGTTGGCCGGCAGTTGAATTTTCTTCTCAACCGCAAGCTTGTCCCCGGCAGCGAGAGCGAGGAGGGAGCGCAGAAACCAAAGCCGACGGATGAGCCTGCCGTCTATCCGACCAAGCAAAGGAGCAAGGCGATAGCCTGGTCGAGCATTTTCATGCCGTTCCGGAATTTTTCATTCGCGCTTGCCATCGGTCTTATTTATCTGCTTCTGACATGGAGTTTTTCGGTTATCAGCGTCGAATATAATCCCAATCTCGACAAATCAGACCTGGCGGCTAAGCCGCTCGAAAACCTAAAAGAACAGTTCAAGACGCGCGGCGAGCTACGCAAGATGAAGCCCGCGCCCGTTACCAGCAGCGTCGACAGCGAAACGGGTGAGGTGGTTGCTCAACCCGTCGACAAACAGGCCGAAGAGCAGATTATCGGCGGCTGGACGCTCGATCTTATCGATATTTTCCGCGCCAGGATCGCCTCGATATCAGAAAATGCCAGTCCTGGCGCATATGTGCTGCAATGGCTGCGGGCATCGGGCATTCTCTTGCGGCAAGGAATGGATCTCCTGCTTCTCGGCATCGCCGCCAGCCCCTTCTCTTTCGCCATTCTTTTGGCCCTGTGGTTTGCGCTGATATCCATTGCCCAGACGAAGCTCGAGGGCACGGCAGCCCGTATTTCACGTTTTACATCGGGGACAATTCATTTCCTGGCTCATTTGCTGGGGATGTGGCTGTTGTTCTGTATCTTCCTTTTCATCAATTTCAATGTCATCAAGCCATGGTTCGAATCCTACGGCATAAGCCGTCTTCTGGGCGCGCCGCTCAATTTCTGGATTCCCTCGCTGACAGCTGTTGAAATGGTGCCTTTGGGCGGTATCTTCGGCGGTGTAATTTTCGGACTTTATCTGGCGCTCGGCTATCGCTTCGGCAAAGTCAATGCGGACTGGACCTTTTCATCGCAGCGTCTCACACGGTACAAATGTTTTCTACGTATGCGTTTCGA
>CAMYJA010000017.1 GCA_947258705.1 uncultured Hyphomicrobiaceae bacterium | reverse complement strand
AAATGGTGATGAATTTGCTGTTCGCAGATTAAATATCTAATAGCCGGTTTTCATAACCACGTACGCACTGTCTCTTCTTATTAAGTAACACCCTCTCCTACGACTAGTCGCTTCCTCCCCCTTGAAGGGGGAGGAAGTGTTTTGGATAAAGCATCAGTTCGCAATCTGACCATTTGCCAGCCGATGGTCGGATGGATGCCAGGAACTGGTTCCCTTCGCAGGCATGATGGAGAGTGGTGGTGGAATGTGCGGGTGACTATCCACACGCCGTCATTCCTGCGCAGGCAGGAATCCATGTCGCCTTGTCAAGCAATGACCGTTATCAGTTGCTCTCAGCCTGTCCGCCAGGGCCCGTATTTTGAATGACACCGGTTTCGTCCATGAGGTCGCGCCATTCGGGGTTCAATTGCTCGATCAATCTGATCTTCCAGGCGCGTTTCCATTTCTTGATCTGTTTCTCACGCTTGATGGCTTCGTCCATGGTTTTGTGAAATTCGAAATAGACAAGTCTGTGAACGCCGTAACGTTCGCTGAACCCGTCGATAAGATCCTGCCTGTGTTCGGCAATGCGGTCTTCGAGGCGGGCTGTTACACCGATATAGAGCGTTCCGTGTATATCGCTGGCGAGGATATATACAGACGGTCGCTTCGGCATCGTTTGTTTCTTTCGTTGCGTTCCTACCCGCTGCGTCGCGCAAGCTGATGGTCGGATAGATTCCTGCCTTCGCAGGAATGACGTTTCGGGGGATTGCCCCGTTACGCTTCATTCTAAATGGCTGAGTGTTGCCAGCCAAGGGCCGCTTGGGCCCCGTCCTTCGGCAGAATGACGGGGAGGGTGTTGAGGTAGATATTCAACCTCATCCTTCGAAGCGGGTTGCCAGAAATGGCCGCCCTCCTCATCCTGAGGAAAAGAGGGTTTTTCAACTTGAGGATAAGCGTCGTGGTGCGGGCTCTGACGAACAGCTAATCCTTGTCTTTTCACGTCTGAGCCTCTATTCCACACAGCCATGACAGTTACAGGTTTTTTTCCGGGCAGTTTCGATCCCGTCCATCGCGGACATCTCGATATTGTCGCGCGCGCGCTCGGTCTGGTCGATACGCTCGTCATCGGGGTCGGGGTGCATGACGGCAAGAAACCGCTGTTCCCTGCCGAAGAGCGGATCAAGCTGCTTGAAGACGGTGTGGCGGTTCTCGCCGAAAAGGCCGGGAAAAAATTTGCAATCGTGCCTTTTGACAATCTTGCAGTGGATGCGGCGCGCGAAAACGGGGCCCAGATCATCATCCGGGGATTGCGCGACAGTGCTGATTACAATTACGAAGCCAGGATGGACGGCATGAATGCGGAAATGGCGCCCGGACTGGAGACGGTTTTTTTCAACGCATCGCCGCAAACCCGCCATATCGCGGCCAGTTTAATACGCCAGATCGCGGAAATGGGGGGGGATGTGACGCATTTCGTGCCCGAAAACGTGGCTGAGGCCTTGCAAAAGAAATTCGGGACATAGGTGCCGTTTATTGGATATAAATGCAGAACTCTGCATTTTTAAACTAGATTTTCGGGGGTAATTTCATGAAGAATGCCATAGTAATCTCATTTGCGCTCGCTCTTATGGGCCTTCTGCCCGGCTGTTCGCAGGGGGAAGTGACGCAAAAGGCCGAAGATCTCGGACAACAGGCAACGGATCTCGGGACAGTGGCGGCACTCCTTGAAAACACCATCTTTCTCGATACGAAACATGGCCGGGTGACGATGGTGATGCGGCCGGACCTGGCGCCCAAGCATGTGGCGCGGATCAAGAAACTGACGCGGGAGAAATTCTATGACGGCGTCAAGTTTCACCGCGTGATTTCAGGCTTCATGGCGCAGACCGGCGATCCGACGGGAACCGGCACGGGCGGCTCGAAATATCCCGACCTGCCGGCCGAGTTTTCCAAGGAGCCCTATTTGCGCGGCACGATCGGCATGGCCCGCTCGAACAGCCCCGATAGCGCGAACAGCCAGTTTTTCATCTGTTACGGCGTCGGCTGCCGCTCGCTACAGGGCAAATACACCGTCGTGGGCAAGGTCACGGACGGCATGCTCGCGGTTGACAAGATCAAGAAAGGCGTGGCCGGCAGCGGCGTTGTTCCGGCGCCCGTGGACACCATCATCAAAATGCGGGTTGCGTCGGACGTCAAGACAAACTAGGAAGGCGGCTTGTTCTTTCAAGCTCTCTTGCGACCGGACAACTCCGGCAAAGTCCGGCCGGATTCGGGCAGAGAAATCATCCGAAAATTTTAAAGCAGGGAAAAAATGACAGAGATTAAGAATCCTGAAGATACGCTCATCCTCGAGACCAATCATGGCACGGTGACGATCGAGCTCCGTCCGGACCTCGCGCCCAAACATGTGGCGCGGATCAAGGAACTCGCGGGCCAGAACTTTTATGACGGGCTCAAATTCCACCGGGTGATCGACGGCTTCATGGCGCAGACCGGATGTCCCGATGGACGCGGCACCGGCGGATCGGGCCAAAATCTCGACGCCGAGTTCAGCCCCGAGCCGCATGTGCGCGGCACCTGTTCCATGGCGCGGGCGCAGGATCCGAATTCCGCCGACAGCCAGTTTTTTATCTGTTTTGACGATGCGCGTTTTCTCGACGGGCAATATACGGTCTGGGGCAAGGTCATCGACGGCATGGAATGTGTCGACAAGATCAAGCGCGGCGAGCCGGTCCAGGATCCCGATCAAATCGTTTCGATGCGGGTGGTCTCGGACACCTAAGGTTGGATCAGCTTTAGATCGCGGTCCGTTCCTCTATCCGGCCACATCCTTCGAGACGCTCACCCGGCTTCAAGCGGCTGGATCGCCCGCAGGATCAGGCCGGGGTGCGGGCTAAAGGTTTGGATTTCAATAGTGCAGGTTGATCTTTTCGATTTTGAGCTGCCGGAGGCGTGCATTGCGCTTCATCCGGTCAGCCCGCGCGACCGGGCGCGTCTTCTGGAAGTCAGGCCCGGCGCCACGCCGGAGCTCATCGACCGGACCGTGCGCGATCTGCCGGATCTTCTCGGTCCGGGCGACGTAATGGTGCTCAACAATACCTCCGTCCTGCCCGCGGCGCTGACGGGCGTGCGTATCAGGGAGGGCAACCGGGCGCGGGTTTCCGTCAATCTGCATAAGCGCCTCGGCCCGAACCGGTGGGCGGCGTTTGCGCGGCCGGCCAAGCGTTTCAAGCCCGGCGACCGGGTGCGCTTTTGCGCTGATAATGCCGGGGCGAGCGATGCCTGCCCATCGGGCGTTCTCGATGCAATTGTCGAAGCGCGCGGGGAGGGCGGGGAGGTGACGCTTGCCTTCGATCTTACCGGCGCCGCGCTCGATCAGTCCATCGCATCGCTAGGATCGATGCCGCTGCCGCCCTATATCGCGTCGAAGCGCGGGGCCGAGGCGCGTGACAGAACCGATTACCAGACCATATTTGCCGCCCGGCAAGGCGCTGTCGCGGCCCCGACTGCGGGACTTCATTTCACCGATGAGCTTATGGCCGGCATCAGGGCGCGGGGCGTGGAGACGGTCGAGCTGACGCTGCATGTGGGGGCGGGGACGTTTCTGCCGGTCAAGGCAGAGGATACGGAGGCGCACAAGATGCATGGGGAATGGGGAGAGATCACCCCTGACAGCGCACGTCAATTGAACGAGGCGCGGGCGCGGGGCGGCCGGATCGTAGCGGTCGGAACGACATCGCTCCGGCTACTGGAAAGTGCGGCCGACGACGCGGGGCGGATACAACCTTTCAAGGGCGAGACGGATATTTTCATCACGCCCGGTTACCTCTTCAGGGCGGTGGATCTGCTCATGACCAATTTTCATCTGCCGCGCTCAACCCTGTTCATGCTGGTGTCGGCTTTTTCGGGCCTCGAGGTCATGCAGCGGGCCTACGCCCATGCCATACGCGAGCATTACCGGTTTTATTCCTACGGAGACGGTTGTCTTTTGCATCCCAAACAAGGTGACGTTGAAGCGCGATGAGCGATAAATTCTCATTTGAGTTGAAAGCGGTGAGCGGCGGTGCCGGGCGCGCGGCACGGCTTGGCGCGGTGACGACGCCGCGGGGCGTTATCCGGACGCCGGCCTTCATGCCGGTGGGCACGGCGGCGACGGTCAAGGCGATGTTCCCCGAAGATGTGCGCGCGGCCGGTTCGGATGTGCTCTTGTGCAATACCTATCATCTCATGCTGCGGCCGGGGGCGGAGCGGATTGCGTCTTTCGGCGGGCTTCATCAATTCATGAACTGGGACGGCCCGATCCTCACCGACTCGGGCGGCTTTCAGGTGATGTCGCTTTCGAAGCTGGCGAAGCTTTCGGAAAAAGGCGTTACCTTTCAATCGCATATCGACGGCAGCGCGCATGAGCTGACGCCGGAACGCTCCATCGAGGTTCAGTGCCTTCTGGGCAGCGATATCCAGATGCAATTCGACGAGTGCACGTCATACCCGTGCGCCCATGAGGCGGCTCAGGCGTCGATGGAGTTGTCCTTGCGCTGGGCTGTTCGCTCGAAGGAGGCGTTTGAGCAATATGGCGGCAAGGGTCAGGCGCTGTTCGGCATCGTGCAGGGCAGCGTCTATCCCGATCTCCGAGCCCGCTCGATTGAGGGGCTGGTCGAGATGGGTTTTGACGGCTACTCCATCGGCGGTCTGGCGGTGGGCGAGGGGCAGGACGTGATGTTCGAAACCCTTGAGAAAACGGCGCCGTTTCTACCCAAAGACCGGCCGCGCTATCTCATGGGGGTGGGGACGCCCCTTGATATTCTCGGCGCTGTCGAACGCGGCGTCGACATGTTCGATTGCGTTATGCCGACGCGGTCCGGGCGGCACGGGCAGGCCTTTACATGGGACGGGAAGGTCAATCTGCGCAATGCGGCGCATGGCGAGGATACGCGGCCCCTCGATGCCAACAGTTCCTGTCCGGCGGCGCGGGATTACAGCCGCGCCTATCTCCATCATCTCATCAAGGCCGGGGAATATCTCGCGCCGATGCTCCTTACACAGGCGAATGTGCATTTCTATCAGGATTTTATGGCGGCGATCAGGGCGGCGATCGCGGAGGACCGTTTTGCGGCTTTTGCGTCCGACTTTCGCGCGCGCTACCGGGGATGAGGAATGGCACCCTCAGGAGACCAGCCAGCCGCCGTCAACGTCGATGGTGGTGCCGGTGACGAAATCGTTCTCGATCATGAACAGAATGGCCTGCGCGACCTCGTCCGCCGTACCCGGCCGGGGTATGACGTTGTCAGCGGTCATTTTCGCATAGTGGGCCTTGCGTTCCTCGCCCTGAGCCGCGACCATGGGGGTGTCGATGATGCCGGGGGACACCACGTTCAACCGGCGCGGCGCGATTTCGGGAGCCACGGCGCGGACCAGTGCCTCTACCGCGCCGCCGACCGTTGACAGGGAAACCTGGCCCGATTTCGCCTTGCGCGCGGGCGCGCCGCTCACGAGAACGATCGTGCCGTCCTCGCTCATATGCTCCGTGCCGTAACGAACGACATTGGCGTAACCCCAGAGTTTGGCGTAGGAAGCCTGAAAGCCGTCCATGTCCATTTCGAGAAACGGGCCTATGGACCTGCCGCCGCCGGTCGCCGCGCTGACCAGAATGTCAAAGGGGGCATGCTCCCTGAATAGCTGCATCAGGGCTTCGCGATCGAGCACGTCGCATTTCTTGAGCGTGATGCCTGCCGGCACCTCTCCGGCCTTGTCCGGGTCGCGGCTTACCGCAATGGTTTTGGCGCCCTGCGCCGCAAGCTGTTTGGCGGCGGCAAGGCCGATGCCGGATGTTCCGCCAAAAACGATTGCCGTCTTGCCTGACACGTTCATGTTCTTTGTCCCGATTGAAATGATGATTTTATCCGCGTTCGGGAGTTTGGCAGATCACGCCCGGTCAGGCAATTGCGATTTCAACGTCACCGAAAGCAAGGGGGAACGGCTACGCCCGGAGCTCATCGGCCACGCGGGAACCGTCAGTTTTTGAAACTGAATATTTTCCCGTTATCGGTGAGATCGGGACTGGCAAGACGGATGAACAGATCAATGAGCTCGTCAGGTTGCGGCAGGGTTTCGGGATTCTCTCCGGGAAAGGCCTTGGCGCGCATATTCGTGGCGACGGCTCCGGGATCGACCAGATTGGCGCGCACGGATGTGTTTTTGACCTCTGCCGCATAGGTTTTAACCAGCGCCTCCAACCCGGCCTTCGAAACCGCGTATGGCCCCCAATAGGCATGCGTGCCGCTGGCGGCCCCCGAGGTAAGAAAAATGGCCCGTCCGGCTTCAGCGCGTTTCAACAGCGGGTCGAGGGTGCGGATGAGCCGCCAATTGGCGGTGAGATTGATGTCGAGAACGCTCTGCCAGTCCTGATCGCGTATGTGGTCGAGCGGCGACAGGGGGCCGAGGATGGCAGCATTGCCGACGACGATGTCCAATTGCGGGAAGCGTTCGAAAAGCGTCGGACCAAGAGCGTCGACACGATCGTGCTTGTCGAGATTGAGGGGGATGAGCGTGGCGCCTTTGTCGCTGCCGGTTACCCCGCGTATGGCGTCATCGGCCTCCTCGAGGCCACCGCGCGTTCGCGCAACGAGAATGACATGGGCGCCCTCGCGGGCATAGGCCTTGGCAATGGCGAGACCGATGCCGCGCGATGCGCCGGTAATGAGAGCGGTGCGGCCTTCAAGCTTCCCGTTTTCAGCCATGTCTTCCCCGAGGCAGAAAAGGGGCGGATCGCTCCGCCCCTTGAATTTATCGGCAGGCCGTCCGGCCCGTCAGCGATTACTGATTGGTCGCATCCTTGGCGCGGTCCATCAGTTCCTTGGCCTCTTCCTTGGCGCGTTCGGTCATCTCACCGGCCTTTTTCTTGGCTTCGTCGATCATCGGTTGGGCCTTTTCAAGAGCGCGCTCGGTCGCTTCTCTGGCCTTTTCGATGGCGGGCCGGGCCTTGTCGAAGGCTTTTTCGCTGGCATCGCGCGCCTTGTCGATCATCGGCTGAGACGCCTGGCGCGCCTTGTCGGTGGCTTCAAGGGTTTTTTCTATGCTCTGGGCGGAAAGGGCCTTGGCCTTGGCCCAGACCTTTTTAAAGAGGCTTTGTTTCGGCTGAAGCTCCTCGGCCTTGGCCGCTCTCAGGGTTTTTATGAGATCGGCGTGGTTGGCGCGGGCGTCTCCCGCCGCGACGTCGGCATTGGCGCCGGTGAAGATGACCATGGGCGTGCAGGCCGTTACGGGGGTCTCACCCGATTTCAGCCACGTGCCGCCGCCGATTTCGGCTTCCTGGGCGTAATAGATTTTTTCGCCGGCAATTTCCTGACGCAGAATGTTACGGTCGATCACCGGAATGATCCGGCCGTTGAGCTCACTGATCTTTTTGAAACGGGCATTGTCCGGATCCGGCAGTTGCACGAAAAGAGCAACCGTATCATTGGCGCTAAGAGCTTTCTGGATGGCTTCGTCCGTGCTTGAGGCATGGGCGATATCCGTGGCCTGGCCGATGCCGTCGGGATCGATCTGCTGAAGAAATTCGAAGGTTCCCGCGCTGCCGCTTTTTTTCGGCGGAAGGATAATGCGCAGTCCCGATGCGAGGGCTGCGATCTCCCCGTAATTGGTGATCTTGTCGTTCTTCGTCACCATGAACAGGCATTCGCGAACGATGTCGGAGCGGATAAGCGTGAATGGATTGTCGCCGCCGCGCAAAGAGCGTTCAAGGGCATAGACGTCGAATTGCGCAAATCCAAGATCGGACGGCGTGCCGGTTACGCGCTGGATGTTTTCGCGCGTGCCGGCGGAGAGAGCACATTCGTAATCGAACTTGGCCTTGCTCAGTACGTCGCGGACGGGTGGGCACAAGGTATCGTAATATGCGCCACCTGCTTCGGCCGTGTTGATCTGACTGGCTGTGGCACTGTCCATCGCCGCAACTGACGCCAGCGTGGCAAACGCAAACTTTAATGTGAAATGACGCAAGTTCTCTCTCCTTGTCGTTTTAACTGTTCCCGTCACATCAGGGCGACCCTGCAGTGACCCTGTAGTGACCCGGTGGATTTGGTCTTTGGTCCTTTGCGGTCCTGCGCATCAATTTGCGCAATTACCCGCGAACCATCGTCAATATTCAAACCCTGTTCGGTTAACCGTCCCTCCAGATGGGAATTGTGCAGATCAAATTCAATCAGACTGTATCATATTGTTTCCGGCGATTATGTGATGATGCGGTGCATTGTCCACTAGAGGCCCGGACAAGCCCGGCGCCGGTATTTCCTTCGCGGATGCCGCCGATCCGGTCGCGTCACCCGGCTTCGGCAAGCAGGGAGAGCTGCCGGGGTTCGGGGGCGCCTTCACGGTCGGTGAGACGCGTGGGATAGTCGCCGGTGAAACAATGATCGGTGTATTGCGGCTCATTTTTGTTGCGTTCTCCCCTTCCCATGGCCTTGTAAACGCCTTCAACGCTCAAAAATGCCAATGTGTCGCAACCCATATGCTTGCGCATGCCTTCAAGATCGTAATTGGCGGCGAGAAGTTTTTTCTGATTTGGGGTGTCGATGCCGTAGAAATCCGGGTGGGTGATGGGCGGGCTGGAAATGCGCATATGCACTTCCGACGCGCCGGCGTCATACATCATTTTCACGAGCTTCAGCGAGGTGGTGCCGCGAACCACGCTGTCATCGACGAGCACGACGCGTTTTCCCCTGATGGCGCTTACATTGGCGGAATGTTTGAGCTTGACGCCAAGCTGGCGGATACGCTGTTCGGGCTCGATGAAGGTGCGTCCGACATAGTGATTGCGAATGATACCTAGCTCGAAAGCAATGCCCGCGGCCTGGGCGAAACCGATGGCGGCGGGAACGCCGGAATCGGGTATGGGGATCACGACATCTGCATCGACAGGGGATTCTGCGGCCAGTTGGTCGCCCATTCGCTTGCGGACTTCATAAACGCACTGGCCTTCCATGTAGGAATCGGGCCTGGCGAAATAGATATATTCAAAAATGCAGGGCCGGGCGGGACGCTTGGGGAAAGGATGATGGGACTGAACGCCATTGTCGGTGATGACGACGACCTCGCCGTTTTCCACTTCGCGGACAAATTCCGCCCCGACGATATCGAGGGCGCAGGTTTCCGAAGCCAAAACATAGGCGTCGTCACGCCGTCCGAGGACAAGCGGCCGGATGCCGATGGGATCGCGTGCGCCGATCAGCATGTCATTGGTCAGGCAAACAAGGGCATAGGCCCCTTCAATTCGGTACAAGGCTTCGATAAAACGATCGACCGTGCTCGGGCGCTTGCTCATCGCGACGAGATGAAGAATGACTTCGGTGTCGGATGTGGACTGGCAGATCGCGCCGCTTTTGATGATCTCGTCGCGCACATTCAAGGCATTGGTCAGATTGCCGTTATGGGCGACGGCGAAGCCGCCGGTATCCAGATCGGCAAAGAGGGGCTGAACGTTTCGCAGGGCCGTCTCGCCGGTGGTCGAATAGCGGACATGGCCGATCGCGCTGTCGCCTTTCAGCCTCTCGATGACCGAGCGCTTGTCGAAGTTTTCGCCGACCAGGCCCATGCGCCGTTCGGAATAAAAGCCGCTGCCGTCGAAGGTCACTATTCCGGCTGCTTCCTGGCCGCGGTGCTGGAGCGCGTGCAGCCCGAGTGTTGTCATGGCGGCGGCGTCGTCATGTTTGAAAATGCCGAAAACGCCGCATTCCTCGCGCAGACGATCATCGTCCAAATCGAGCGCGTCCGGATCATTTTCAAACAAGTCAGCCTGATCGAAACCGGTCATATTTGCTGCCCCACATATTCAGCTGAATTCGACCCATAAACTGCAAATGACGCCATGGCGACGAATATTTCACAAATCCTTCACCGAAGCGTCATCTACCTGTCGTGTTTATAGTCTCGGAATGTCTCAAACGCTACACTTTAAAAGCGTTCAGGCCAGATATTTCACCACAAAATATGCCAGTGATTACGGAGCTTCCGTGGTCGGAGAGGGAAGGCTCAGCGATGAGGGCATGACTTCCAGGAGTACCGATTCGATCGTTTTGCCCGTGGATTTTATATAGGGGAGGGACTGGGACTCAAGGATCCATTCCGGCTGGGTTTCCTGCTCCACGAGGAAATCGAAAAAGAGATAGGCGATGACGACGATCAAAAAGCCGCGCACGAGGCCGAACAGGAAGCCGAGTATGCGGTCGATCATACCGACGCGGCTGTCGAGAATGCGGTCCGAAATCTGCGAGGTCAAAAAATGTACGATGAGGAGCACGAAGAGGAATATGCCGGCGCCGAGAACAATTTTCGCCAGTGTTTCGGACTGGAAGAATTTTTCCGCCAGTTCAGCCGAGAGGTCGGGGTAATTGAGGACGAAATATATGGCGGCGAGGGCTGCCAGCACCCAGGACAATATGGAGAGGAGTTCTCTTGTAACGCCGCGATACATGGCCAAAAAGCCTGAAAATACGGAAATAAATATTACGGCAACATCCAGATATGTCAAAGGACCGAGCATGTGGATTCCTGCTTTTGTTTGAATAGCTTTTCAGACTGTAATTCGCGTTACACCCATTGTGAGACTATCAAGAACTTCCGGTTATGGCGAATTGAAGGCGAAGGCGCAATAGTCAATCTTTGCCTTCGGCGCAGCCAGCGCATTTCACCACAAACGGCTTCAGTTCGCCAATGCGTTCCGTGGCAAGGGTTACCGCGTCGTTTTCATATTCGCCACGGTTCGGTATTACGGCCGATTTGAAGCCGAGTTTTTGAGCCTCTTTCAACCGCGACACCATATGGGCCGAGGCGCGGATGGCGCCGGACAGGCTGATTTCACCGAAATAGACGCGGTCGCTGGGCAGGGCGCAGCCCGAGAATGACGAAACGAGGGCCGCGGCCGCTGCGAGATCGGCGGCGGGTTCCGTGATTTTCAATCCTCCGGCGACGTTGAGGTAAACATCATGGGCGCCAAGGGCCAGCCCGGCGCGCGCTTCGAGCACGGCAAGCAACATGGACAGGCGGTTCGGTTCCCAGCCGATGACGGCACGCCGCGGGGTGCCGAGGCTGGAGGGCGCGACGAGGGCCTGGATTTCCACCAAAATAGGCCGGGTTCCCTCGATACCGGCAAACACGGCGGCGCCGGGACTTGGATTGTCGCGGTCGCCGAGAAAGAGCTCGGAAGGGTTTTCGACTTCGACCAGGCCTTTTTCCGCCATTTCGAAAACGCCGATTTCATCGGTCGGGCCGAAGCGGTTTTTGATCGATCGCAGAATGCGGAACGGATGGCCGCGGTCGCCTTCGAAATAGAGCACCGTATCGACCATGTGCTCGATGACTTTGGGACCGGCGATTTGTCCGTCCTTCGTGACGTGGCCGACCAGCAGGATGGCGGAGCCTTTGGATTTTGCGAAACGGATCAGGGACTGGGTGGTGGCGCGCAACTGGGAAACGGTGCCGGGCGCTGAATCGAGGCCATCGGACCACAGGGTCTGAACAGAATCGATTATGACCAGATCAGGCGCCTTGCCCTTGCGCAATGTGGCGAGGATGTTGCCCAGATTCGTTTCAGCCGCGATGGCGACGGGGGCCTTTTCCAGCCCCAGCCGCTGCGCGCGCAATCTGATCTGAGCGGTCGCTTCCTCGCCGGAAAAATACATGGCGGTGCGGCCGGTCTCTGCCAGTGCAGATGCAACCTGAAGCAATAGTGTGGACTTTCCGATGCCGGGCTCACCGCCTATCAAGATGGCGGAACCGGGTACGAAACCACCGCCGGTAACCCGGTCGAGCTCGGGCATGCGGGCGATCATGCGCGGCATTTCCTCGGTGCTGCCGGCCAGGGATTCGAGTTCTATGACGTTACCCTTGCGAGCACTGTTCGGTGTGCCCGGCGGCGTGAACGCGGCCGCTCCGGCTTCCTCGACAAGCGAGTTCCAGGCCTCGCAGGCGGTGCATTTTCCGACCCAGCGCGAATGCGCCGCACCGCAATCCTGACAGACATACTGGTTCGATGCACGGGCCATGATCCGATCAGCCAATCCGTTTGTAAATGCGGTGGGGACGGCTGCCGAGGGATGTCAGAATCTCATATGAATTGGTCCGCGCACAGTCGGCCAGGCGGTTGATATCGTTCGTGGGGCCGATAATTTCGATCCAGTCGCCGGGGCGGCATTGCCCGGCTTCCATATCGGTCAGATCATAGGTGATGAGGTCCATGGATATGCGGCCGATAAGGGGAAGGTCGTGAGCGCCATACCGCCCCCTGGGCGCCGATTTGGCGAGGCTCGATCCTAGGATGCGCAATATTCCGTCGGCATAGCCGAGCGACACGGTGGCGATCCGGCTCTTGCGCGTGAAGGTGTGGGTTGCGCCATAGCCGACGCTTTCGCCGGTCTCAGCCGTGTGGACCTGCAATATGCGGCCCATGAGGCTTATAACGGGTTTCAGGCCGAGGCTGATGCCGTTGCATGGTTCGCCGCCATAAAGTGCAATGCCGGGGCGCGTCATGTCGTAATGATATTGTTTGCCGCATGCTATGCCGGCCGAATTTGCAAGGCTCAACTGCGCGTCGGGCAGCAATTCGCGATAACGGTCGAAAAGCTTTTTTTGCCAGGCGCTCATGGGATGGGTCGGGTCGTCGGCGCAGGCGAGATGGCTCATGACGAGGGCGCATTCGAAGTGGCGCAGGTCATCGGGATTTTGCGCCAGGGCCGAAATTTCATATTCGGGCAGGCCAAGGCGGTTCATACCGGTGTCAAGCTGGATGGCCGCAGGCGCCGGAACGTTCTCGGCCTTCGCGAAGCCGTTCCAGGTTCTTATTTCGGCAAGATTGTTGAGGACGGGCCTGAGTTTATGTTTGAGATAGTCGGGACCGCGTTCGGGGTGAAAGCCGTCGAGGACATAGATATCGGGTTTGCGCGAGGTGCGCCGGGCGCGGATGGCTTCCTTGAGATTGGCGACGAAGAGCGTGTTGCAGCCCTGTTTGACGAGGGTGCGTACAATTTCGCGGTCGCCAAGTCCATAGGCGTTGGCCTTGACGACGGCCGCGCAATTGGCCTTGCCGGACAATTTCCGCATGATAGCGTAATTGGCGGCTACCGCGCCGAGATCGATCGTCAAAACGGCGCCGACATCCTCGGGAACGTCGCCTGGAATTTCCGGCACGCCGGGCGGGATGTCGGATAAGCCGGATGAGGCAGCCTTGCCGCTATCTTTCGGAATATCCTTGTGTGAGGATTTACCGATCGATTTCCGGTCAGGCCTGTTTTTCGTCCTGGGCAGATTTGTCAATCATATCGCTCCGGCAGATGATCCTCTTTGGCGAGATCGGAGAAACGGGTGACGTGGCCTTCGAACTTAACCTGAACGGTGCCGGTCGGGCCATGGCGCTGTTTGCCGACAATGAGCTCGGCAAGACCCATGGCGCTCTCCATTTCCGCCTGCCATGCCATCATCTCTTCATGTTTGCTCTCGGACGGCTTCTTGCGCTCGATGTAATATTCATCGCGGTAGACAAACATAACCACATCCGCGTCCTGTTCGATAGAGCCTGATTCCCTGAGGTCGGCGAGCTGGGGACGCTTGTCGTCGCGGTTTTCGACCTGGCGCGAGAGCTGCGACAGGGCAATGATCGGCACTTCGAGCTCCTTGGCGAGGGCTTTCAGGTTGGTGGTGATCTCGGTCAGCTCCTGGACACGGTTTTCCGACGATTTCCGCGATGAGCCAGACAGCAATTGCAAATAGTCGATCACGATCAGATCCAGTCCATTTCGACGCTTCAACCTGCGGGCGCGGGCAGCCAGCTGGGCCACCGTGATGCCGCCGCTTTCGTCAATATAAAGCGGAATTTTGTCCAATCTCTGAGAGACCTGATAAAGTTTTTCAAATTCATCGCGGTTGATCATGCCGCGGCGGATTTTTTCGGACGTGATTTCGGCCTGTTCGGAAATGATACGGGTGGCGAGCTGCTCCGAAGACATTTCGAGCGAGAAAAAGCCGACAATGCCGCCGTCAACGGTTGTCACGGTGCCGTCTTCCGAGGTTTCGGACTTGTGGGCATTGGCAATATGAAAGGCGATATTGGTGGCCAGGGCCGTTTTACCCATGGCCGGCCGGCCGGCCAGAATAATCAGGTCGGAAGGCTGCAAGCCGCCCATGCGCTGATCGAGGTCTTTCAGCCCGGTCGCCAGTCCCGATAAGCCGCCATCGCGCTCATAGGCATTGCTGGCCATGTTGATGGCATCGATCAGGGCATCGGAAAAGGGGATGAAGCCCTTGCCGTATTTGTTGCTTTCGGCGATTTCGTAAAGGCGCTGCTCGGCTTCTTCGATCTGTTTTTCCGGCGGCAGCTCGAGGTCCGCCTGATAGGCGCCATTGACCATGTCTTCGCCTATGCCGATCAGATTGCGGCGGATGGCGGCTTCGAGAATGGTGCGGCCATAGGCTTCGGCATTGATGATCGACGTGGCATTGGCGGCGAGACGGCCGAGATATTGCGGCACCGTCAGATCGTCATTGATGCTTTCCTCGTTCTCGAAAAAGGAGCGAACCGTTACCGGCGTGGCCTGCTTGCCCATATAAATCAGGCGGCCAATCGTTTCATAGATCTTGGCGTGCAGGGGATCATAGAAATGAGCCGGCTCGAGAAAGGACGAAATGCGGTCCTGAACGGCATTATTGACCAGAATAGCGCCCAGGAGCGCCTGTTCCGCCTCAATATTGTGCGGCGCGATGCGGAAGGGTAGCTCCTCGTCGGAGGAGGCAGTTTCCATTTTGGCAGATGTAATCGACATGGCGGCACGCTACCCGATTCTCAGGCATGGGGAGAGGGCGGTTTGCGGGGGGCGGCACTTCATCCCCGCAATGCACAAGGGGGGCAGAAATATTTAAATTCGGCTTGCAATCGGAGTTGGATTCTGAGCGGCAAAACATGCAGGGATAGATGTTCCATATGTTGTGCCGCCCAGTTTCAGTCCACGCTAGCTGTTGTGGAATTTGGAGGCGTCAGGCGCTGTCCTGGGGCGAATCAGCGGCGTCATCCGCCACTTCCGCCGACGCCGCTTCAGCCTTATCGTCTTTCGGAGCCGCTCCGGCCGCCTCTTCATCGGCCGGCGTTTCCTCGTCCGTCAGGGATGCGGCAGCTTCCTGGGCCCGCTCCTCGTCTTCGAAGACTTCCTCGACCTGGGCCTGAATATCCTCCTCGTCCCGTTTCTCGGCTGTGACATCCTCTCCGCGCATCTGGCGTTCGGCTTCATCCGCCGTGCGGGCGATATTCACCGTTATATTGACCTCGACCTCCGGATGCAGGCTGACGATGACATCGTGCAGGCCGAGGGACTTGATCGGACGGGAGAGCACAATTTGCTGACGCTGGATGGTGAAACCGTTTTCGGTAACGACTTCGGAAATATCGCGCGGGGTGACGGAACCGTAGAGCTGGCCGGTGTCTCCTGCCTGACGGATGGCGACAAATGCCTCTCCGCCCAGCTTGTCGGCAATCGCTTCAGCCTCTTTCTTGCGTTCAAGATTGACCGCTTCAAGCTGAACACGATCTTTTTCAAAATGCGCGATATTGGCCTTGGTCGCGCGCAGTGCTTTTGCCTTGGGCAGAAGGAAGTTGCGCGCATAGCCGTCTTTGACATTTACGATGTCGCCCATCTGGCCCAGTTTGCCGATGCGCTCGAGAAGAATAACCTGCATTTGTTTACTCCGGTATTTGCTGGCGGTTGATCGATTTGTGTATGCGGATTTCAGAAACCGGGGTGTTCATCCCTCAGGTTCCGCGCCGCGGTTTGCGTTTTATGCGCCGGGCGACGGCGGCGGACCCGTCAGTCGTTTGCGCAATCTGAACAAGGGTTCTGCAAGTCCCAGCGTCGCCATGATCATGACGCCGTACTGGCCGATAAAAATGAAAATGACATAGGCGAAAGGGAGCATGAAGGGACGATAGGGATTGCCCTCGGTTACGGTATGGAGAACGGCGAAACCGAGGAGTATGTAGAGAAGAATGAAGGCGGCCAAAAAGGCGATGCCGATCAGGAGCGGTATTCCGCTCGTGAATGTCAGCCCGATGGCAAGTACGAAGGCGAAGGAAAGATAATTGGGATATTCCAGAGCCGGGATATGGGGCCAGGGCCGTTGCAGGCGTCCCATGGCGAGGGTGAGACGGGCACCGAGCCACATGTTGAAGATCGTCAGGGCGAGCCATGACAGGGAGGAGGCGCCGGGCAGGATATTGACGGCGATCTCGCTCAATGTGCTGACTTCACTGGGGTCGATTTTCTGGCCCGACAAGGCCTCGAGCTGGCTCAGGATGTTTTCATCGAACAGCGTTTTCACGGACGCCTTGTAGGCATCATAGTCCTGGCCCAGGGACAGGATCACGATGATGGTGAGGAGGCCGGCCATAATGGCGGCCCAGAAGGCGAGATGGCCGACCGGATACCATTCGGTGACCTGGTCCGGGGTTGGCGGCTGGGATTGCGGCTGGGCCGTCTGGACGCTGTCCGTGACGGGCGGTGTATCGGTGCGGCTCAAATAAGCGAGATAGGTCAGAACAAGCGTGGGCAGGGCGATGGTGAGAAAAAAGCCGAACCCGGCTTTTGGTCCTGCCATCAGAATGAGAAGAAGCACGCCACTGATCATAGCGGCGGCAGAAGCATTGAGGCGCCAGCCGAAACCGGCGATGAAACAGGGCAAGGGAGCGAGGTAGATGAGGATTTTCGCAGCCGGGGCGCCGGTAAGGGCGAAAGCCGACAGAAAACCGGACGCAATGCCGGCGATGAGCCCGACGATGTAAGGATTTGCCATCATAATTTTGCTGTCCCGCCATGGAAGCGGTTAGAGACAGTGACAATGTACGGCATAGTGCCGGCCAACGACCTGTCCCAACCCGGTTCGCAGATTGACTTGATCCGCGATGTTTCGTTTTCAATTCCGGTCTCTTATCACATCATAGCCAAGACATGAACCGTTTTGCGCGAACGGCGCGGCACGGCCGCCCGCTGCACAGGTCCGGCCGGCTATTTCACAAGATATGGAAGCAGGCCGAGATAGCGCGCGCGCTTGATGGCTTTCGCCAGTTCGCGCTGTTTCTTTGCGGAAACCGACGTGATGCGGCTCGGCACCATCTTGCCGCGTTCGGAAATATAGCGTTGCAGCAGCCGCACATCCTTGTAATCGATTTTCGGCGATTTATCGCTCGAAAAAGGGCAGGATTTACGGCGGCGGAAAAACGGGCGGCGCGCGCCCTGTGAATCATTGGCCATCAGTCCGTCTCCTTCGCTACATCGGCAGGGGCTCCGGCTGGCGCTTCAGCGGGGGGGCTGTCGTCTTTTACTTCGGGGCGCGGCGCATCATCCGGTTTTTTCGACGCTTCAAATTTACGGCCGCTGTCGGGCCGGCCGCCTGAGCCGTCCTGATCGCGCCTGAAGGGCGGGCGGTCTCCGCGTCCGCCCCTGCGGTCGTCGCGGTCGCTTTTGCGCATCATGACCGACTGGTCCGCCTCATGTTCGTTCACGCGCACCGTCATGTAACGCAGAACATCCGTCGACAGGCTCATGCGGCGCTCCATCTCGGCCACCGCTTCATGGGGGCTGTCGATGTTCAGCATGGTGTAATGGGCCTTGCGGTTTTTCTTGATTTTATAGGCGAGGGGGCGCAATCCCCAATATTCGCTACGGGCGATCTTGCCGCCGCCTTCTTCGATGATTTTACTGAACTCGCTGGTCAGCTGATCGATCTGCTGAGACGATACATCCTGACGCGTCATAAAGACATGCTCATATAAGGGCATGGCGTGAGCCTTCCTTCGATTGGTTTATGTCAAAACGGTTCCGTTTAAACGGTTCCGTTCACAACCATCCCAGCGCATAGCCCCTTTTGAGCCAGTGACTAGTCACGAAAGGCTCAAAAATTGACACTCAGTGTCTGACCCGAAAGAGCGAAAACACGGGAAGTGCGACGTTATCCGTCTCGTCCATGATCCTTGATCCGGGAATTGAGATCTTCTCCAAATTCCGAGACCGGATCGCGAACGCTTCCGTTCAGCCTCCAACTGGGGTGGTTCAAGTGCAGACTTCTATATGCTTTGACCCGTCAAGGGCAAGTGAAAAGTGCCTTGGCCGCAATTATTCCGATCATCCGCACATTGCGCCGGGATGAGATGCCGCGCGCAATCTAATCCAAGGGTTATGGCTATCGCGACTTGACAAGCGGCGCTCAAAACGTCTCTTAAAGTGTTTTCCGGCCGAGCGCGGGAACGTGTCTTTCGTTTATTGGACTGAAATCACATGTCGATTGCATTCACATTCCCGGGACAGGGAAGTCAAATGGTGGGTATGGGGCGCGAACTCGCCACATCTTTCGCCACAGCGCGGGAGGTTTTTGAGGAAATCGACGAGTCGCTCGAACAAAAGCTTGCGCATTTGATGTTCGAGGGGCCGCAGGAAACGCTGACCCTGACCGAGAATGCCCAGCCGGCGCTGATGGCGGTCTCCATTGCCGTGATCCGGGTTCTTGAAAAAGATTTCAACTATAAGGTTGCCGATCAGGCGGCCTTTGTCGCCGGGCATTCTCTGGGGGAGTATTCGGCCCTGGCGGCTGCGTCGGCGATCAGCGTCAGCGAAGCGGCGCGGCTTCTCAAAACGCGCGGCAAGGCCATGCAGGCGGCGGTCCCGGTCGGCGAGGGGGCCATGGCGGCGCTCCTCGGGCTTGAGCTCGATCAGGCTCAGGCACTGACGGAAAAGGCCGCTTCGGGCGGTGTCTGCCAGGTGGCCAACGACAATGCGCCTGGACAGGTGGTGATCAGCGGACACAGGCAAGCGATCGACAGGGCGGTTGAAATGGCCAAGGATTTCGGCGCCCGGCGGGCGGTGCTGCTGGATGTAAGCGCGCCGTTTCATTGTTCGCTCATGGCGCCGGCCGTTGAGATCATGGATGAGGCGTTACAAGGAGTGGAGGTCATGGCGCCGTCGGTGCCGGTGGTTGCGAATGTGCAGGCCCGGGAAAGCACGGCGCCGGATGAAATCGTCAAAAACCTTCTCGATCAGGTCACGGGGACCGTGCGCTGGCGCGAAAGCATCAGCCATATGGCGGCTAACGGGGTCAGCCGGACGCTCGAAATCGGATCGGGGAAGGTGTTGAGCGGTCTCGCACGCCGCATCGAACGGTCGCTCGAAGCGGTGTCGATCGGCACCCCGCAGGACATTGATGCATTTTTTGAAAAAATAAACGCCTAGATTTGACCGCGTTCCGGTCAGGGAGGATTTGGTTCTTATGTTTGATTTGAAGGGAAAAGGCGCGCTCGTGACGGGGGCAACGGGAGGGATCGGCGCTTCGATCGCCCGGCAGTTGCACGCCAATGGCGCCAATGTCGCCATTTCGGGAACGCGCGAAGACCGCCTGACCGAACTTGCCGGCGAGCTGGGCGAGCGCGTGCATGTGTGTCCATGCAACCTGTCGGACCGCGAAGCGGTGAAGGCATTGGGAGGACAGGCGGAGGAGGCGCTGGGACAGCTCGACATACTCGTCAACAATGCCGGGATCACCAAGGACAATCTCTTCATGCGCATGAAAGACGAGGAATGGGATCAGGTCATCGAGGTGAATTTGAGTTCGGTCTTCATGCTGACGCGCAATGTGCTGCGAAACATGATGCGGCGCCGGTCCGGCCGGATTGTCAATATTACGTCGATCAGCGCGATTATCGGAAATCCGGGGCAGCCGAATTATGCGGCATCGAAAGCCGGCATGATCGGCATGACGAAATCGCTGGCGCGGGAAGTCGCGTCGCGCGGTATTACAGCGAATTGCATCGCGCCAGGATTTATTTCAACGCCGATGACCGATTTCCTCAATGAAAAACAGGTCGAGGCCATTGCCGAACACATTCCTGCACAGGAATTCGGCAAGCCCGAAGACATCGCAGCCGCCGCTCTCTATCTGGCAAGCGACGAGGCTGCCTATGTGACCGGACAGACGCTGCATGTGAATGGCGGCATGACAATGGTTTGAGGATTTGATTTGTTGGTCGTTTCAGTGCAATAAGACGGGAAAAGGCGTAATAATCATAATTTCCCGACTGAAGATCTCTATTGTTTATCCCAGTGGCGAAATAACACGTTGTTTCAGGTGGAGCAGCTTGCTATTGGACATTTGAAATCAGGTTGGCCCCCTGGACAACCAGTATTTAAAAACCAAACGAGAGAATGAAAATGAGCGATATTGCAGAACGCGTTAAGAAAATTGTTATTGAGCATCTTGGTGTCGAGGGCGAAAAGGTTGTCGACAAAGCAAGTTTTATCGACGATCTCGGGGCCGACAGCCTGGATACGGTCGAGCTTGTCATGGCATTTGAAGAGGAATTCGGCTGCGAAATCCCCGATGATGCCGCCGAAACCATTTTGACGGTCGGCGATGCGGTGAAGTTTCTCGAAGGGGCCTCCGCCTAGAAACAGAAAACGCTCATCGAGCGGAAGCCCCGGGACATGGCTTTGCCCGAGTGAGGGGCCACCAAACACATCATCAGGAGTTGGGAATTATCCATGAGGCGCGTTGTCGTTACCGGTCTTGGTTTGGTGACACCCTTGGGGTGCGGTGTCGAGGCAAGCTGGACCGGCCTCTTGAACGGTGAAAGCAGCGCCGGCCGGGTCGAGGATTTCGACGTTTCGGATCAGGCATGCCAGATCGCCTGCCGCATACCGCGAGGTGACGGCTCGAACGGTTCGTTCAATCCCGACGACTGGATGGAACCCAAAGACCAGAGAAAAGTCGACGACTTTATTCTGTACGGCATTTGCGCGGCCGATCAGGCGCTTGACGATGCGGGATGGCATCCGGAGAGCGAAGAGGACTGCAACAGGACCGGCGTTCTCATCGGTTCGGGCATCGGCGGTCTCGACGGTATTGCCAAAACCTCGCTTTTGCTCGAAGCCAAGGGGCCGAGACGGGTGTCGCCGTTTTTCATTCCCGGCCGGCTGATCAATCTGGCCGGCGGCTATGTTTCGATCAAACACGGGCTCAAGGGGCCTAATCATGCGGTCGTTACGGCGTGCTCGACGGGCACTCATGCCATTGGCGACGCGGCGCGCATTATCGCCTTCGACGATGCCGATGTAATGGTTGCTGGCGGTGCGGAATCGCCGATCTGCCGGATCGCTCTCGCCGGTTTCAGCGCTGCCAAGGCCTTGTCGACGCATTTCAACGATACGCCAGAAAAGGCATCCAGGCCCTATGACCGGGATCGCGACGGATTTGTCATGGGGGAAGGCGCCGGTATCGTCGTTCTCGAGGAATATGAACATGCCATGTCGCGCGGCGCCAAGATCTATGGCGAAGTCATCGGATATGGCATGTCGGGCGATGCCTATCACATCACCGCGCCCGAGGCGACGGGCGATGGCGCCTACCGGTGCATGGAGGCCGCCATCAAACGCGCCGGTATCGATGTCGCGGACATCGATTATGTCAATGCGCACGGTACATCGACGCCTATGGGGGATGAAATCGAGCTTGGCGCCGTGGAGCGTATTTTCGGCGACGCAGCGGGTAAACTGACCATGTCGTCGACCAAGTCGGCAATCGGTCACCTGCTGGGTGCCGCGGGGGCGGTGGAAGCCGTATTCTCTCTTCTGGCGATGCGGGATAATGTGGCGCCGCCGACGATCAATCTCGACAATCCCTCGATCGAAACGGCCATCGATCTGGTTGCGCACAAGAAAAAGGAGCAGGAGATCGATATTGCGCTCAGCAACTCTTTCGGCTTCGGCGGAACCAATGCCTCCATTATCCTCAGAAGCGTGAACGCCTGACCCGCGACAGAACGCCTGAAAAATCCGAATGCCAGGTAATGATTAATGCCTTCAGGCTCCCCGCTTTTGCCATATTTCGTGATAGGCTGGCGCTATTCGAACGTAATTATTCATATGGGGCCTGATGGCACGCGCGAATCAATATAATTGGGGTGGTCCGAAGAAAACCGGGGCGCCGGAGCCCGGTTCGTTCGTTCATGAGTTCGGTGATATGCCGAGATCGCCGGCTGAAGCACTCGAACCCACTCGCGGGGTGGAACCGCCCCAGCGCCGGCAGCGCCGCGAAATCAGGCGGCGGAAGAAGGGGAGCGGCGGTATTATGAAACTTGTCAATGGCGTTTTGACATTCGTCCTGATGGCCATGGTCGCCGTCGGATTGCTTTTTTTGTTCATCAAAACCCAGTTCGATCAACCGGGACCGCTTGAATACACAACGGTAATCAGCATTCCGCCCGGCAGCGGACTGAACGCAATTGCGCGCACTCTGCAACGCGAGGGCGTGATCGAGGACAGCCGGATATTCGTCGGCAGCGCGCTTTATTTCAAAGCGCAATCGAAGCTGAAGGCCGGCGAGTATGAATTCCGCAAACACTCCAGCATGCGCCAGGTGCTGGACAAGCTGGTCGAAGGGAAGGCGATCCTGCACAAGGTCACCCTGCGCGAGGGGCTGACCAGTGAGCAGATCATCGCAATACTCAACCGTCATGAAATGTTGAGCGGCGAAGTGACGACAATCCCCGCCGAGGGCAGCCTGCTACCGGATACGTATAAATTCTCCCGCAATATGGGACGGCAGGAGCTGATCGAGCGGATGCAGGCGGAACAACGGAAATTCGTAAAAACGCTCTGGCCCAAGAGAGCCAAGGGATTGCCTATTCATTCGCCCGAAGAAGCCATCATCCTGGCGTCGATCGTCGAGCGCGAAACCGGACGGGCCGATGAGCGCGAACGGGTGGCCGGCGTTTTTGTCAACCGGCTGAAACGCGGGATGAAACTGCAATCGGACCCGACGATCATCTATGGTCTGGTCGGCGGAAAGGGCTCTCTCGGCCATCCGCTGCGCAGGAGCGAGCTGAGGAAACGGACGCCCTATAATACCTATCAGATCGACGGCTTGCCGCCGACGCCGATCGGCAATCCGGGACGGGCGGCCATAGAGGCCGTGCTCAATCCGGCGGATACAAAGGATCTTTATTTTGTCGCCGACGGCACCGGGGGGCATGCGTTTTCCCCAACACTCCGGGGGCATCAGCGGAATGTCGCCAAGTGGCGGAAATTCGAACGTGGATTAAGAGCGCGGCAGGCCAAGCAGCGCGCGGCAGATCTTGCCGAGGCGGCAGAGGCCGCGGCGAATGACAGCCCCACAGCAGGGGACGCGGTGAATATCAACATCCCCGGACTTTCATTGAGCAATACACTGCCGGAGACTGTCGACGCTTCCGGTCAGGCCGCAACGCTGCCCTTGCTCGGCCAGGCACCGTCAGCACAGGCGCAAGCGTCGACCGCGGCTGGAACAAACGCCCCCAAGGTTCCCCTGCCGGTGCAGCGGCCACGGCCTTAGGCGGCGCTTCTGAATAATTGCCATGACCCTGGCTATCATTCCGGACAGGCTGACCTGGCACAGGCTGACCTGGGGCTGGTTAGCTAGGGCAGGCGTGTTCCTGCGTTTGTAGCCGGCCACACGGCTTTGCGCTTCACATTATGCGCCTGTCACCGCGCATCGCAGTTTTCACTTTTCAATAAAGCCATTACAGTGATCCAAGTTTATTCGGATTCGCACCATTGCCGCCCCGCTGGCTCCTATGGCCGCAACTTCGGCGCGATGATGAGATGACGCGAACATTGGGATTGGATCGAAATTTATGGCGATCAAAAGCATGACCGGGTTTGGCCGCAGCGAGGGCGTGCATTTGGACACGCCGTGGCATTGGGAATTGCGGACGGTGAACGGCCGCGGGCTCGACGTCCGGGTGAGACTGCCGGCGGGTCTTGAGGATCTGGAAAGCCCTGTCCGTAAAATCTGCGCAGAATATTTCAAGCGTGGCAACTGTACCGTCGCGCTCAATGCAAAGCGCGATCAGGGGGCGACGGTGATACAACTCAACGAGGCCGTGTTTTCGCAGGTTCTCGAAGCGTCCCGTCGGGCCTCGGAGATCGCCAAGGAGGACATGCCCGATCTCGAAGCGCTGATCGGCATACGCGGCGTGCTCGAGACGATCGAGGTGGAAGAGAGCGACGAGACGATCAAGGCGCGCCGTGACGCCCTTTTGGAGAGTTTTAAAGAGGTGGTGCGGCTGGTGCTTGCCAACCGCGAGCGTGAGGGCGCCCATCTTGAAGAGGTCGTCCAGGAACAAGTCGACAAAATTGGCGCTATCACGAAACGGATATCCCAATTGCCGTCCCGGCAGCCGGAATTCATCCGCGGCAGGCTGCGGGAAATGGTCGGCAAGCTGGTGGATGAGGCGAGCGCGCTCGATCAAGACCGGCTTTATCAGGAAGCCGTTCTACTGGCGCAGAGGGCGGATGTCGAGGAAGAGCTGAAACGGCTAGAGGCCCATGTGGCGGAAGCGCGGGGGCTTCTCAAATCGGATGCCGCCGTGGGGCGGCAGCTGGACTTTCTTGCGCAGGAGTTCAACCGTGAGGCGAATACATTGTGCTCGAAATCGAACGATAACGAGATGACAAGACTGGGGCTCGAGCTCAAGGTGCTGATCGAGCAGATGCGCGAACAGATTCAGAATATCGAATAGGTGATTGAGAGCTAATGGACATGATGCGACGGGGATCTTTATTTGTGCTGTCATCGCCGTCGGGCGCGGGCAAGACGACGCTGGCACGCCGGCTTATCGAGGAGGACGCCAATATCTCCATGTCGGTTTCCGTCACGACGCGTGAAGCCCGACCGGGGGAGATCGACGGAGAGGATTACACATTCGTCGATCAGGCCCGTTTTGACGAGCTCGTATCCCAGGACGCGCTCATTGAGTGGGCTCAGGTGTTTGGCAATTGTTACGGAACGCCGAAGGCCACTGTATTCGAGAAGCTCACAAGCGGACGCGATGTGCTGTTTGATATCGACTGGCAGGGCGCGCAGCAATTGCGCCAGCACGCCGGCCAGGACGTGATTTCAATTTTCGTCCTGCCGCCGTCGCGCGATGAGCTGGAGAACCGTCTTATGTCGCGCGGTCAGGACGACTCCGAGGTCGTTGCCAAACGAATGGCGGCGGCTTCAAACGAAATCAGTCACTGGGCGGAGTATGATTATGTCATCGTCAACCGGGATGTGGATGAGAGTGCCGCACAGCTCAAGTCCATCGTGGAGGCGTCGCGTCTGCACCGGGAACGGCAATTGGGGCTTGCGGAATTCGTCCGGGAAATGGTGGATTAGGCTGAGCTGTTGTTTTTACAACCTTTTTTAGAAAAACGGGTGTTGCAAACAGGCGTCAGTATTAACTCTTAACGCTTCCATCCCCTTGAATTTCCCCGTTTACTATTGAATGATAGCGATAACTTCCTAGAACAAATAGGGGATATCATGGGGACGTTCAGTCGTAAGAATTATATTGCATATGTATTTCTGTTAGCCGGTCTGATCCTGCTGCCGCAAACCGTGCGGGCGCAGCAGCTGCCGGATCTTGTCATCACCAATGACTCGCGCATTCCTTTGCAGGGAAGCTGCAAAAAGGGCGAAGCGTTGTGGAAGGGAACCATTGCCATCAAGAATATCGGCACGGGACCGGCACAATTCGGCGGTTCAGCTGCTGCGGTGCTCGAAAATCTCGGCCAGGCGAAAGAAAGCGAGGACTGGACGCTGGTCGTTTACGTCCCGCAGAATATCGATCTCCTGGACAGGAAAAGGCTGACAAGTCCTCTTGCACCGCTCGATCAGAAGGGGATTGGCATCGAGATCGGAACGAACAAGATCAAGCGATGCCGTTTTTTCAACAAGCCGCCAAAGATCGATTATGCCAACAGGCGTTTTTCCCGCTATGACGACGATGACGACGATGAATATGATGTCGTCAGACGCCGCGTCAAAGCGCTTCAGATCTTCCTGATCGAATGGCGGGACGATTCACTGCCCAAATACGGTGTCGATGGATCGTATGGCAGCGAAACAAGCCGTGCGCTCCGCGCCTATTACCGCGCCAAGGATCTGGAGGTATCCCCCTATGCAGAGGGAAATACCATCAGCATCAAGGGCCTCGACAGAGTTCTGGATGAACTTGGTGTCGAGGATTACAGCACATCTTCAAGCAAGATCTGCACAACCGGCGCGCGCTCGGACGATGTCAATGTAACGGTTTACGCGGTCGTCGATCCCTATAACCAGATCGAGGAACTCAACGAGGCCAACAACAGCGCGACATTCACCGTCAACATCGATTGCTCACGCGGCGAATAGCGCTCCGGCGCAAACCACTCACCGTTTGAATAATTGTTTATAGCGGTCGTCGGGAATCAATAAGGCCTTGCGCTTCGAAGTGAGCGCAAGGCCTTATTCTTTTCAATCGCATCTCGTTCAGGCGTGCCCCGGGTTGCGTCCCCTGAGGTGACGGTCCCGGGTGGCCCGATCCGGCATCAGGGGTCAGACCGGCGGACTATCAGGCGGTAAGACCGGTGAGGATGACCTTGCCATAGAACTCATAGGCGAGCATCAAACCGCTCCATACGATGGCTGTCACCAACGCATTGATGAAACGGTTGCCGAATGCAATGGCATTGCCGATCAAATCCGCGACGAATACAAGAAGAATGCCTTTTGCCGCGGTTATCATGAGAGCCTGAAGACTGGAAGCCAGCTCCATGCCGATGGATCCCAAAACAAAATAAAGAGCGATAAAGAGAATGCCCCAGACGATGGCCGTGGTGAAGGCATTTGCGATGCGGTTGCCGAAGGAGAGCATATTGCCGATGGAATCCGATATGAATACCAGAAGCGTGCCGATTAGTATTATGAAATAGAATGTTTGTTGCGCGTCCATTAGTCGTCCCCCAATTAATGTTGTCGTAGAGTGAACAAGCGCTGTTCACGGAAAAACATCATAAACTGATCAGATCGTTTTGAGAAGATGGCTTTGAAATACAAGTATTTTCAAAGTGTTAGAAATAATCAGTTCTGATGAGCTTTTGCGGATTGATCAGGCTATCCCGTAGACTTTAAGAGCGACAAATATACCCGCCCAGACAATGGCCGTTACCAGCGCATTGATGAAGCGGTTGCCGAATGCAATGGCATTGCCGATCATATCCGCGACGAAAACGATAAGAATACCTTTTGCCGTCAGAATCATGAGGCCCTGAAGACTGGAAGCCAGCTGAATGCCGATGGCGCCCAGAACGAAATAAAGAGCGATAAAGAGAACGCCCCAGACGACGGCCGTCGTGAGCGCATTTGCGACCCGGTTGCCGAAGGAAAGCATATTGCCGATGGAATCCGATATAAAAACCAGAAGCGTACCAATCAGAACAATAAAATAGAATAATTGTTGCGGATCCATGAGATCCCCCCATAATTGTTATCATTCAGCGAACAAGTGACGTTCACTGAAAGCCATCATATCCTGATCAGGTCGTTTTGAGAAGATCAGGGGCGAAATTCAAGGGGCTTTGATGAAGCCGTGTTTTTACGGAAATTACGCAAAATACTATAGTATAGTGATTAATTTCAATGGCTTAGCCTAATCTCGCCTGGTGTGTTGAATCTGGCGCGCCAGGGCACAAAATTCCTCAACGCCGAGACTTTCGGCCCGCCGCGTCGGATCGATCCCCAAATCGGCCAAAAGCGTTTCGGGAGCGGGGTGAATCTGCGCCAGCGATTTGCGCAGCATTTTGCGCCGCTGGTTGAAGGCGGCGGCGGTGACTTTGCTCAAAGTGTCAATATCACAGCCTGGCGGCTCGCCCGCGATGGGGGTGATCGACACGAGTGCCGATGCAACCTTGGGTGGCGGCGTGAAGGCCTCGGGCGGCAGGGTCAGGCATATTTCCGGGCGGGTGCGGATTTGCGCGAGTATGGCAAGGCGGCCATAAGCTTTCGTGCCCGGACGGGCAATGATGCGCTCGGCCACTTCGCGCTGAAACATCAGCGTCAGGCTTTGATACCAGGGCGGCCAGGGATCTGTGGTCAGCCATTTCACCAGAAGCGCGGTTCCGATTGAATAGGGCAGATTGGCGACGATGGCGGCCTTGCCGGTGGCGAGAGAGGCATAATCGGTTTTTAGCGCATCGGCATGAAGGATTTCGAGACGGCCGGGATAGGCCCGCGCGATTTCGTCAAGGGCTTCGAGGCAGCGCCTGTCCCGCTCGATGGCGATGACATGTCTGGCGCCTTCCATGAGAAGTCCGCGCGTCAGCCCGCCGGGCCCGGGGCCGATTTCGATGATGGTCCGGTCGTCGAGGGGCGCGGCGGCCCTGGCGATCCGGCGCGTCAGATTGAGGTCGAGGATGAAATTCTGGCCCAGACTCTTGCGCGCACTCAGCTCATATTTGCGGATGACATCGCGCAGCGGCAGCAGGCCGTCGCTCAAACTCGTGCCTGGCGGTGCCGGCTTTGGCGTCATGGGCACATCACGGATCTGCTGGAGGCGCGATTGCCCGCCATTTGATGGGCGCTTTTCAGCGCTTCTATCAGGCTCGTTTCGGAAGCACTGCTTTTACCTGCGATATCGAAGGCGGTGCCGTGATCGGGGGACGTGCGGATAAACGGCAGGCCGAGCGTAATATTTACGCCGCGGTCGAAGGCCAGGGTCTTGAGCGGAATCAGGGCCTGATCGTGATACATGGCGATGACGGCGTCATGGGTTTTGCGCGCATCGGGGTGGAAAATCGTGTCGGCCGGGTGGGGGCCGGTGACCGCGATATTCTCACCTTTCAGAATTTCAATGGCCGGTTCGATGATGCGCAATTCCTCGTCGCCCATGGCGCCGTTTTCGCCGGCATGGGGATTGAGGCCCGTGATCGCCAGGCGGGGCGCGGACATGGCAAAACCCGACCGCAGGGACCGGGCCGTAATGCGGGCGCTCTCGACGATGCTGTCGGTGGTCAGGGAGCGGGGCACATCGCGCAGGGCAATATGAACGGTGACCGGTACAACTTTAAGCTCATCGGCGGCCAACATCATCACGGGCGTGACCGCTTGGCCGCTTAGGGAGCGCGACAGCTCGGCCAGGAATTCGGTATGGCCGGGATGCTTGAAACCCGCCTCATACAGATGCGCCTTGGAAATGGGATTGGTGACGACGCCAAGCGCATCGCCTTTGACGGCAGCCGCGACGCAATACTCGATGGATTTGACGATAGCGGGTGCATTACGGCTGTCGGGACGGCCGGGAACCGGTATGCGGGGGCATTCGAGTTCGATGACCGGCAGGGCCTGGTCGAACACGGCGCAAGCTTCGGCCATGGTCGAGACAATTCCAACGGGAACCGGTTTTGCCGGATCATGCAATTTGTCATCATAGGCCCGCGGATCTCCGACAACGACAAAGGGCTCGAGCTTCGCCTGATGCCGCCTGAGCCAGGCTTTACGGGTGATTTCGGGGCCGATACCGGCTGGATCGCCCATGCTGAGGGCAAGAGGGCGCTGGGGCATGGATTAATTGCTTTTGCAGGAGTGTCGGGTTGGCTTGAAACCGGTTCCGTCTCAAACCGTTTGAACGGTCACTATACCGTCCGGGACCGATTGGTGCACCAAAACTTTACCGGTATTCGATGTAGGCGTCCTGCTTCAAATCCCTGAGATGGCGCTCGGAGAGAATGTTGAATTCCTGCAGTTGTAATTTTCGTTTTTCCGCCACGCGTTTTTTTTCGTCGGTGGCAACCTTGCGTCGCCCGCAAACCGCGTAGAGCTGAATGCCGGCCGGTGACAGGGTCGGGGGCGGCATCTGGCCGACTTTCGCCTGAAGGAGTTGTGTGCGGATCGGTTCGGAAAATGTCGATGCGCGCTTGCGACCGAGATTTTCGTATCTGGCGTTTTTGACATTCACCGTCAGGCTCTGAACAGCCCGGCAGGAGCGGAAGCGGCTGCGGAGACTGTCGGCTTCGGCAAAGCGCTTGACCATGATTTTCTGATTGATCTTCCCGGTGAGGGGAAGCGTAATCCTGTGCAGCTGCAACTCTATGCTTTTTTCCGCATCAGTCGCACCGCCAGTGGTGTTGAGTTCGCGATCCAGATACTGGTTCGTAAGCGACATCTGCCGGCCGAATTTTCGTTGCACGGCCTTGCGCCAACTCATGCTGACCTTGAGGCGCTGGCGCATGGTCGCCATGCTCACGCCGGATTTTTTCAACATCGCCGCGAATTGTTTTTCGGTCATCTTGTTGAGCTTCACCATATTCGCGAGGGCGCCGGAAACTTCCTCTTTGGTAACGACAATGTTGAGGCGTTTCGCCTCCTGAAGCTTGAGGCGTTCCTCGACCAGTTCGTCCATGGCCGATTTCCGTGCGGTGGGTCGGAAGCCCTTCATAATATCCCGCCTGATCTGGCTGACAAATTTTTGCTGGATCTTCCTCAGTTCCTCGCGACTGGTCGGATTGTAGCGCGTGGCGTATTTGCGGAACTCATCGTTGATTGTCGGAGATTTCAGGCGCGCATTCAGCTTCTTGCGAAGCCTGGGGGAATTGGTGAGAACGAGATTGATGCGCTGGCTGAGATCGAAGGCTGAAATGGGCTCGTCATTGACAAGCGCTACAATGGATTGCGCCGACCGCGCCGTGGAGGGCGCCATGAAAAGGGCCATTGCCATCACCAACAGCGCGCGGGTCGCAAGGGCTTTGTTCAGTCTTGGATTGTTCATTGTCGCTTTGTGCTCGATCATTTCAGTCAAGGGTGCCCGTTCAATCAAAGGTATCTGTTCAATCAGGCCGTGCGGCCGTTTCAGCGGCGCCGCAGGGAACATGATTCTCACGCCGATAATATCATATACATCATGGCGTGAATGCCAACGGTGCCTGGAAGCTGTTTATTCACAGGACATTGGCAATAGAATGGCGTGAGAACACGCCTGAAAGAGGCTTTATAAGCCAGTTATCAATGCGTTCCGACAAGCCCGGATGTGGAAGGTGTTGTCCGTCCATAGATGCAGCATGAGGGCGGGCGCGGCCTATTGTACCGCTTCGCCGACGAGATCGGCTTCCGTGTTTGCGACAAATTCATCGATTGAATCGGTCTTGAATTCAAAGCCACCGAGATGTTTGAGTTCAAAGCGGACAAATACACCGCGTTCCGGATCGAGATCGCGGTCCTGGAAGAAGTTTTCGGAATAACGGACGGACAGGGTAAAGCACTCATCGGCATATTTCAGGCCGACATAGTCCTGCATCCTGCTGGATTCTTCAAAGTCGTAGCGGATGCCGCCCGAAAGGCTCCAGCGTTCGGTCAGTTGCAGATCGGCCCGTGCAACAATCTCCTGCTCATTGAGCGGCACGGTGTTGGAACCGGCCAAACTGTCCCTGATAAAGGCGTAGGTGAGCGATCCGCTGAAGGGACCGTATCTGGCGAGCGCATAGAGATCTTCGCGCTGGAGCTCGAAGGTTTGATCGTCGAAGCGGCTCTGGGAAATCAACAGTATATGTTCGTTCGGCTCTATGTAGAGGCCGGCGACAAAATCGGACCGGTCGGATTCAAGTCCGGTGCGCTGGAAAAACTCGTTGTCCCCAGCCAGATGATAGCTTTGCCCGAAGATCGCCCGCATCGAGCCGCCCGAATTTTGCTGGATGGTGTATTGCACGCCGACATTGGTGCGGACGCCGGTTTCGATGCGGTCATAGCCCGAAAACTTGTCGATGTCGAAGAGAAGGGTGTCGTCAAAGACGAGGCTTTGCGCGTCTTCGTTGGGGATGTCGTCCTGAATGGTGCTGTCGGGACGGGCGATGATCTGCGCGATCGGTTCAACAACGTGCGAGGCATTGGCCGTGCGGGTGACGAAGGGATATTGGTATTGCAATCCAGCGGTCGCCATGCCGCGACTGATGAATTCGTCGTCCGAGGTAAAGGGATTTGTGAGGTTGGGCACATTCGAGACCTGATAGACGTCGCCACGCAAATGCGCAAATGGCGTGAAGACCTGGCCGGCCTGATCGATGAACTGCTTGCGCCAGTTAATCCGTGTAATGACATGGTTGTTGTCGGCACCATCCTGGCGCGTCTGGCTGATGAGGTTGGCGTCGAAGCTGAGCTCTCCGCCCACTACCGGGTCGGAGAAAATGTAATTGTAGTCGATCAGCGGATGCACGATCGCTTCCGAGTTCGAAATATCGTCGGCTATAAGACCGCCGAAGTGATAGGCGAAAGCGCCGAGATAGTTGCGGTCGCTGATGCCCTCGATATAGGCCGTGGATATGCGGTCGGTCTTCAGGATGTTATCGAGCTTGTAAAAACGCCGGAAGGTGTCGTCGCTTTCCAGCGTCGCATGCCAGCCCGCCGTCCACCAAGAGCCGAATGTGAACCGGCCGGTCGATTGCAGGCTGCCACGGGAACCGACATGATTGGGATCGATTTCGCTCCCGGCATGCTGGTCAATTGCGGCAAACTTCAAATTATAGGCGCCGTTTGCCAGGCGATGGCGCCATTCTCCCTTGTAAAGGACGCCCTGTTTTTCCGAATACATGGGGTCGAAGAGAAGATCCATATTGGGGGCAATAGTGAGGTAGTAGGGGATGGTCACGGTATGGCCCAGATCTTCCGACTGCCCGTATCCAGGAATGAGGAAACCGGAGCGTCGCTTTACAGTGGGATCTGCATGGGTGAAATAGGGCAGCCACACTACCGGCATGCCCAGAATATCGAAGGTGGCATTTTCGTAATAAATCTGCTTTTCGCCCTGGTCATGCACGATTTTAGCAGCCTTGACGCTCCAGAGCGGCGCCTTGTCGGGGTGTCTTTCGCAGGGTTTGCAGGGCGTGAATACGCCGCGTTCGAAAATCGTGGTGTTGCCGTCCACCCTGATGGCGCGCGCAGCCGCGATGCGCGAGTCATCGTCGGACACGATTTTCAGGGACTGGATAAAGCCTTCACGGAAATCATCGGTAAGGGTGATGCGTTCGGCATTGATAATGGCGCCGCTGGGTTCCTTGATCCTTACATTGCCTTCCGCCGATAGACGGTTCAGACCCTGGTCATAGATCACCTTGTCGGCCAGCAATGTGTAATCATTATAGTAGATCTCGACATTGCCGAGAGCTGTTACCCTATTGTTATTATTGTCATAAATCAGCTCGTCGGCCTGGAGAAGGAGGGGGCTTTTCTTGTTGAGCGTAGCCGGGGTGAGGGATTCGACAACATTGGTCTGGGCTTCGGCGCCGCTCATGTAAGCGGGCGTGGAGAGGCATATCAGTGCTGTTGTGGAGGCGACGAAAAGTCCGCGCGCAAAAACGCGCAGCCTCGCAGCCACCCTGGCCGTACCGCGATTGCAGTCCGGTCTAGCAAAAATACGCAACACTCAGCCGTCCTCCTGGTGTAACAACACCGCTAGTGACAGACATAATACGATCGCGATTGGCCCCCAGGCAGCAGCCATAGGTGGCGTCAGGCCGGATATTCCGACCTGGCGCGAGATTTCTGCTAAAATGAAAAAGCCGAATCCCGCGATCATCCCCGTGACGATCATAGTCTGTATTCCACCAAAACGAAATGTCCTTAATGCAACAGTCGCCGCTAAAAATACCATGACCACCATTTGCATAGGACGAGACAGCAAAAGCTGGTGCTGGACACGGTATTTGGTCGAGGGAAGGCCTGCCTTATCGGCCAAAGCGATGAATTTGGGCAAATCCCAGAACGAAATCGAGATTATCGAGCCCAGGGAGTCAATGACCTGGGTCCTGGTCAGATAGGTCGGAACCAGATAATTCTTATAATATTCAGGGATTTGGCCCGGTCTTGTGGCCCATGCCTCCGATACGTTCCAATAACCGTCCTTGAGCTGTGCTTTTTTGGCATCAATGCGCTCGACAAAGTTGGAATTACGGTCAAATTGCAATATTTCGATCCGCGTGAGGGTCATTCCCCGGTCCGAAGAGCTGTAGGCGCTGATAATGGATTGTCCGTCGGCGCTATCCTGACGCAGCCAAAGCCCGGCTTTCTTGGTTTTCAGAAGTGAGGACTTTTTGCCGAATGCCTCCGCATAAAGCGTTTCCGCATGGACTCTTGCGCCGGCGGCCATGGGATTGAACACCAGAATTGACATAAGCCCGATGACAAAGGCGACAATAACGCCGGGAAAGACGAACTGCCAGGCGGACATGCCCGCGGCGCGGACAATTGTCAGTTCGGAACTGCGGCTGAGAAGGAGAAAGGCCGTGATCGAGCCAACCAGCGCGGCGAAGGGCAGGGTCAGCTCGGCGAAGGCCGGAACGCGCAGCAGGCTCATCCAGAGAAGGCTGGTGAGGGGAACGCTGCCATGTTTGCCCGACTGACGCAAAAGTTCAACGATATCAATCATGAAAATCAGGCAGACGCACAATAGAAAGGCGCCTAAAATGGCGATTGCGAAGCGTGCGGCGATATAGCGCCCCAATGTGCCGGTGGTGCTCATGGCCGGTTCTCGACATTGTTGCCGGTGCCGATCGAACCGGTGGCGGCGCGGCGAACGCGCGTGAACGTGTTTTCGATGGCGGTGTCGACGTTGCGGGCGAAGCGCGACCTGCGGCGCGGCGACATCCTGTAATGGGTGACGGCCAGGGCCAGGACGATGGCGGACAGGGGAATGGCATAGATCAGCAGCACCGCCGAGGCGTGGTTCGAGGCGAAATTCGTGGCCGCAAGCCCAAGAACACGGATGCCGGCTGCGAGGCCGAATGCCGTTATGACGCTCCTGACACGGTTCTGGCGGGTTGTCTGGGCCTGCCCGAGGAAGGCAATGGCAATGAGGACGAAAACGAGAGGATATAAGGGATTGGCCAATCGTTCATGAAGTTCGGAGCGCATTTTGCCCTGGAATTTTTTATAGGCCCAGAGGTTCTTGTCGGGCGACCAGAGTTCTGAAAGATAAAGGGCGCCGGGCTTCAGGCGCCGGCTGGTCGTTTTGGGGCCGAAGCGGGAAAGATCGATGACGTATTTCTCGAAGGTCACGATCCGCGCGCCGTCCACTTTCGGATCACGATATATGATATGTCCTTCGGTCATGACCAGAAGCGTCGCCTTGTCCTGGCGCTGAATGTTGCCGCGCTTGGCGAGATAGGTGAGGTGCTGCCTGGGATCGCGGGCGTCGCTCATGACCAGCCCCTGGAGTTCGCCGGAACGGTCGCGGTCGCGAATATGAAATGTGAGACCTTTTTCGGGGCTCGAAAATTTTCCGGGCTGCAAGACCTGGGAAATGAGATCCGTTCGCACCTTGGTGACATATGAGCGCAGGGTCTGCTGGCTCCAGGGTATGACCACGGCGTTGGCCAGGGCGATGGCTGCGCAAATGACCAGCGCCAGCAGGACTACGGGCCGGATGATTTTCCAGGCATGCGCACCGGCGGCGTTGTAAACGATGAGTTCGCTATCGCCGTTGAGCCTGTTCAGTGTGTGGATGGTGGCAATCAGCAGGGCGATGGGAAGGATGACCGCCAGCAGGCTGGGCAGGGCCAGAAACGTCATTTTTAGAAAAATGACACTGCTCTGGCCGGCCGAGGTGAGAAGCTTCAACTGCTTCAGGGCCATCGCGATCCAGAGAATCCCCGTCAGCGACATCAGGATCAGCAGAAGCGCGCTGGCATTCATGCGGAATATGTAGCGACCGAATATATCCATCGCGTTTTTGGGCCCCCTCGATCAACAGCGTTAGCGTTTGGTGCGGAAATTTACGCTTATTTGTTAAAAAGCTTAATTGCTTCCGTCTGTTAGCATAGAAAGGTGACTGAAATTCGGCTCAAATGCCGATGCAACTCGTCTCTTTCGCCGACGCTAAGGGAAGTTTTAGATGTTTGCTGTTCAATAGGCCAGAACATTCAAGCAGTTTTCGATTGATCCGAGTTTTTTTACTCGTGAACCGGTGAGGCATATGACCAAAACATTGAATATCCGCTTTTCGAAGCTCGATGCGGAAAAGGAACATGCATTTCTGCTTTTTGCAGGCGACAAATTCGCGCTGGGCCCCATTGCCAGGAAAATCGATGCGGGGACGGACAAGTCCCTGACCCGGGCAGCCAAGACGTCCGGCTTTACGGGCAAGCGGCGGCAGGCAGTGCATATTGTCGCCCCGGCCAAACTCCATGACAGTCAGATTTTCATGCTCGGCACCGGCAGTCTCAAGGGCCTCAAATCATCGGACTGGACCCGGCTCGGGGGATATGTGCGCGCGGGCGTGGCCGGCAAGCATGTACCGGCCCTCAGCGTCGTGTTCGATTTCGACAAGGCGGCCGCCAGCGCCGACGAGATCGCGGATTTCGCCCTCGGCGCCTTTCTCAGGCATTACAGGTTCGATAAATACCGGAAGTCGAAAAACAACAACGAGAACGGCAACGGGAACAATAACAACAACAATAATGCCGGCAAGCCAACGCTCACCCGGCTGACGATCCATTGCGCCGATCCGCGCGCGGCGGCACGGGCGTTCAGGGCGCGCAAGGCACTGGGCGAGGGGGTTTTCATCGCCCGGGATCTCGTCAACGAGCCGGCCAATATTCTCAGCCCGCTGGAGTTTGCCAAACGCGTGAAGGCGCTCAAGAGCACCGGGCTTTCCGTGCAGGTTCTCGACGAACCGGCGCTGAGGAAGCTGAAAATGTTCTCGCTGCTGAGCGTGGCGCAGGGGAGCAAGCAGCCCGCGCGTCTGGCGGTGATGAAATGGATGGGGGCGAAATCCAAAAAAGCCCAGCCCGTTTGTTTCGTCGGCAAGGGGGTGACGTTCGACACGGGCGGCATTTCGATCAAGCCCTCGGCCGGCATGGGCGACATGAAGGGCGACATGGGCGGGGCGGCCTGCGTCACCGGCCTGATGGCGGCGCTGGCGAAGCGAAAGGCCAAGGTCAACGCCATCGGCATTGTCGGCCTCGTCGAGAACATGCCGGGTGCGGATGCGCAGCGGCCGGGGGATGTGGTCACCTCGATGTCGGGGCAGACCATCGAGGTTCTCAATACGGATGCGGAGGGACGGCTGGTGCTGGCGGACGCCATCTGGTACGCGCAGCAAAAGTTCAAGCCGAAATTCGTCATCGATCTGGCGACGCTGACGGGCGCCATCATCGTGGCGCTCGGCAAGGAATATGCCGGGCTCTTTTCCAATAACGACCGGCTCGCCGGGCAACTGGACAAAGCCGGGTTGGCGACGAACGAGAAGGTCTGGCGGATGCCGCTGGCGCCCGCCTTCGACAAGATGATCAATTCGAAAACGGCGGACATGAAAAATATCGGCGGCCGGGAGGCGGGCTCGTCGACGGCGGCGCAGTTCATCAAGCGGTTCGTCAAGGACGTGCCCTGGGCGCATCTCGACATCGCCGGCACGGCCATGGCGTCGCCGAAATCCGACATCAACGAGAGCTGGGGCTCGGGCTATGGCGTCCGGCTCCTCGACCGTCTCATCGCGGACCATTACGAGGACTGACTTCGTCAGCTTTGTTTTGCGCTCACGGCTAATCTGCTTTGCCTCACGTGCTAATCGCAGCTCTGCTGCGGCACTCCTTTATTTGTATGTCTCCGACATAACGGCAGGGCGGCGCTAAGCGCCGTTAAAGACTACCAAGCTATTGCCCGGCTGGCCGGGCTGGCCGGGCTGTCAGGATATGATTATACGGCACGGGCGGTGCTGGTTGATGGGCGAGATTGCCTTGCAGCTGTGCACGTCCGGATACGCCACGCACTCACGTCACCCCGGTGAAGATCGGGGCCCAGAGCGGGTGCAATTTGAGGGCAGGTATAATTGAACGAAAAGCTCACAGGCCGGGTGCGAATGATCGGACAACGCTATCGTATCGACGTGACATGGGTCCCGGCCTCGTTTTCCCGCCTGTCTCCGACACTCCTTTATTTGCCTGTCTCCGACACTCCTTTATTTGCCTGTCTCCGACAGGACGCCGGGATGACGATTGGTTTGGTTTTTTTTGTTAACCCATTGAT
>CAMYJA010000016.1 GCA_947258705.1 uncultured Hyphomicrobiaceae bacterium | reverse complement strand
GATTTCTTTTCGTTCAACGCCATTCCGCAACTTGGCAAGCTCATTGCAAACGACGAAGAGAGTTACCGTTATCTGGTCGAGAGCATCCGCAACTTTCCCGATCAGGAAAAATTCGCGTCCATGATAACAACGGCCGGTTTCGATCAGGTGACTTACAGAAACCTGTCCGGTGGCATAGCGGCAATTCACTCAGGCTGGCGGCTCTGATATTGATATGTATGATCAGAATTGTCTCCAAACATAATCATTGAAGAACGAAAACCATGGCCGGCGCATTGCTAAACATCGCCAGATTGACCAGGGCAGGTCTGACATTGGCCCAGCACGGGGTCGAATTTGCGCCCAGCGGAACGCCGCTACCGCTCGGGCTGCGGACAATCGCGGTCATATCCAGGCTGTACCGCTTTTCAACCGCCCCCTTCAGGTCGCACAATAAATCCGCCAGCGGCCAGACGCCCATCGCCGAAGCCCTGACCGACCTCGGCCCGACCTATATTAAGCTGGGGCAGTTCCTGGCCGCGCGCGGAGATCTTGTCGGTCGAGATCTGTCCGACCAGTTGTCATCCTTGCGCGACCGGCTTCCGCCTTTTTCCGACCGGGAGGCGCGCAGGTCGATCGAACAATCCCTGGGAGAAAAAGTCGAGGATCTCTTCGCGGAATTCGGCCCGCCCGTCGCCGCCGCCTCCATAGCCCAGGTGCACAAGGCGCGGATCATCGAAGACGGACAAAGCCGCGATGTCGCCGTAAAGATACTCCGTCCAGATATCGAGGAGCGCTTTCGCAGCGATCTCGACAGCTTTTATTTCGCCGCCCGCCAGATCGAACGCTTTCATCCGCCGTCAAAACGCCTGAGGCCGGTCGCCGTCGTCGATACGCTGGCCGACACCGTCGAACGTGAAATGGATCTACGCATGGAAGCGGCCGCCATTTCCGAAATGACCGAGAATACCGCCGAGGACAAGGGCTTTCGCGTTCCACAAGTTGACTGGACCCGGACAGCAAAGCGCGTTCTGACACTGGAGTGGATCGACGGGATCCCTCTCGCCGACCATGCCGCCCTGAGGGCCGCAGGCCATGACCTCGAAGCTTTGGGACGCCATCTGTTGAGCACATTCCTCCGTCATGCGGTGCGGGACGGTTTTTTCCACGCCGACATGCATGAAGGCAACCTGTTCGTCGACAGGAATGGCGATCTGGTCGCAATCGACCTGGGCATAATGGGGCGTCTCGGGCATAACGAAAAACGCTTCCTGGCCGAACTTCTTTACGGCTTCATCAAGCGCGACTATCACCGGGTTGCAAAGGTCCACTTTGAGCTGGGCTACGTTCCGCCCGATCGATCTGTGGAGACATTCGCACAGGCCCTGCGCGCCATTGGCGAGCCGATCATGGATCGCACCGCTGACGAAATATCGATGGGACACCTGCTCGGTCAGCTCTTTCAATACACCGATGTTTTTGACATGCGCACCAGGCCGGAACTCATTCTTCTGCAGAAAACGCTTGTCGTGGTCGAAGGCGTGGCCAGGTCGCTCGATCCTAAGCTCAATCTTTGGAATACCTCGGAGCCTGTGGTGCGCGACTGGATCGAGAAACAGCTCGGTGCGGAAGGCCGGATCGAAGATGCCCGTCAGGGGGCGGAGGACATGGGGAAATTTGTCGGCGAGCTTCCCGGCGTGCTTCTCGAGGCCGAGCAGGCGGCGCATTCATTGGCAGGCATGGCAAGGCACGGCATTCGCCTTGACCAAAGAACCATCGAACAGCTAGCCGTCGAACAATCGCATCATAACCGTTGGAGCAGATTGGGCATCTGGCTCGGCGCATTGTCCCTGTTGGCGCTCGCTGTCACGCAATTACTCTAATTCACATCCTCTATGGAAAGCGCCGGGCTTCATGGTTATGTTATAGGTCCGATGGCCGGCCGGGCGCGAAAGGCGGAATAACGCCGAGCGCCCTCCATCTTTGTGGCGCATAAGCCAGAACTATCGAGCGGACATGAACGGCAAGAACATATTACTGATTATAGGCGGAGGCATCGCAGCCTATAAATCTCTCGATCTGATAAGGCGCTTGAAAGAGCGCGGGATGAACGTGCGCGTAATCCTGACCGGGTCGGGTGCTGAATTTGTGACGAAAATGTCGCTCTCCGTCCTTTCAGGGCAAGCCGTTTTTGAAGATCTTTTCGATCCCCTAAATGAAGCTGAAATCGGCCACATAGAACTATCCCGTCAGGCCGACCTCATTGTCATCGCACCGGCGACGGCAAATCTGATCGCACGGGCCGCAAACGGTCTCGCAGACGATCTCGCGACAACGGTTCTCCTGGCCACCGACAAACCGGTCCTCATTGCGCCCGCCATGAATGTGCGCATGTGGGAGCACAAGGCGACCAGGCGCAATATGGCAACGCTCACCTCGGACGGCATCCATACGGTCGGCCCCGATGAAGGGGATATGGCATGCGGCGAATATGGCGAAGGCCGGATGGCCGAGGTGCCGGAAATTCTGGCCGCCATCGATGGGCTGATCGGCAGCTTCGGTAATCTGCGAACGGAGCAAAGATCGGGCACACTGGCCGGCCCGCTAGCCGGGCGGCATGTGCTTATCACCGCCGGCCCGACACGAGAGCCCATCGATCCGGTCCGCTATATATCGAACATTTCATCCGGCAAGCAGGGCTATGCCCTTGCCCGAAAGGCACGCGACCTTGGCGCCGAGGTGACGCTTGTCACCGGACCGACCGATATCCGTAAACCGGCCGGAATGAAAATCATCGAGGTCGAGACGGCGCGCGAAATGGAAAGCGCCGCGAGAGGGGCGCTCCCCGCGGACATCGCGATCCTGACGGCGGCTGTCGCCGATTGGCGGGTCAGAACCGAAGCGGGAAAAAAGATCAAGAAAGCGAAAAAGGGACAAAAGGCAAAACCGCTCTCGCTCGATCTCGTCGAAAATCCCGATATTCTTAAAACGCTGTCGAATCTGAAGAACCGGCGTCCGGAACTCGTTATCGGTTTCGCCGCGGAGACAGACAAGGTGCTCAAAAACGCGAAGACCAAGCTGAAAGGGAAGGGCTGCGACTGGATTGTCGCCAACGACGTCTCGGCCGAGGGCGGGGTAATGGGCGCCGATACGAACACCGTGTTCCTGCTGACGGGCGAGGAGCCGGAATCCTGGCCTGAGCTATCGAAGGAGGAGGTCGCGGAACGCCTTCTGCGCCGTGCAGCCTCAAAAATTTCCGGTCTGGCGAGCGCTGCGGAATAAGGGGTGTGCGGTCAGAAATGAAAAAATCCGGATTTTCTGTAAACGTCGTTAGGCTTGAACATGGACGGGACCTTGATCTGCCTTCCTATCAATCTCCGGGCGCATCGGGCATTGATCTTTTGGCGGCGGTTGATGAAGGCGAAGGAGAGAACCTCGCACCGGGCGCCCATGCGCTCATCCCCACCGGCCTGCAGATGGCAATACCAACCGGCTATGAAGCCCAGGTGAGGCCACGATCCGGGCTCGCTGCCAGACATGGAATAACGGTGCTTAACAGCCCCGGTACAATCGATTGCGACTACCGGGGCGAGATTAAAGTAATCCTCGTCAACCACGGAAAAGACAATTTCAGGATTATAAGAGGAGATCGCATTGCCCAGCTTGTATTTCAGAAAGTGGAACGGGCGGATCTCAATGAGGTCGGGGAATTGCCGCCGAGCAGCCGCGGCGGAGGTGGCTTTGGCTCTACCGGCAACAGCTGACTGTCCGCTCAACGTGAACCGATGCGTTTGCAAAATGAGCCAGGCAATGGCGCGGTTGGGAAATGCGAGAGCGAAATCCGCGTTAAGGGGTCGCGCGATCATTGAAACTTGGATAGATTGCGATAAAAAAAAGGGCGCGTTAGTTTAGGAGTACTCATTCAAATGAACGAGCCTGTGAGCATCAAAACGCTACGAGGCATGACTAAATGGGGTCATGGCCGTATCTATGACGATATCACCCAAACCATCGGCAACACACCGATTGTCAGGCTCCTGCGCATGGCCGCAGCGGCAAATTGCAACGCCAACATTCTTTTGAAGCTCGAATTTTTAAATCCTCTATCCAGCGTCAAGGACCGCATCGCGGTTTCCATGGTCGATGCGCTGGAGGAAAGCGGGCGCATCAACGCCGACTCGGTTGTGATCGAAGCCACAAACGGTAATACCGGAATCAGCCTCGCATGCGTCTGCGCGGTGCGTGGCTATCGCCTGATACTTATCATGCCTGAACCCGTCTCCATGGAGACACGCAAAATGATCGCCCATCTCGGCGCCGAACTGGAGATGACTCCGGCCATCCAGGGCATGCAGGGCGCCATCTTGCGCGCCGGAGAATTGACGGCCGAATTTCCTGGTTCCGTACAAACGTCCCAGTTCGAAAATCCGGCCAATCCCGATGTGCATGCCCAGACCACCGCGGAAGAGATCTGGAACGACACAGGCGGCGATCTGGATGTCATCGTTGCGGGCATCGGCACCGGAGGCACGGTAACCGGATGCGGTCGCGAGCTGAAATCCCGGAAAGAAGACATTCGCGTTGCCGCGGTTGAACCGTCGGAGAGCTCGATACTCACCGGTGGCATGCAGGGACCGCATAAAATTATGGGCATTGGGGCAGGTTTCGTGCCGGATATACTTGATCAAACCATTATTGACGAGGTCGTCAAAGTGCCAAGCGCCACGGCGCTCCAAGCGGCAAAAACCCTGGCGAAAATCGAGGGCATACCGGCGGGCATATCGACCGGTGCCAATCTGGCGGCGGCGCTTACCATAGGCGCCCGTACCGAGATGGCGGGCAAGAACATTTTGACATTCGCACCGTCCTTTGCCGAGCGCTATTATTCGACCGCGCTTTTTGAAGACAGCAGAGCGGGCTGGAACTGAAGGATCGGCCATGGCGCTCAGCGACCAGGAAATCGAGCGTTACAAGCGCCATCTTGTCCTCAAGGATGTCGGCGGGCAGGGCCAGCAGAAATTGAAATCATCGAGCGTGTTGATTATCGGCGCCGGTGGTCTTGGCAGCCCGCTGCTGATGTATCTGGCGGCGGCCGGTATTGGCAGGGTCGGTATTATAGATGACGATCGCGTATCCCTCGGCAATCTGCAAAGGCAGGTCGCACATGACACGCAACGCATCGGCGCTCCCAAGGTGGAGAGCGCGCGCGAGACCATCAGACGCCTCAACCCGCATGTCGAGGTCGAAACCTTCGATGCGCGCCTGAGCGCGGATAATGCGCTCGATATCATCCCGGAATTTGATCTGGTCGCGGACGGCTCGGACAATTTCGGTACACGTTATCTGGCAACGGATGCCTGCTATCTGGCAAAACGCCCATTGGTCTTCGCGGCGGTCGGCCCATTCGAAGGCTATCTGACGGTCTTCCGCAGCCACGAGTTCGATGCCGATGGTAATCCAAAACCGACATATCGCTGTATTTTCCCCGAAGCGCCGCCGCCAGGCACCGTGGCGCCATGTTCCGAAATCGGCGTGCTGGGTGCCATCGTCGGCGTCATCGGCTCGCTGCAGGCGACGGAAGTTCTGAAAGAACTATTGGGGATCGGCCAGTCGCTCTCGGGTCGTCTGCTGATTTATGATGCGCTGTCATCGAGATTCGAGACCATCGAAACGGCATGGAACCCGGACAATCCGCTCAATGGCCGGAATCCGACGATAACCGATCTCGGCATTCACAAAAAAGAGGCGATGCGCGCTGCCGCGGCGATCAACAATTCCGATGGGAATTAACTATCACTCGTGATAAAATGCGGGAAATTAAAAGAGGAATGAAAAAAATTCCTGCCTATCAAAGTGAGTCCAAATCTGTAACGGGGTAATCAAAAAAGGGGATGTAAGGTGGCACGAGTATTAGCAGCAGCAGGAAATATTTTCTTTTCATTATTGTTGGGCGCGGTCGCGCTTGCTTTTGTCGCCGTGCAATGGCCCGAGGTTATGGAGCAGATTCTGACCTTGGCGGCAGGTCTGAAGGAACATCTCACCAACACCCCGCTGGCATCGAAATACAATGTCTGGATTAAATTCCTTCTCCAGGAACAGCAGCTCGTATTCATGGGATTTGTAATCGTAACGCGCATTCTGCTGGCAACGCTGATCGCGTTTATCTTTTACCTGTTCACCGGCAGGACGCAGGACGCCCTCTAGGCGGCAGCCATGTGACGGGCGGTTAATCCGCGACAGCACCAATGCTGTGCAATTTAGCGCCATTTTCCCTGAGCCACATCCGGGCCTCATCCATGCCCGGCATCGTCATGCGCACCAGCTCCCAAAAACGCGGCCCGTGATTCATTTCCTGCAAATGCGCGACCTCGTGCGCGGCGACATAATCGAGAACATGGGGCGGCGCCATGACCAGCCGCCATGAGAAGGCGAGATGCCCGCGCGAAGAACACGAGCCCCAGCGGCTCGTCTGATCGCGAACGGTGATATGCTTTGCGCTCAATCCCAGATTGCGCGCATGCCATAAGACCCGCGCACTGAGATCGTTCTTCGCTTGCGATGTAAGCCAGTCTTTCAATCGCCTTGGCGCATGGGCCTCGTCCCCGGTGACGCAAACAAGAGGCGGCATGTCCTCCCGGTCGTCGATCCACACGACATGACCGCGCCGCGACTGTCCGATAAACCGGATCTGATGCTCTCCTCCGCGAATAGGCAGGATGATGCCGTCCCTGAAAGGGACCGGATCAGGCAATGCCTCGAGACATGTTCTCACCCAGTCTATGTTTTCACTCAGAAAATTCTTGGCATCGTCCAGGCTGCAATATTTTGGCATTGTCAGGATGACGGCGCGTCGTGTCTGGGACACCCGGAGTGTGAGGCGTCTCGCCGACGGATGCCGACGCACCTGCACAGGTGCATTGAGACCTGCAAATTCGAGGTCATGCTTTTTTGGGGATGTTTCAGATGCGGCAACCGTCATGTCGTTTCCCGAGCTAGAGTTTGTCATGCATGCTGTAAGCCATTGAGCGCACCGGACAGGATGGTGCGAAGGCTTTACGAAACGGTATCCAACGCTTGAAAGTCGAAGGTGCCGACAACAAGCCGCATAATGGAAATCGATATAGAACGCGATGAACAACAGCTCCGGACGCGGGACTGATCAACCGGGGGGGACGTAACTTATTGAAGAAGATTGGGGTGCTGATGAGAGCGGCTGCCTGAAATCTTGGCACCACCGCCCCTGGTTTTCTTGCCGCCACGTACTTCCTGTTTGCGCATGAAGGCTGAAATCTTCGGTAGAATATGCTTTTTGAAACGGGATCCATTGAACACTCCGTAGTGACCAACGCCCGCTTGTTGATAATGCGTCTTGGCAGACGCCCTGAGACCGGTGCAAAGATCGAGGGCGGCTCTTGTCTGTCCGAGACCCGTAATGTCGTCCTTCTCGCCTTCGACCGTCATTATGGCCACACGATGGATAGCGGCCGGATCGACGAGACGATCGCGATAGGTCATTACACCGCGCGGCAATGAATGTTTGACGAAGACCGTATCTACGGTCTGAAGATAGAATTCTGCAGTAAGATCCATGACCGCGAGATATTCATCGTAAAACTCGCGGTGCTTGTCGGCAGATTCTCCATCGCCACGCACAAGATGACTAAACAGATCCTTATGGGCCGTAATATGACGATCGAGGTTCATGGTCATGAAACCGGTCAATTGCAGAAATCCTGGATAAACCTCCCGTCCGGCGCCCGGTTTTGTCCACGGTACGCGGGTTATGACATTTCCTTTGAACCAGTCGGTTCCCCGCCTCTCGGCCAGCTTGTTGACCTCGGTCGGATTGATCCGCGTATCGATCGGGCCGCCCATCAGGGTGGCGCTATGAGGAACGTAAGACACGTTTTGAGCCTCGAGCACCGAAATAGCCGCCAGCACCGGTACCGATGGCTGACAAACCGCTACGACGTGCACATCGCCATCGAAGAATGAGAACATGTCCATCAGATAGGAGATGTAATCGTCGAGATCGAAAGATCCATCAAGCAAAGGCACGCAACTGGCATCGTTCCAATCGGTGATATAGACGTCATGGTCAGGTATGAACCCCTCGACCGTTCCCCGCAGGAGTGTCGCGTAATGACCCGACATCGGGGCGACGATAAGGACACAGGGCTGCTGTCTGATCGAAGCGTTTCCCTCGGCCGACTTCTTGAAGTGCCGGATACGGCAGAAGGGTTTTTCCCAAACGATCTCTTCGGAAATACTTGTTTTGACGCCATCGACCAGGCAATGCTCGAGACCGAAAACCGGTTTCTCATATTGCCGTGTTGTCCGCTCGAAGACCTCGCATGCGGCAACCGTCCGGCGCCCAAGCGTGGTATGCGAGAACGGATTGAACGGATTGTTGACGAGCATTTTATAACCGTCGACAGCGGCCCTCGCCGGGCGGAAAGCCGCCTGGCTGAGTTCGAACCATTGGTACAGCATATCTCGCTGACCTCCTGATTGATTATCCCCCGAAGAATGCGCAGTGGAATTTGCTGCTTTTTGCAGCTTAAAAACCGTCTCCGCATATTCGTATCTTCGAATGCTACAGACCTAATATAATGATTCTCTTGCATTTTCACAATCAAACAGATTGCCGCAAGCTTTATATATGGTGAATTGGGGGGTCAGGAGCGGCCCTTTTCAGGACGCCTTGCCATTATGCTCCAATATGAGATTAATGCGCTTCGCCATGTCTTTGGCGGGTGTGGCATGGTTAAAATGGCTGATATATTTACCGTCGGGCCCCATGAAATAGATCACCGTCATGTGATCGATGGTGTAGCCGCCGGGCGCATCCTTGTTCATCGCCTTGGCGTAATAGACCCGGTACGCTTTAGCTGCTGACTTGATCTGCTCGGGCGTCCCGGTCAGCCCGATCAGGTCTTTATGGAAGCCTTTGACAAATTCGGCAATTTTTTCGGCAGTGTCGCGTTCAGGATCGGTCGTGATGAAGATGGGTGTAATCCGCTCCGAATTCGGTCCCAGCATATCGAGCGCGGCCGTGATGTTTTGCAGCGCAATCGGACAGACATCCGGACAATATGTAAATCCGAAAAAAACGAGCGAATATTTTCCCAATAGCGATTTTTCAGTGACGCTGCGCCCCTTATGATCGGTCAGCGTGAATGCGCCGCCAATGTCCACAACGCCACTGGTCGTTACGCGCGTGGCGGTATTGTTTTTGGACGCCACAAATGCCAAAGCCACAGCCGCTCCGACCGTCAACGAAGCCAGCGCCAGCAAGAATATTTTCCTGTTCATTTCCGCACCTTACATTAGAACTTTCAATCTTGGCGCCTTATTCGCCCATCTGCATCAGTGAACCGTGAACGCGCGCGCTGCGCAACAGCCGGCGGAAGACATAATAGCCAATACTAAAGACGACCGCATTCAACAAAACGGCCTTCACAAGAAGATCGGTTTTCACAACCCCCTCAAGCAGGATCCCGCGCAGTCCCTCGAACACATAAGTCGGCGGCAGTGACAGAGAAACATATTGAAGCCACTCCGGTAAAATGGAGACCGGATAATAGACGCAGCAAAGCGGCAACAGAATGAATACGATAAACCAGGCAAAACCTTCAGCCCCGAGACCGTAGCGCAGCACCACGCCCGTGGTGGCGAGGGCCAGCCCCCAGCTTGTGAATACCAGATTGGCGAAAAACGCAATAAATGCCGGACCCAGGCTGAAAATATTGAAGTCGAAAAATGCATAGGCGAAAAACGCAACGGGCAGAAATCCGATCGCAAGCCGGAGCATGCTGACGCTCATCAATGCGGCAATCAGCTCATTTGCGCGCAACGGGCTCATCAATAGATGGCCCAGATTCCGCGACCACATCTCTTCGAGAAAAGACAACGAGAACCCGAGCTGTGTCCTTACCAGAATATCCCATAAAAGAACGCCACCGAGGAACAGGCCGGCGGCCTGGGCGTAATAACTCGAGGTCTGCGCCAGATGGGTTTGTAAAAAACCCCACATCAGCATTTGCACGAACGGCCAGTAAATAAGTTCCAGGATCCGCGGCCAGGACGATCTGATGAGATACCAATATCTCAAAATCATTGCGCCGATGCGGCGCAGGGATCCGCGAAGGTCATAGTGGTTGGCTTGAGAGGTGCGTGCCGTCATTGTTGTTCTCTATTGTTGAGGCCAGAGCCCTTAAATGTTTGTACCGTCATGACGGCGCACGATTTCCAGGAAAACTGATTCAAGGTCCGTTTTCCCGAAATCATCCATCAGGGCTTTCGGCGCATTGTCGGCAACGATCCTGCCACGGTCGAGCAGGATGACCCGGTCTGCCAGACGCTCGACTTCCAGCATATTGTGAGAGGCAAGAAGTACAGCGGGTTCGCAAGCCGCGCAATAGGCCTCGAGCCTTTCCCTGACCCAGTCGGCCGTGTCCGGATCGAGCGAGGCGGTCGGTTCGTCAAGGAGCAAGAGCTCGGGATGGTTTAAAAGCGCCTTCGAGAGACTGACGCGCGTTTTTTGCCCCGATGACAATTTCCCGACCGGCCGGTCGAGCAGGTCGCCAAGACGGAACTCATCCGCCAGTTCGTCGACGCGGGAACGTACGTCCTCGAGCCCGTAGAGGCGGCCGAAAACTTCAAGGTTTTGTCTGACCGTCAGCCGCATAGGCATGTCCACATAAGGGCTTTCGAAATTGATGCGGTGAAGCACGCTGTGCCGGTCTTTCGACATATCCGCGCCGAACACATGCACCAGACCCGAGCTCGGCACGATCAGGCCGAGTATCATTGCGATGGTTGTCGTCTTGCCGGCGCCATTGCCGCCGAGCAGAGCGGTTATGGAGCCGGGCGCCATGCTGAAGCTGATCCCGTCGACAGCATTGACGTCCCCGAAAGTCTTGCAAAGATCATTGATCATGACCGGTGCATCGACGATATTAGGGCTATTGGCTTTGCGCTGTTGCATAGGCTGAATACTAAAACATACCTTCAGGGAACCGTTAGAACATTATCCGTTTGGAAGGCTGCCGTTTAAACGGTTCCCTAGTGATTGACAATGCGTAAAAAGAAGCAGGCTCATGGCGATTGACACCCAACACCCGATCCAGAAAAATTCCAGGCAACTCAAGCTGCAATCCCTGATGCGATTGCGATGGCTCGCCATTACCGGCCAATTGCTCACCGTCCTGATCGTCACCTGGCTGCTCGATATCAGGTTCAACTGGATCGTCTGCCTTGCGCTGATTTCCGTTTCGGTCATGCTGAACGTCGTCTTGCGACTGTATTTTCCAGCACGCACGCGCTTAAGCCCGGAATTCGCAATGTGGCTTCTGATCTATGACGTTGTCAGCATCGGGGCGCTTCTTTATATGACAGGGGGCATTCAAAATCCCTTCATATTCCTGATCATTGCCCCCTCGATCATCTCCGCGACCACCCTGTCGCTGCGCAACACAGCCATCATCTCGGTCCTGACCGTATTTACCGTCGTTCTTCTCTTCGCCTTCCATGAGCCCCTGCCGTGGTTCACGGGCGAGAAATTCGGAACGCCGTTACCTTATCAAACGGCTGTGTTCGCCTCTATTTTGGCATCGCTTCTCTATATTGCCGCTGCGGCCAATATCCTTTCTGTTGAGGCGCGGCAAATGTCGGCGGCGCTTGCCGCGGCTGACAACGTGCTCGCCAGAGAGCAACAGCTGAGCGCCCTGGACGGCCTGGCCGCTGCCGCAGCCCACGAGCTCGGCACGCCATTGGGAACCATCTACGTCACGACCAGGGAATTGATGCGCGCCCTTCCCGAGGACGAAGAGGTGGCTCAGGACCTGAAATTGATTAACTCGCAGGCGGAGCGGTGCCGCGAAATTCTTACCAAGCTGACGCGCAGTCCGGGTAAAACCGATCAACTGCTGAAAAAACTGACGCTCTCGGAGCTAGTTGAAGAAGTTGCCGAACCCTATCGGCACGGCGAAACCAGTATTCGAATCCTTACCGAACCGCTTCGTGGAGAGGATGTCGAGAACGCCTCCGAGCCGGAATGCGACCGCTGTCCCGGCGTTTCCTACGGTCTTGGCAATCTGATTGAAAATGCGGTCGACTTTGCCGAGGGCGTTGTCACCATCTCGGCAAGCTGGACGGAAGAGGATATCTCGATCGTCATCTCCGACGACGGGCCGGGATTTTCCAACGAAATTCTGGATAACCTGGGCGAGCCTTTTGTGACCACACGGTCTGCGAACAGACAAGACATGGCGACCGGCGATGGGTCGGGTCTGGGTCTCGGCTTCTTTATTGCCAAAACGCTTCTTGAGCGTGCCGGGGCAAGCCTGACATTGGCGAACCGCTATCAACCAGAACATGGCGCCGTGATCCGCGTCACCTGGAAACGGAGCAAGTTCGAACCTATGGATATCCCTCCGCACGTTTCCGAACAATATCAGGCCGCTTCGACGACTGCTTGATATTATTGAAGCGTGAACGATAAGGGTCGGCAACGCTTGGAGAAGCGCCCGCTGGTGTGTAGTGTAACAGTCATGTTGTCTGGTCCGAGTGACGCAATAAACGAGATTGAAGTGCCTGAAACAACACCTTCTCCATTACCAGAAGACCGCAGCCTGTTGATCGTCGACGATGACGGTCCATTTCTCAACAGGTTGGGGCGGGCGATGGAATCGCGCGGCTTCGAAGTGAAGCTGGCGCAGTCGGTCGCAGAAGGTATTCAGGAAATCAGGGCACGGGCGCCGGCATTTGCCGTCGTGGACATGCGTCTTGAAGACGGCAACGGCCTCGACATACTGACCGAGCTCCAGAACCATAATCCCGAGGCCCGGGCGATCATTCTGACCGGATACGGAAACATCGCAACGGCCGTCACGGCCGTAAAACTGGGTGCGGTCGATTATTTGGCAAAACCAGCTGATGCGGATGATGTGATGAAGGCGCTCTTCTCCTCCCCTGACGAAAAAGCCAATCCTCCGGAAAATCCCATGTCGCCCGATCGGGTGCGCTGGGAGCATATTCAGCGTGTCTATGAGCTTTGCGACCGGAATGTTTCGGAGACCGCCCGGAAACTCAATATGCACCGTCGCACCTTGCAGCGCATTTTGGCGAAACGCGCGCCACGCTAGTAGAAATCGCGGATTAAGCGATAAACTCACCCCCCCCAATAAAACATGGCCCATCCCACAGTTTCATATTTCTGTCTGATTGAAAGGGCATAACCCGCGGCCATGATCCAATTTGGTGAGATTTGAACACCTCAACCGACCAATTTTCTCGAAAAAATCACGAAATCTTTAGCCCCACATTTATTGTAATTTAGCAGGAACTTCAGCTACCATGCCGAAATCTCATGGTTATGAAGTCAGGAGTAGGCCATGACACCGCAAAGAGGCACGCAATCGGAGGAGGCGGCGAACTCCGATTCGGAAGACGGTTCCCTGAACCTGTCCACGGATAGTCGCGAGCGCGGGGACACCCAAAAGCTGGCGGCGCGGCTCCGTCAGACACGCGATCTGAGCCAGAAACTCGCAGAGCCGCTCAGTCCCGAAGACCAGACCGTTCAGGCCATGGATGACGCAAGTCCCACAAAATGGCATCTTGCGCACACGACATGGTTTTTCGAGGAATTTATCCTCAAGGACTTCCTCCCGGATTATAAATGCCTGAGCCCGGACTATAATTATTGCTTCAATTCCTATTATGAGGCGAAGGGCGACAGGCATCCACGCGCGTCACGCGGCCTGTTGACCAGGCCGAGCAGCGACGAGGTCGAGCAATATCGCGGGCATGTGGACGAGGCTCTGGCGCGACTGTTCGATCTGGGAATTCCGGATGAAACGAGCAGTGTCGCAGACCTGGTTGAACTGGGCATAAATCATGAGCAGCAGCACCAGGAATTGATACTCACGGATATTCTCAGCCTGTTCGCAAGGAGCCCGCTCTATCCGGCTTACAGAAAATCCAGTGCGACCGATTGCGATGGCGCTGAAACAAGCGCTGAAGCGGGACGGGCAGAAAACTGGATTGAATACGAAGGCGGCATTCATGAGATCGGCTACACAGGTGACGGCTTTCATTACGATAATGAAAGACCCGCCCATGAGGTTCTTCTGCGACCGTTCAAATTACGCGACCATGTCGTCAGGAACACGGAATGGGTCGAATTTGTGGGCGATGGCGGATACCAGAATCCGAACCTCTGGTTGGCTGATGGATGGGCGTTCATCAATCAGAACGATTGGTCGTGCCCGCAATATTGGCAAAAGCGCGATGGTCTCTGGTGGCAGATGACGCTGGGCGGGAATCTTCCCCTGGAACCCGCGGCACCGGTCACCCATATCAACTATTATGAAGCCGATGCATTTGCGCGCTGGGCCGGAAAGCGTCTACCGACCGAATATGAATGGGAAGTGGCTTCCCGCCATCTGCCCATTGAGGGAAATTTCCTGGACCGGGATGTTCTAAAACCACGACCTGTTGAATCGACGCCGACAGGAGAGCTGAAACAGATGTTTGGCGATGTCTGGGAATGGACATCCAGTCCTTACAACGCCTATCCCGGATACCGCGCACCAAAGGGTGCGGTCGGCGAATATAACGGTAAATTCATGTGCAGCCAGTTTACCTTGAAAGGCGGATCCTGCGTAACGCCGCCCGGACACATAAGGCGAACTTATCGAAATTTCTTCTACCCAAATCAAAATTGGCAATTTACGGGGCTCCGCCTTGCGGACGATTTCTCATGACACAGACTATTGATACTCAGAACGATCATCATTTTCAAAGCAACAAGATAAACGTCAACCAGGATTTTGCGGGGGCTGTTCTCAAAGGCCTCTCCTCGAAGAAAAAGTCGATACCAAGTCGATATTTATATGACGCCAAAGGCAGTGTCCTCTTTGAGGAAATTACCGAACTCGAAGAATATTATCCGACGCGAACGGAAATAAAGCTTCTTGAAGAGAACACGCGCGACATGGTCGGACAGTTTCCGGAGGGCGCGGTTCTTGTCGAATTCGGTTCGGGATCGAGTAGAAAAACCGAAATACTTCTCAGAACCCTCCCCCATTTAAAGGCCTATATACCGGTCGATGTTTCACCCACGGCGCTTGACGACGCGAAAGCCAGGCTTACGAAGAAGTTCCCCGATCTGCGTATTGCGCCAATCGTGGCAAATTTCATGGAACCTTTCGCACTGCCGGACTGGTGCGCGGACGCGCCGAAAATAGGTTTTTTCCCCGGCTCGACCATCGGCAATTTCAAACCCAGCGAGGCCATAGGCCTTCTCGAATATTTCGCCCAGGATCTGGGATGTTCAAGCCGGTTGATTCTGGGCGTGGATTTAAAAAAGGATGAGGATCGACTCGTTGCCGCCTATGATGATCGCGAAGGTGTGACGGCGGAGTTCAACCTGAATGTTCTGACGCGGGTCAACCGTGAGCTCGACGGGACCTTTGATGTCAGCGGATTCCGGCATGTCGCCCGCTACAATGAAAATGAAGGCCGCATGGAGATGCATTTGGAGAGCCGGAAAGATCAGAGCGTTGAAATCCTGGGGCGCCGTTTCGACTTCAAAAAAGGTGAAAGTCTGCATACAGAAAACTCATATAAATATTCAGTGCAGGAGTTTCATGATATCGGTGATCGCGCCGGCTGGGAAAACCTGGCCACCTGGACCGATGAGGAAAGTCTTTTCAGCGTTCATCTCATGACCCCGGCGTGCAACTGAATGCTCTATTGAAAAACCATAATCCATGAAAAAAGAAATTTCTGCTGACCTTTTCGTCGATGCTAGCGAGCGGGCTCTGGATCCAGTCAGCTTGCGCCCCTCGATCGACGCCACTGAACTCGGCATTCAAACAACCGAAGATCTTGACCCGACTATTGGACTCATCGGTCAGGAACGCGCCCTGGACGCCATTCATTTTGGCGCCAAGATCAAACAACCGGATTTCAACCTGTTTATTCTGGGGCCGCCCGGGTCGGGCAAAACGACGGCCGTGAAAAATTTTCTCAAGGACAAAGCCAAAGATGAGCCCCAGCCGAACGACTGGGTTTACGTGAATAATTTCAAGGATCCGAACAAACCGAAGGCCCTGGAATTGCCCATCGGCCGCGCGCCGGAGTTTGCCAAGGGCATGCGGGATGCGATCAATGAGCTAAGCACCGCCGTGCCTGCGATGTTTGAAGGCGATGACTACCAAAGCCGTCGCCGGATCATTGACGAAAAATACCGCACCGTTCAGGAGGAAGCTTTCGAGGCTCTCAACGAAAAGGCAATCTCTCAGAATATTGCGCTTATGCGCATGCCTACCGGATTTGCAATGGCGCCATCCCATGAAGGCAAGGTCATCAAGCCCGAGGTTTTCAATGCGATGCCGGAGTCCGTGCGCACTGAAATCGAGGATAAAATTCAAGCTCTGCAGGATGAGCTCCAGGACATACTCGAGCGGGTTCCCCGTCTTGAAAAAGAACATCGCGGTGAGCTGCGAGAACTGAAAGACGAGATAGCGGATCTCGCCGTGCGGCACTCCGTGGAAAACCTGCAAAAGAAATTTGCCGATCTGCAGGACGTTCTGGACTATCTCGAAGACGTCAATATGGATTTGATCCGCAATGTCGATCTATTCCTGACCGATCGGAGCGAGGACGGCACTCCGTTCGGTGAAGCGGCGAATTTGGAAAACGATCCGCGCTTTCGCCGCTACATGGTGAACACACTGGTTTCATCGGGCGGCACGGATCGACAGGGCGCGCCCATCATTGAGGAACTCAATCCAAATTATGGGCGCTTGATAGGGCGCAGTGAGCATATTGCCCAAATGGGCACTCTCGTGACCGATTTTCTACTATTGAAGGCGGGAGCCTTGCACCGGGCAAATGGCGGCTACCTTTTGATCGACGCCATGAAACTTCTCTCAAATCCGTATGCCTGGGACGCTCTTAAACGCGCACTCCGCGAAGAAGCGATCAGAATTGAGATGCCGACGGAAGTAACCGGCATTATTTCGACCCAGACCCTCGATCCGGACCCTATACCGCTGAAGGTCAAGATTGCTCTTTTCGGGGACCGCCAGCTTTATTACCTGCTCAGCTCGGCCGATCCGGAATTCGAGCATTTCTTCAAGGTCCAGGCCGACTTCGACGATACCATTGACCGGACTGCTGACAATAACCGCGAATACGCCCGTCTGATCGCCTCGATCGTCAAAAAGCACAGCCTTAAACCCATCGATGCCGATGGCGTGGCTCGCATGATCGAGAGGGGTTCAAGGCTTGCTAACGACAATCGTAAGCTGTCGGTCGAGATCGGCAAGCTTGCGGACATCGTTCGCGAGGCTGATTTCTGGGCATCGGAAGCGGGCCGTGAAATCATCACCAGGGAAGACGTTTCCCGGTCAATTCAGGAAAGCACCCATAGGGCCGATAGATTGCGCCACAAGGGCGAGGAGATGATCACCCGGGACATAGTTCTCATAGACACTGAAGGTGAGAAGACGGGGCAGATTAACGGCCTCAGCGTCCTCTCTCTCGGCAAATTGTCCTTTGGCAGGCCGACACGCATAACAGCGCGCGTTAGGGTCGGCGCCGGGCGGGTCACGGATATAGAGCGCGAGGTCGAACTGGGCGGCCCGCTGCACAGCAAGGGCGTCATGATCCTGTGGGGCTATCTCGCCGGACAATATGCCAAAGACTTCCCGTTTTCACTCGCGGCAAGCCTGGTATTCGAACAATCCTACGGCGGCGTCGACGGTGACAGCGCCTCCTCAACCGAACTTTACTGCCTCTTATCGTCGCTTTCCGAAACTCCCATCAATCAAAGTTTTGCGGTGACCGGCGCGGTCAATCAGCGCGGTGAGGTTCAGGCCATCGGCGGGGTCAACGAAAAGATCGAAGGTTTTTACGATATTTGCCACAAGCGCGGACTGACGGGCGGTCAGGGTGTGCTTATACCGAGATCAAACGTGCAGCATCTCATGCTTCGCGAAGATGTCGTCGAAGCCATTGCAGATAAAAGGTTTGCGATCTTCGATATCGGAAACATAGATGAGGGCATCGAGATCCTGACCGGCACAAAAGCGGGGGAACGCGATGAAAACGGTTCATTCCCGCCGGGCACGATCAATCGCAAGGTTGAAGACCGGCTGCGATCTTTTGCGATCGCGCGGCGCGATTTCTCGGCGGGCCGCGATAGTGTCGAGTTGGACGAAGGACTGATCAGTTGAGCGCTGAAAGCTCAGAACGCAACATCGGCCGTGTTGTCATAGAACTAAGGCCGGGCCTCCCGAATGCGATTGCACTCGAGACCGCCATGCGATTGGCACAGGCGTTCAAGTTCGAGATAAGGGGGCTCTTCATCGATAATGAAGAGATGGAGACCCTGAGCGAATTGACAATTACGCGAACGGTATCCTTTTCGGGAAAGACCTTAAAGCAGCCATCCCGAAACGAAATCGAGCGCGAGGCGCTTCTGGCCGTAAGCTCCATGCGCAGGCAGTTCAACAAAATGGCGGAACGCGCCATGCTGCAGCATCAATTCATGACGGTACGCGACCATCCGGTTCGGGCCATACGCACCGCCTGCGACAGGAATATTGGCGAAACAATCCTTGTGCTGACGGAAAGGCTGGCGCTGCACCATCTTGGTGAAATTCAGGAGCTTCTTGTAAGTGCTGAAAATTTATGGGGCATTCTCATGGTGGCCCCCGGGGCTAAACGCCGGACCGGTCCTGTTATACTCAAAGTGGAGAGCATGGATGGTGTCTCGAAAATGCTCAAATCCGCTGAACTGCTCGCCAGCCCCGAGAACGGCGCCATCATTCTCGTCACGGATGAAGACAGCGATGTGCTCGGCAAACGAAGCGCGGAGCTCTATGAGACCGTTGACCCGTCAAGCAGAGTTCAGGTATTGAGCGCGCAAATTCCGGACGACCGGCCCGATCTCATGCGCGAGACTATAAGACGGCTGCGTGGCGGTCTCGTTATCGCAGAATTTGGCGGTTCACTTGTTCAGGACGGTAAAAACCTGAAGGCCCTTGCCAACGCGCTCGACTGTCCGCTGATGATCACGACGCCATCGGGATGAATCAGGCCTCGGCCTCGACAAGCTTCTTCACATATTGCGGCAAGGCAAAGGCCGCCTTGTGCACCTCCGGCGTATAATATTTACCGGCAATTCCCGATCGTTCAAAGCGCGACGCAAGCGTATCGAGATCAGTATGGCGCAATTGATCGTCAAGCGCACCCCAGGCAAACGACATGGGCCCGCCGAAATATGAGGGGGTCGTTGCAAGATAGGCGTGAGAATCGTCAAACCCGGTCTCCCTGAAAAACGAGCATGTTCGCGCTATCTCGTCCGGCTGTGCGAAAGGCAGACCGTTCTGGGCCACCAATACGCCGCCCGCCTTCAAAGCGTCTTTGCAGGCGGTGTAAAATTCTTTCGTGAAAAGCGCGGCTGCGGGACCGATGGGATCGGTTGAGTCGACCAGTATGGCGTCAAAACGCCGCCCGCTCTCCAGGATAAACCTGGTGCCATCGGCAATTACGGTTTCAACGCGCGGATCGTCAAACGCGCCCGCCGAAATTTCAGGCAGATATTTCAGCGATAAATCTATGACGCCCTGATCGATTTCGCAGATCACCGTGGAGCGGATGCTCTCATGCTTGAGCGCTTCTCTCAGAACCCCGCCATCGCCGCCGCCGATGATCAGAACATCGGCTGCGCGCTCCCCAAGCGCGAACAGCGGCACATGCGCCATCATCTCATGATAGATGAATTCGTCCCGAGTGCTCAGTTGGACGATACCGTCAAGCATCAGCACGCGGCCGAAATCGTCATTGTCGAAAATGACGAGATGCTGATGCTCCGTACGAATATCGTGAAGAACGCGGCTTGGCTTGAGCCGAACACGCCAGCTCGAGTGGAGCGTTTCCTCAATCCAGTTTTCACCGGATGTCATCGACGCGCCCGCGTTTTACGGATTTCACGTCCAGATGTTCGGGACGAAACGCCTCGCGCAGCACATCCAGCGCCTTTTCCGGCTTTGTGTCACCGCACATGAAGATATCGAATGCAGCGAAATTCTCCTCGGGCCAGCTATGAATGCTGATATGCGATTCAGCCAGAACGGCCACGCCCGTAACACCGCCAAACGGTGTAAAATGATGCAGGTGAATATGCAACAGGGTGGCGCCCGTCACCGACACGCATCGCCGGAGCGTATCCTCGATAAAATCGATATCGTCCAGTCGCTTGGCGCCCTTGAGATCCACGAGTAAATGCTTGCCGGCAAATCGCTGGCCATCCTCAAGGCAAAAATAGTCTTTTGCCTGAACCTCGTTCATATCAGCGCTACCGGCACATGAGCCGCGCGTATCCCGGTCTGTCGGCCCGTCCCCAAAGGCTGTATCAGTGCCGAACTCTTCCACGGACATTCATCGCCTCTCCCAATTGTCATGACGGTTGCCTTTAACCGGCAACGACGCCCCTATCGCATGCGTTCGCGGCGCATTTCAAGAAAAAAAGCAGGCGTTAAACAGATAAAACATCGTCGGATGGACATGGCTTACTGGCCACCGAAAATTCCCTTCACTATGCCTTCCACGTCATTGCCATCCATCTGTTTCTTGAAGCCTTTGAAGATTTTTTTGGCTGACTCAACCGCCTGATCCGGATTGTTCACAAGCCCGGCCAGATCGGGAACGATGCTGGGCGCCGACCACGGCCCCTGCACGCGCACAGGAATCTCAATTCCGCCAAGAGTGGAACCGCCGCCCTGTCCAGCGAGGCTCGCCACCAGTTTCGGCATGAGTTTGTAATCAACATACTTTCTCGGAATATCAACAACGCCGGCGCCGTCCATTCTGACAAGGGGGCCGATCAATCGCAGGTCGCGGTTGCTGGCAATGCCTTTTGTTATGGTGAATGTTCCCGAGAGTTCGCTGAAGTCGGTTTTCTGCGTATCGTTTTTCGTGACCCCCGTGACGTTGCCGGCCTGGAAACCGCGAATCATCTGCGGAATGTTGACACCGACTATGGCGCCATCGCTGAAATTGATGCGCCCATCCCCGGCCATGGAATTCACCATGGCGTGTTGGGAGGCGCCTTGCCCGGAAATGTTGACGGCAATCTGGCCACGCCCGTCAATCCAGCCGAAATCGGCAGCGTCTTTCAGGAGGGGCAAGGCCGAGACATTGTTGATCAGCATACTGGCGGACAGCTTGGGGACACGCCTGGCACCGTCGACACTGATCCGGCCCGTTCCGCGCCCGCCATATAGCGAGGCTTTTTCAATATTAATTCTCAACTGGCCATTGTCGAGCAATGTGACCAGCCGGCTGTCGGTGATTTTCAGCTTGTCATGCTGCAAACGATCGACCGTCGCGACCAGCTGCGCATTGATGGCGTTCAGTCCCGCGGCGACGATCGGAGCCCGGCTCCAACCCGCCCCGGCGCTATTTACGGGCCGCCCGGCAGAACCTGCGCCGCCACCCGAAATCTGCGCCGGCTCTTGATTGACTTGTCTGTCGGGATCGCTCGTCCCGCCCGAGGGTGCCCCCCCTGCGGCACTTCGGCCGGGATTGCTGGACAATAGCTGACTGATGTCGAGCAGGGCAAAATGAAGCGTGCCCCTCATGGAGGGCCGGTCTCCATTTATATTGACAGAAATATCGCCATCGCCATCTACACCGCGAAGCGAGAGTTTGACCTTTTTAAAATGCGCTCCCGATTGATCGGCGGAAACAGCCGATTGCAATGAAGCGGCTCCCCCCAGGCTCTGGCCGCTTCCTGCAGCCAGCCAGTTCAACAGTCCGTCAACGGCCGGGGTCTTTGCGGACAGATTGCCGTCCGCCCTGAAGCCGCCCATGACGGCAATGGAGCCGTTAAACTTTGCCGACAACCGTTCACCACCAATATTGAGCGCGAGTTCGGAGTTCTTCCCGTTGAGAATTCCAATTGGAGAGGCCAGGCGGCCGTCGAATGTAACGCGTTCCCGTTGCCATAAAAATCCGCCATCCGCATTGAGTGGATTTGCAAGATCGGAAAGCCCCAGCCTGAGATCGATGCCTTCCAGCAAATGTTTGGCGCCTGTGCGCTGGTCTTCATATCGCAAAGCGCCCTTGTTGATCGATACCTTCTCCAGGCTCAAATCCTTGAACAATCCCTCAAGCCGCTGTGCGGACTGAAGCGCTTGCTTGCCACCGCTGCTGTTGCGCACAAACTCCTGAAGCTCGGGCGGCAGCTGGTCATTGGACACACGAATGAGGCGCGGTCCCTCATTCCGATGAGCCTGTCTCATAACGTCGCTATTCGCACCGGAGGCAAACTCCCATGACGGCACACCCTTCCGGTCCACCCAGAGATCGAATTGCGGCTGGTCCAGCACGAAACTGTTCACTTCGATTTTTTGCCGTATCAGCGGCAGCAGTGAAACATTGGCCCTGAGCCCCTCCATTTTCAAAAGGAGCCGTCGTGGATTGGAAGCAGGGCCTGAAAGCGCGACATCCCGGATCTGTAATCCCAGGCTTGGAAACACCGAGAATGATGTTTCGCCGTTTATGATGAGGTCGCGACCGGTTTTTTGTTTGACCAATGAGGTGATTTGATCGCGTATCAGATCTGTTGGGGCGGCAATCAATAGAAAGGTAATACCGGCAGCAATCAGGAAAACGATGGTGAATAACAGGTAGATAAGTTTCTGCATGATTTAATCCGGGATAGCTCCCGCCCATTGTTAATGCGATGTGGAAGACGTAACGGTTGGTAACGAAACGCCCCCATTTGGCTGCGATCAAACATCTGAGACTGTCGGATCGCTTTCTCAGAAATGGCAAAACACTATTCTATACCAAGCGTACGCAAATCACCCATGCACTGATTGGTATCAGTGGATAATTCTGCTGAAGAGACCTGAAAAATATGTTTTTTTCATCACGTTACCACTTCCTGCATATTGTCACGGCTGATGCTGCCGCCCAAGAGCGCCCCACAGCCATTGCTGCCATGCCCTTCCCATCCGCAGTGGCATGGTGCCGTTGATTGCTGGGGCTGATTGCATGGAATGCCGGGTAATACATGAGAATTTGGCGCGCTTCGCGGAAAAACTTCGAACGCGCCAAGCGGCACAAGCGTGTCGCCGGGCCGTTGGCCCGCCCCGTCGGAGCGCCTTCAGCGCGTGAGACAAAAAATGGCGCACCCGAGAGGATTCGAACCTCTGACCTCCGCCTTCGGAGGGCGGCGCTCTATCCAGCTGAGCTACGGGTGCGGTTTGGGCTTAATTCGACGCCGAACATAGCCGAAGCGGTTGTTTCCGGCAATCTCTTGTTTTTAAGGACGAGGCGTAACCGGACCACCAATAAGCGAGAATTATGACGGCCCGGGCGCGGGGATGAACATCTGGGCCCCATCAATTGATCGGGCGCTGATCACGCCTCAATCACGATGAGATCACGCGATTCTCACAACACCGCACACATATTCACCACCGCTTGATTACCCCTTTTTGTCTTACCGATCGAACCTATCTCTCGAGCATGGCAACGGAACAATTTAGTTTTCCGCCATCATTTAACTGAGGCAAACCAATAGGAGAATAACCATGAAGAAGTTTTTGACAATCGCAATCGTCGCTGCTGGCCTGGCCGGCGTATCGACCGCCGCATCAGCCGGCGATTTTGAATTCGAGCAATATCCGGCCTGGGCTCAGGAAGCCTTTAGCGATAACGGATAATACGAATTCCTCTACCCAGATCCAGGTGCAGATGTTCATAAAGAGACCATCTGCACCAATCTGCCTCCTGCCAATGCCCTCCCATGGAGGGCATTGGTTTTTTGTCGTCGCTGATTGACTGTTTTCGGACTTAGTAGCCGCCCTTGCGGCGGCTCTCCGGCAGGCCGGCTATGCGGCCACCCTGTTTGGACGGATCTTTCGGAAACAACTCATAGACATCCCGCTGACCGACCTTCTCGCCCCATTTGTCCGACATCGCCTTGACGATCGCGCGCGTATTGGGCTGGTTTTGATTATTATTGAGGTATTCATCGCGGAGAAAATTGATGACATCCCAATGTTTGTCGCTTAATTCGATATTTTCCACTTTGGCTATCTCGCGTCCCAGATCCTCACTCCAGTCTTCCAGATTTTCAAGAAAACCGGTTTGCGAAACAGGAATCTGCTTGCCGCCGAATTCGATGCTCACTTGCGCCTCCCACATTCATTCAAAACTATTTTAGGTAGAACATTCAAATATACGAATACTGGATTTGTTGACAAGTCGCATTTGCGTATTTTTCGCATCAGTTCGTATAATGCGTAAAAACTGCCCATAAGCGCATTTTTGCACCTGACCCGGTTGCAAGCCCGCTCTATAGTCGGCCCCATGACCAAAGCCAAGACAAAAGACAAGAAAAAACCAAAAGCCAAAGCTGCTTCGAGCGCCTCGGGGGTCTCAAAGCCGATCAGGGCCGGTGACCACATATACCTGATCGACGGGTCGGCTTATATATTCCGGGCCTATCACGCGCTGCCGCCACTGTCGCGGCCATCGGACGGCCTGCCGGTCGGCGCCATTCATGGCTTTTGCCAGATGCTCTGGAAGCTTTTGCAGGATACCAACGACGTCGAGAAACCAAGCCATCTGGCGGTCATACTGGATTATTCGGGCAAATCCTTCCGCAATGACATCTACGAAGAATATAAAGCCCACCGGCCGCCTGCACCCGAGGATCTCGTGCCGCAGTTCCCCATCATCCGCGATGCGGTAAAGGCATTCAACGTCGCCTGTGTCGAAAAGGAGGGATTCGAGGCCGACGACCTGATCGCCACCTATGCGCGTCTTGCCTCGGAGGCTGGCGCCAGCGTCACCATCGTGTCTTCCGACAAGGATCTGATGCAGCTCATATCGCCATCCGTTGAAATGTTCGACACCATGAAAAACCGGCGCATCGGTGAACCGGAGGTGCTTGAAAAATTCGGCGTTGGGCCGGACAGGGTGATCGATCTCCAGTCGCTGGCCGGCGATTCAAGCGACAACATTCCCGGCGTGCCCGGCGTTGGGGTGAAAACCGCCGCCCAATTGATCAATGAGTATGGCGACCTGGATACGATCCTGGCGCGGGCCGATGAAATAAAGCAGAACAAGCGCCGCGAAAATCTGATCGAATTTGCCGATCAGGCCCGTTTGTCGCGCGATCTCGTCACCTTGCGGCAGGACGTGGATATCGATGTGCCTATCGAGGACATGGCCGTCGCCAAGCCCCGTGATGGCAATCTTCTGGCCTTCCTGGCCGAAATGGAATTTTCGCGGCTTTCCGCCCGCATTGCCAGCGCGCTCGACATGGAAGTGCCGCCCGCTCCGACCCGCAAACCATCGGTTCAGGAGAAGAAAAAAACGCCATCGCGGAAGACCCGGAAAACAGGGGGCAAGGAGCTTCAAGAGAACAGTCCCGCAGCCTGTGCCGCGGCACGGCTTGAGAGAATCAAGGCCATTCCGGTCGATCCTGCCCGTTATGAAAAGGTGACCACCTCCGCCGCGCTCAAACGCTGGATCGATGCCGCCCGCGCAAAAGGATATTGCAGTTTTGATATCGAAACCGACAGTCTCGATGCAATGCGTGCCAACCTGATCGGACTGTCCATGAGCGTCGAACCCGGCGCTGCCTGCTATGTGCCTCTGGCTCACAGGGCAAGCGACGGTCTCGATCTCGATGGCGTAGGCACCATCGAACAGATTGAACGAAAGAAGGCCCTGAAGCTCTTAAAGCCGCTACTCGAAGACGATGCCGTTCTAAAAATCGGCCAGAACCTGAAATATGACCGTCTCGTTCTTCTGCGCTACGGCATCGATATCAAGCCTTTCGACGATACCATGCTCATGTCATACGCCTTGGACGCGGGGCGCGGGCGGCACAATATGGACGAGCTTGCAGAGCGCTGGCTCGGTCATGTCTGCATCAAGTTCGCCGATGTTGCGGGTTCGGGAAAGACACAGGTGACATTCGATCGCGTACCGCTGGAAAAGGCCGTTCCCTATGCGGCCGAGGACGCCGACATCACCTTGCGCCTTTGGCACATATTGAAGCCGCGTCTTGCCGGGGAGGGTTTGACGACCGTCTATGAAACGCTGGAACGGCCGCTATCCCCGATACTGACGGACATGGAACGCGCCGGCGTCAAGGTCGACCGCGCGATCCTGGCGCGGCTGTCCGGCAAATTCGCCCAGAGACTTGGGGCGCTCGAGGCCGATATTCACACCCGGGTCGGAGAGGAATTCAATATAGCCAGCCCGAAACAGATGGGCGAAATTCTCTTCGACAAACTCGGCCTTCCCGGTGGCAAGAAAACCAAGACCGGCGCCTGGGCTACTGGTGCCGGTGTGCTCGAAGACCTTCTCGCCGACGATGCGGTAGATGAAGAAGTGAAGGGCCTCATTCATACGGTGCTCGAAGCACGTCAACTGGCCAAACTTAAAAGCACCTATACCGATGCATTGCCCGAATTCATCAATCCCGATACGGGACGCATCCACACCTCCTACGCCATGGCAGCGACAACGACGGGCCGCCTCGCCTCCACAGATCCAAATCTGCAAAACATTCCCATACGCACAGAAGAAGGCCGCGAGATTCGCACGGCCTTTATCGCCGACAAAGGCAAAAGCCTTGTCTCCGCCGACTACAGCCAGATCGAACTACGCGTGCTTGCGCATATTGCGGATATCGAAGCGCTGAAACAAGCCTTTGCGGAAGGCCTCGATATTCACGCCATGACGGCCAGCGAAATGTTCGATGTCCCGATCAAAGATATGGATCCATCCGTTCGCAGGCGCGCCAAGGCCATAAATTTTGGCATCATTTACGGAATATCCGCTTTTGGCCTCGCCAACCAGCTCGGCATTTCCCGCGGCGAGGCAGGTGATTACATCAAGACCTATTTCGCCCGCTTCCCCGGCATCCGGGATTATATGGAAGCGACCAAGGACGAGGTTCGTAAAAACGGTTTTGTGACGACCATATTCGGACGAAAAATACATTACCCGGAAATCAATTCGAAAAGTCAGCAGCGTCGTGCCTTTGTCGAACGCGCCGCCATCAATGCCCCCATTCAGGGATCGGCCGCCGATATCATCCGCCGGGCCATGATCAGGATGCCCCTGGCATTGAAGAAGGCGAAACTGGCGGCCACTATGCTCCTGCAGGTCCATGACGAATTGATTTTCGAGGTCAAAAAGTCGGACGCCAAAAAACTGATTGATACGGCAACCGAAATCATGGAGCGCGCGCCCGAGCCGGCGCAGTCCCTGAGGGTTCCGCTCAAAGTAGATGCCGCAGCCGCCGAGAACTGGGAGGCCGCACACTAATCCTGCTTGTCGATCTCCGGCCCCGATGGCGATATGGCGGCATCGATCTCCGCTTCGGGCTCGGCGCTGCCGGGTATGGTCTCGGGCGGCGTTTTGATGAGCTTGCGCACAAGCCGCTCCATCGTCAGCCCCTGGATGATTATCGAGAAAACGACAACCGCATAGGTCGCCGACAGAATGAGCGGTTTATATGGCCCCGCAGGCAGCGACAGCGCCAGGGCCACCGATATACCGCCTCGAAGCCCGCCCCAGGTCAGCACCCAGATGGCCCCTTCGGTGAATTTCTCCCGGATGCCAAGGAGGCCGATCGGCAGAGACACCGCAATCAGGCGGGCCAGAAGAACGACCGGGATTGCCAGAAATGCGAGCCACGCAAATTTGAAATTGACGCCGATGACGAGAATTTCAAGACCGATCAACAGGAAGAGGACTGAGTTAAGGATCTCGTCGGTCAGCTCCCAGAAATTGAAGATATGGGTACGCGTATGCTTGCTCATGGCAAACTGGGCGCCGTGATTGCCGATAAGAATACCGGCGACGACAACGGCAATCGGCCCCGATATGTGGAGATGGAGAGCCGTCGCATAAGTCACCAGAACGAGCGCCAGCGTGATCATCACCTCAAGCGTGTATTCGTCAAGCGACCGCATCATCAGAAAGGCCATATAGCCGAAAACCAGGCCGAGGATGGCGCCGCCGAACGCCTCGGCCAGAAACAAGGTAGCGATTTCGACCGCTCCGATCGCGCCGCCCTGGCCGCCCGATCCCGTTGCGATCGCCACCATGATCGTGAAGACGACGACTCCGACACCGTCGTTAAAGAGGGATTCGCCGGCAATCTTGGCCTGCAGGAGAGGCGGCACGGTCACCCGTTTCAGTATACCCAGAACCGCCACCGGATCGGTTGGCGAAATAAGCGATCCGAAAACAAGCGCCCAGATGAAGGGGAGATCAAGCCCAAGCAGGCCGGCAAAATAATAGATCAGCCCGCCGACAACGAATGTCGACAAAAGGACGCCTACCGTAGCCATCACTATGATCGCCCATTTCCGCTGCGCGATTTCCGAGATATCGATATGAACGGCGCCTGCAAAGAGCAACGCCGACAGAAATCCTTCCATCAACGCATCATGAAAATCGATATTACCGAGTTCGCGGCGAATTGTTTCGCCAATGCCGTATGAGGGTGCAAACAGGTCGAGAAGCACCACGCCTCCCGAGGCGGCGAGCGCGATAACCACCAGACCGATCGTGTGTGGAAGGCGTAAAAAATGGTGATTTAGAATACCGAATATGGCGGACAGGCCAAGCAATACCGCAAGGATCTCGAGTAATGTCATTGCGTGCCACCCCACACCGCCTGATAGGCGAAAAAATCAGACATCAGATCATGCTGCGCGTCTGAACGTCTGAATATGTATTCGGCTAGGCCACCGAACCGAAACTCATGCTGGTGCTTCCCGCCGGCGGTTCCACGCCGGCGATCAGACAGGCCTGGGTGATGGGTCCGCTGGGAAATATTTCTGTCAGATATCGGAAACCGCCCTTATCCTTAAAGCGCGCGTCAAGGGCATCTCTGACCAGCCTCAGGCGCGGTGCGGGCTCATCCTTGTAGCATCCCTGAATTACCCTGACTGCCTCCCAATGATCTTCGTCGAGCTCTATCCCGAGCGTAACGCCGATTTCGGCCGCCGCGGGTTTTGCCCAGCCCTCGGGTGCATCTGGAAAATCAGGATCGGGTTCAACAATCGCACCCGGGTGAACAATGTCATTCATGGTCTGAATCACGTACACACTACCTCCCATAACTCTCTGAAAATTTTATTGTGTCGCATATTACATCAAAAAAACTTCTTTTGCCCAGCCCCGGCCGGTCTCTTTTTCACATCCGCCCCATGTTCTCGATGAATTTTGCAATATCAATTTTAAAACACGATCATCAGCCTATAATCGGGCATCACCAAGCACACCGTGCCCGATCGAACATGCACCGCATCCGGCACAAAGCCAAGAGGAGCCGGAAGCATGGATCAAAATGAAAAATATGAAGCGGCAAAAAGCCGGGTGGCGGAAATCAGGGGATTTTACACCCATTTGATCGTTTTTGCGTTTGTTCTACCGGTCCTCGGGCTGATTGATCTTTATGATGACAAATCCTGGTGGGTGCACTGGGTTCTGCTCGGTTGGGGGGCGGGCGTGATCTTCCACTGGGCTCGGACATTTTCGTCCTTTAAGCGCAGCGGCAAAAGCAGGATCAAGGACTGGGAAGAAAAAAAGATCCGAGAGATTATGGACGAGGGCGAATAATACCCAACTTATCTCATTCCCCTCCTTGACACATCGGTGCGCATGTTAAAGACAAGGCCGACAAATCTGAAACAAGCAGGAAATGACATGCCTGACGATAATGACAAGCGTGCCCGCCTGATTGAAATCATTCGCGAGAGATCCTTGCAGAGCGGCGAAGAGGTCACCCTGGCATCCGGCCGCACATCGAATTTCTATTTCAACATGAAGCCGACAATGATGGATGCCGAGGGGGCTCATCTCATCGCCACACTGGTGCTCGACAGTTTGAGCGGCCTGGATGCCGATCTCATCGGAGGGCTGGAAATGGGTGCGGTTCCGCTGGCAGCCTCCATCGCCGCGATTTCCCATGCCGAAGGCCGCCCGATCGGATCGTTCTTCGTGCGCAAGCAAGCCAAGGGCCACGGCACCAAAAGTCTCATAGAGGGGCTTGCAAAAGAAGAGACAATGGCAGGTAAGCGCATCATTGTCATAGAGGACGTGACAACCACCGGCGGTTCATCGCTCAAGGCGGCGGAAGCCCTGAAGGCGGAAGGCGCCGATATTATCCGTGTCGTGACCATCGTCGACCGGGAAGAAGGAGCGGTTCAGGCCTTCGCCGATGCCGGCCTGGACTTCCAGCCGATCCTCTCCACGTCAGATTTTGCGGACTAACGTGATCCCGTCGCCCACCGGGATCATGGCGATCTCGACCCGTTTATCGCTTCGTACAAATTCGTTAATGGCGCGAATTGCCACCGTGCTCGACTTGTTGTTTTCGGGATCCAGAACGTCTCCGTCCCACAGCACATTGTCGAGCATGATCAGCCCGTTGGGGCGCAGCAGTGTGAGGCAGCGCTCATAATACCCCGCATAATTTTCCTTGTCGGCATCGATAAAAGCAATATCGAATGAGCCGTCTTCACCATCGCCAATCAAGCGATCGAGGGTCTCCATTGCCGGTGCGAGATGAAGCGCGATGCGACCGTCGAAGCCGGATTTTTCCCAATAACGACGGGCGATTTTTATAAAATCCGGATTGTTGTCGAGCGACACGACCTCGCCGTCCCGGGGCAGTGCCATGGCCATGACAAGCGCGCTGTAACCCGTGAAGGTTCCTATCTCGAGATAGCGCCTGGCGCCCAGAAGCTTTGCCAGAAGGGCCATGAACTGCCCCTGCTCGGGCGCGATCTGCATATTGCGCTCAACCATGGTCGCGGTTTCTGCCCGCAATTCGCGCAGGATTTCGGCCTCATCCGCCGAATGTGCAAGGAGGTACTCATGCAGGGCCTCGCTCAGTCCGATAGATCTGTTCGACATGGGCTTTACGTCACTCCACTATAATTGCCACACCATTCCGGCGCGGATCTCCGGCGCCGGCAAACAGTCCATCCTTCAGACGCTCGGCACAGTGGACACCTCCATAAAACATGTTGGGCTCGGGCCACGGATGCGCATCCGGGTAACGTTTCAAGAGTTGCGAGCGCGTTTCATCGCCAAAAAGATCCTCAAAACTCAACACACCGTCCCTTTCAAGGTGTACGCGCGGATGCTCCACGGCTTGTGCAAGATCTTTGCCCTGATCGATGAGATAATGCAGCACCTGCAGGATTGCGGTTCGAATACGGTTCGATCCCCCGGAGCCGAGCGCCAGCAATTCACCATCGGGCCCGGTCATGATCGTCGGCGCCATCATGGTCGACAAACGCTTGCCGGTTTCCCACTGATGAAAGCCCTGCGGATGAAGATCGTCTTCGCCCAGCATATTATTGAGCATGAAGCCGTGATCCCCGACCATATGCCCGTTCCCCTCGCCATTCGAGAGCGTCACGGAAGCGCCATTTCCATTTTCGTCGATCACGCTGATTTGGGTCGTGCCCCGCGAAAAGGGTTTGTGGTCAAATGCCGCATCAAGCTGCGCGCATATAATGTCGCGGTCGAGCCGTGAAACGAGACCGCTACCATGGTCCGCCCTTGCCCGGTTGGTAAGGGACATGACTTCAACGAGATCGAAAATGTCGGCAGGCGCCGCCTTGCGCGCCGCCACCTCATCGATGAGCCCAAGACCATAAGCGATGAGCGCACCGCTTTGAGCCGGTGCCGGATTGAGCGCAAGCGTCATCTCCCCATGCCGCCAGAACAGCGGTGCGCGTTTTATGACTTCATAACCGTTCAGGTCTTCAAATGAGAGATGCCCGCCTTCCTCGCTTGATTGGCGGACAATGGATTGTCCCACCGCGCCATGAGAAAATAGCGCCTCCCCCTGCCGTGCAAGCTGTTCCAATGTTTCGGCCAGCGCCTCATTTTGAAATATTTCACCGGACTTCAAAAGCGTGCCTTCAGGGGCGAAAAGTTGTGATACGGCCGGGCTGGCCATCAGGATCGGCCTGATAATCGTGAAGAGATAGGCATGAAAATCATCGACGGCGACACCCTCGCGCGCGGCCTTGATGGCAGGCGCCAGAATATCGGACATGGGCAGAGTGCAAAGATCTTTGTGCACCGCATAGGCGCCTGGTATAATCCCGGGGCTTGCGGATGATCCGACGCCAATATGAAATTCCTGCGTGGCCGGTCCGAAATCGGCGTCTATGCCGTGAAAGTCGATTTCCTCCATGTCGCGCTTTCGGAGCGGCGTATCGACGAAGAAATCGTATAGATCCGTTTGAGCGCCGTCGCCGTCAGGGTCCTGACGGTGCGCCATGAGAAAGCCGCCACCGCCAATGGACGAGAGAACGGTTTCCGGCACGGTTGAGGCAAACATGGCGGCAAGAGCTGCGTCAAAGGCATTGCCGCCCGCGCGCAAAATATCGGCCCCCGCCTTTGCGGTCACCTCATGTCCTGCGGCAATGACGCCCTTCATTGAGAATGCTCTTAAATGTCAAGATATCGGTTTGAGTGGCTGCCCGGGATCAGCGTTCCGGCATCGCCTTGATCATTTCAACTGCCGAGAAACGGATTTTGTTCTTCGCCGCCCGAAGCCTCATCCGAGGCCTCGGCCGTGGCTTTTGCCAGTTCCTCCGATTGCCAAACGATAAAGGTCTTGTGCTCGTCGCTGTTAAGAGCACTCACAAAAGCCCTGTGATCGAATTTGGGAAGCCGCCTTTTCATTTCCTCGACGATCTCGCTGCTTCCTTCCGCGCGGCCTGGGAAAACGCATCCGGATTTGCGCTCCTCGCCCCACATGATCCATATATGTTGAGGTTCAGGATGCTCTGCCATGGTCGCCTCGAGGGTCACAGCTTCGAGATCAGCCCAATCGACCTGGTCGACAACGCCATCCGGTCTCATGCAAACCACAGTGCTCTCATTGAAACTGACCTTGAAGTCCGTTTCAACCTCAGCCTGTGGTCCACTCGTATCTGTCATTTCATGCTCTCCCAGTTTAGCTTAGAGACCAACGCCGACATGCATCTTCGGACGCCGCATCAAACATTCACATATTTGGTTCTCAAAATCGGCTAAGGCTTAGACTATTCCGCCGCTGCGCGCAATTGCGGAGCTGCCTCGAGCACATCACGATCGACATGGCTCTCAAATGTGGCGAAGTTCTCAACGAACATGTCGGCAAGCGCCTTTGCCTGGGCGTCATAAGCATCCGGGTCGTCCCAGGTCCCACGAGGATCGAGAATTTTCGTGTCGACCCCCTCAACCGCCACCGGCACGTCAAAACCGAATATCGGATCGGTTCTGAATTCGACACCGGCCAGAGCACCCGAAAGAGCGGCACTCAGAAGCGCACGCGTTTCCTTGATCGGCATCCGGTTGCCGACGCCGTATTTGCCACCGGTCCAACCTGTATTCACGAGCCAGCAATCCACATTATGCTTGGCGATAAGCTCGCGCAGAAGATTGCCGTAAACACTCGGGTGCCGCGGCATGAACGGAGCGCCATAGCATGTCGAAAATGTCGCCGTCGGTTCCGTCACCCCCTTTTCGGTTCCGGCAACCTTGGCGGTGTATCCGGAAAGGAAATGATACATTGCCTGACTTGGTGACAGCTTCGAAAGCGGCGGCAGGACACCGAAGGCATCCGCGGTCAGCATGACGATATTTTTCGGATGATCGCCGGTTCCGGTCTTGCTGGCATTGGGAATAAACGAGAGCGGATAGGCGCCACGTGTATTTTCCGTCAGTGAGCCGTCGTCGAAATCCGGCTCCCGCCTCCGGCCCTTGAGCACCACGTTCTCGAGCACCGCGCCAAAGCGATTGACGGCGTCATGGATCTCAGGTTCCGCTTCCGGAGAAAGCTTGATCATCTTGGCATAGCAGCCGCCTTCGAAATTAAAGACGCCGTTTTCCGACCAGCCATGTTCGTCATCGCCGATCAGGGTCCGGTGCGGATCGGCAGAAAGGGTTGTCTTGCCGGTGCCTGACAGGCCGAAGAATATGGCTGTATCCCCGGTGGCACCTTCATTGATCGAACAATGCATAGGCATGACCCCGCGTTCGGGCAGTGTGTAATTGAGAAAGGTGAAAGCCGATTTCTTCATCTCGCCCGCATAGGATGTATTGCCGATCAGGACCAGGCGCCGGTTGAAATCGGCAGCGATGACGGTTTCAGTGTCAACGCCATGCAACGCCGGATCGGCCTTGAAGCTCGGCAGGTCGACAATGGTGAATTCGGCCTCGAACTTTTCGAGCTCCGCTTCAGAGATCTCGATCATGAGGTTCTGGATAAAGAGCGCATGCCAAGCATATTCGCTGTAGACTCGCGTTGGCAGTTGGTATTTTTTGTCCGCTCCGACATAGAGCTCCTGACAAAAAAGCTCGCGCCCCTCGGCATGGGCGAGAAAGTCCTGATAGAGTCTCTCGAACTGCTCGGATGTTATGGATTTGGAGTTGTCCCACCAGACATTGTCTTCGGTCGTCATATCCCGAACTGTGAACTTGTCCCCTGCGGATCTCCCGGTATGCTGCCCCGTGATCGCCGTCAACGCACCGGTCGAGGCAATCTGCCCTTCCTTGCGTTCAATGGATAGCTCGTATAGCTCAGCCTGACTGTTGTTGCGATGAATCGTGCCTGGATTCTCAATCGGAAATACTTTATCTATCATCTTCAAGTCCGTTCAATAGCTGACGGTTCATTATTAAGTACCTCTGCTACAAACTCCGGATGAGCCGGAAAACATTGACAAGTCTCACGAACGCACGATTTCATGTCCATATAGATGAAATGTTGCCCATTAAATGTGCATCTCAGCACGGCAAAGTCTATCAAAAATTCAAGCCCTGGAGCAATCTGACGCCGACGCGTGGATTAACAGTGCAAAATCCGAACCAAAGCCGGATTCTTTCCGGTTTTTTTCAAAAAACTATTCATGTAACATTCATTCCGAACAATACAGTATATTCTAGCCACATTTCGCGCTGATTAAGAACACAAACGACGCGACCAAAGCTCCAGCCCTGGGGACAAAAAGAGCATGAAAATTTCAAATACGATTGCACTGGTAGACGACGATAGAAATATCCTGAAGTCGTTGCGCATAGCCCTAGAGACAGATGGCTACAACGTAATGACCTATAATGACGGGGTTTCCGCGCTGGAAGGCCTGACCGAAACGCCGCCCGATCTGGCAGTTCTCGACATTAAGATGCCGCGCATGGATGGCATGGAACTTCTGCGCCATTTGCGCCAGAAAACAGACCTCCCGGTTATATTTCTGACGTCGAAAGATGATGAAATCGACGAATTGTTCGGCCTGAAAATGGGAGCGGATGACTACATCGCCAAACCGTTCTCCCAACGTCTGCTGCTGGAACGCATCAAAGCGATTCTGAGACGCAGCAAGGCGCGTGAAACGGCGCCGACAAGCTCGGATCAGACGACGATGCTTGAGCGGGGCAAGCTCAAGCTCGACCCCGAGCGCCACACCTGTCACTGGGACGGCAACAATATTACGCTGACCGTGACCGAATTTTTGATTTTACAGGCACTTGCTCAACGCCCCGGCGTGGTCAAAAGCCGCGACGCATTAATGGACGCGGCCTATGATGATCGGGTATATGTTGATGACCGCACCATCGATAGCCACATCAAGAGGCTACGGAAGAAATTCAAGGTCGCGGATCAGAAATTCGACGTTATCGAAACCCTCTATGGTGTCGGGTACCGTTTCAAGGAATCTTGAGAAAGCTGCATCTGTTATGGCCGTCGACACGGACAGGAACTGGCGTTTACACGGCATCCCTGGGGCGTTGAAGTCCTGGGTCGAGCGAGCCCAGGAGCAATTGAACTGGCTGCGCGGAAAAATTACGTGGAGATTTCGCTTTCGCAGTCTCACCGCCCGCCTGTTCGTGTTCAACCTGGTCGGCATCCTTATCCTTATTGTCGGTGTCTTTTATTTCAGCCAGACAAGAAAATGGTTGATAGAAGATGCAACGTCCAATCTGAAAACCCAGGGTGAAATAATCGCCGCCGCGATTGCCCGCAGCGCCACATCCACTCCGAGTGGCTTAAACCTCGACGACGACGAGTTGCTGGCCAGCGATATAGCGGGAGGGAATGAGATAGGAGATGCTGGTTTTTCGGCTCTGGAATTTCCGATTAAGCCGGAATTGGTTGCTTCCATAATTCGAAAGCTGGTTCGCCCCACCAACACCCGCGCCCGCATATACAGCCCCGACGGTACGCTCATCATCGATTCGGATACTCTGCTGACCCAGGGCCAGATTTTGAGAAGCAATCTCCCGCCCGTTGCTGATGGCCGTGAAACAGGGCTGTGGGATGATTTGCAGCGCCGTCTGCAAGGGTTGCTCGCATCGATCAAACGCGTACACCTGCCGATATACAAGGATATCGGCGATGCCAATGGCAATGCTTATTCCGAAGTGCGCCTTGCGCTCAACGGCGATACGACACCTCTGCTGCTCCTCAATGAAAAAGGCCAGCACATAGTCTCCATTGGTGTGCCTGTAAGTCGTGCGAATACCGTTCTGGGCGCGCTGCAGCTAACCACGCGCGGAGGCGACATCGACAAGCGCCTGGCAGCCGAGCGCTGGGTTTTTATCGTGCTTGCGGCTGCTGCGTTCCTGGCCTCCATACTTTCCACCCTGATGCTGGCCGGAACCATCGGCAGGCCGATGAGAAAGCTTTCCGATGCCGCCAATCACGTCAGGCGCACGATACGCGCGCGTGCTGAAATTCCTGACATGTCGGATCGCCCCGACGAAATCGGCCAGCTCTCCGGCGCTTTCAGCGATATGACACAGGCGCTTTACCGGCGCATTGAGGCAAGCGAGAAATTTGCTGCCGATGTGGTGCATGAACTGAAAAATCCTCTGACTTCTGTCCGCAGCGCTGCTGAATCGCTTAAACTGGTCAAGTCGGATGAGGCGCGCCAGGAACTCGTAGAGACAATCGAGAACGATGTCCGGCGCCTCGACCGGTTGATCACGGATATCGCGAGCGCTTCGCGTCTGGATGCGGAATTGGCCATGGGCGATCTGCAGCCGCTGGCTTTGAACAGTCTCTTGAGCGACATCATTGAAGTCTTCAATGATTTGCACCAGGACGACGGCATTCAGGTGGCGCTCAATCTGACGGCCGCACCTTCGGGACAGGATCACTATGTCGTGCAGGGGCACAAGAGCCGCCTGGGGCAGGTTCTCAACAATCTCATAAGCAACGCCATTTCATTTTCTCCGCAAGGATCGACCGTCAGAGTCGGCGCAAGGCGACAAAACGATTGGATCGAAATCGCCATCGAGGATGATGGTCCCGGCATACCGCCGGAAAATCTCGATCGCATTTTCAAGCGTTTCTACACGGACCGTCCCGAACCCGATTCCTTCAGCCGTAATTCGGGCTTGGGCCTGAGCATCTCCCGCGAAATTGTTCTGGCTCACAAGGGAAAGATATGGGCGGAAAATCGCTATGCCTGCAACTCGGCCAAAGCAGGCGATGATCAGGATGGCGCCGATGCCGCAACGGACGGGATAATCGGCGCGCGCTTCATTATTTGCCTGCCGGCCGCGGGCGTCGGCGGGAACAATTATTGATCGGTTTTGACATGCCTGGGAACAGTCTTCTCCTGCATGCGACCTGTGTGGCCTATCAAAATCATGCGGCTCTCCTAAGAGGGGGCTCCGGAGCCGGCAAGTCGGATCTCGCTTATCGATTTCTCAATCTACCCCCCGGCATGGATGGGATCGACAGGTTGGAAGACGGCAAATCAGAAGCTGGCGCTTCCGGGGGCATGTGCAACGACCATCAATTGGTGGCGGATGATCAGGTGCGGCTCAGCCGTTGCGAAGACCGTATTTTGGCCGCGCCGCCCGAATCCATTGCCGGAAAAATTGAATTGCGCGGGATCGGTATCCTGGATCTTCGTCACATTGAGCAGGCCGAACTGATTCTGCTCGTTGATCTTCAGCCGTCGGTGAAAATCGAGCG
>CAMYJA010000015.1:51935-98506 GCA_947258705.1 uncultured Hyphomicrobiaceae bacterium | reverse complement strand
CATTTCATCGAAGGAAGGCGGCACGCCTTCGCTTTTCAGCCTTTCATTGATGAACAAAAGGAGATTTTTCTGTTTCTGCGTCAACATGAGGACACCCGCCTTTGTTTGTTGCTCGTTCGAATTGTCGCGATCGGCTGTTCGACGTGATTTGAGGACGAACACGGCCCGATACATAAATCGGTGGGCCCTAACCCCGAATCACACATGCGTACAAATCATGAACACTTTAAATGTTCACGGCCTGTTCCGCAACTGTTTTATGGCGCCCCAATAAAGTCGGACCTATACAACTCATCCGAGCCCGAAAAACCTAGTCCAGCCGGAGAATACGCACCTCCGACCCGGCCGCCAGGGCAGGGGCGTTCACTTCCCGGACGATCAGGCAATCCGCCGCGTGCAGAAGCGCCAGCCGCGCGCTGTCCTGTGACTCGACGGTCCGGACGCCCAATGACCCGCCGTTCTGCGCCTGCTCTGTCTGGTCGAATATGGCGCGCATATAATGCTGCCGCGGCCCGTTGGCCTCGAGATCGCGCGTCAGCCGCGCCGTCTCATAGGCGGGTTCTGCCGCGTCATGCCCGATGAGGCGCCTGATGAGCGGCACCAGAAAAACCAGCCCGCAGACATAGGACGACACCGGATTGCCGGGCACCCCGAGCACGAATTGCCGTCCGAGCCGTCCGAACATCAGCGGCTTGCCGGGCCGCATGGCGATTTTCCAGAAATCGAGGTCGAGCCCGCGCGCGCTCAAGGCGTCATGGACGAGATCGTGATCCCCCACGGACGCGCCGCCGATGGTCACGAGAATGTCCGCCTCCTCCGCCTGCGCGATATGCGCGTCCAGGCTTTCGCGCGTGTCTTTGGCAATGCCGAGAAGTTTCGCGGCGCCGCCCGCATTTTCGATCATCGGCACCAGCCCGAATGAATTGGACGCAATGATCTGATGCGCTCCGGGCGTCTCCCCCGGCGGCACCAGCTCATCCCCCGTCGCCAGAACCGCGACACGCGGGCGCTTCGAGACATTGAGCGTGCCGTGCCCCATGGCGGCGGCTAGCGCCACGTCGCGCGCCGTCAGGTTCCGCCCCTGCCGGATGAGAACGTCGCCCGCCTGAAAATCGAAACCGCGCGGCCGCACGAAGCGCCCCGGTTCGGCGGTTTCGAGAATGCGCACCTGCGCACCGTCGCCATCCGAAACGGTTTCTGTATTTTCCTGGATGACGACGCAATCGGCCCCTTCCGGCATCGGCGCGCCGGTGAATATCCGCGCGGCCTGCCCAGTCCCGACCGTGCCACCATAGCCCAGACCCGCCGCAGCTTCGCCGACGACGTTTAGAACGGTCGGAACCTCGGCCACATCCTTCCCGCGCACCGCGTAGCCGTCCATTGAAGAGGCATCGAATGGCGGCTGTGTGAGCCGCGCCTCGAGATCGGTCCTCAAGAACCGCCCATGGGCGCGGGCGAGATCAACCGCCTCGATACCGAGCGGTGCCGCACCCGACAATATGCGTTTGATCGCCTCGCTGACGGAAAGCAGCGTCATGACCCGCCGTCATCGGCGCGGTAATGCCCCGACCGGCCGCCGCGCTTCTCGATAAGCCGGATCCCGGTAAAATGCATCGAGCGGTCCACTGCCTTGACCATGTCGTATATGGTGAGGCACGCCACCGAGACCGCCGTCAGGGCTTCCATCTCGACGCCGGTTTTTCCGCCAACCTTGACGCTCGCCTCGACCCTGAGGCCGGCCGGCGCATCACTGCGTTCGAATTCGACGCTGACGGCCGAAATCATCAGCGGATGACAGAGCGGAACAAGCTCATGGGTCCGTTTCGCGGCCATGATCCCGGCAATGCGCGCCGCCGCCAGCACGTCGCCCTTTTTCGCCCCGCCCGTCTCGATCAGCTCGAGCGTCTCCGGCTTCATCACCACATATCCTTCGGCGACCGCCACGCGTTCGGTCACGTCCTTGTCCGACACATCGACCATATGCGCGTCACCCTTTTCGTCGAGATGGGTGAGTTTTTTGCCGGTCATGAAAGCGCCTCTCCATCAGACAATTGCGCATCCCCCGCATCCGCCCCGCCGGTTAAAAGTTGCCGTGTGGCCAGCGCCACGTCGTCGGCCCGCATCAGGCTTTCGCCGACGAGAAAGCTTTTGACGCCGGCAGCCGCCAGGCGGATCAGGTCATCATGGGCGAAAAGCCCGCTTTCGCCAACAATGATATGGTCTTCGGGGATAAGCGGTGCGAGTTCCTCCGTCGTCTCGAGCCGCGTCTCGAAGGTCTTGAGATTGCGGTTGTTGATGCCGATGAGTTTTTGCGCATGAGGACCTTCAAGGGCCAGGGCGCGTTCAAGTTCTTCCCTGTCATGAACCTCGATCAGCGCATCCATGCCGAGCGCGCCGGCTTCATCGAGAAGCGCCCCCGCGAGCCCGTCATCCACCGCCGCCATGATGATCAATATGCAATCGGCCCCCCATGCCCGCGCCTCCGCCACCTGATAGGGGTCGATCATGAAATCCTTGCGCAGACAGGGAAGGCTCGTGGCGTCGCGCGACGCGATGAGATATTCCGGCGCGCCCTGAAAAGACGGGCCGTCGGTGAGGATCGAAAGGCAGGCGGCGCCACCCTCTTCATAGGCCTTCGCCAGCACCGGAGGGTCGAAATCCGCGCGGATGAGCCCCTTGCTCGGGCTGGCTTTCTTGATTTCGGCGATGAGCGCGAACCGGCCGTCTTCATGCATGGCCTTGAGCGCGCCCGTAAAAGGCCGTACCGGCCCCGCCGCCTCGGCCCGCGCGCGCATGTCGTCCGGTGAAACGGAAGCCTTGGCCGCCGCCACTTCTTGGCGCTTGTAAGCGATGATTTCTGTCAGTATGTCGGACATGGTGTTTTAATTGCACATTCAGCTGTTTGTCAGCGCAACGAGTTGCGCGAGAGCGGCCTTGGCATGTCCCGCATCGATCGATTCCGCCGCCAGCGCGGCGCCCGCCTTGAGGTCGTCCGCCTTGCCCGCCACGATGAGAGCCGCGCTCGCATTGAGCGCAACGATATCGCGGAAAGCGCCCTCGGCGCCGTCCAGGAGCGCCATGATGGCCGCGGCGTTTTCCTCCGCTTCGCCGCCCTTGAGTTCGGCCGCACTCCACCGTTTCAGCCCCGCATGTTCGGGCATCACGTCAAATGTCCGCACTTGGCCGTCCTTGAGTTCCGCCACATGGGATGGGCCGGTAACGGTCAGCTCGTCCAGGCCGTCGGCGCCATGCACCACCCAGACATGCTCCGATCCCAGATTATCGAGGACCTCTGCCAAAGGCACAATCCAGTCTTCCGAGTATACGCCGATCACCTGCCGTTTGGCGCCGGCGGGGTTGGCGAGCGGGCCCAGAAGGTTGAATATGGTCCGTACGCCAAGTTCTTGACGCACCGGCCCGACATGTTTCATGGCCGAGTGATGGGCGGGCGCGAACATGAAGCCGACATTGGCCTTGGCGATGCAGTCCGAGACCTGTTCGGGCGCCACGTCGAGATTGACCCCGAGCGCCGCCAGCACGTCCGCCGAGCCCGATTTCGACGATATGGACCGGTTGCCGTGTTTCGCGACCGCCACGCCGGCTCCCGCCACGACGAAAGCTGCGGCAGTTGAAATATTGAACGTGCCGCTGCCGTCCCCGCCCGTTCCGCAAGTATCGATCGCGCCATCGGGCGCCGTGACCGGCGTGACCTTGGCGCGCATCACCCGGGCCGCGCCCGTGATCTCGTCGACGCTCTCGCCGCGCACCCTGAGCCCCACCAGAAATGCCGCCATTTCGACCGGCGAGGCGTCCCCTGACATCATCGCGTCGAATGCCTCGGACGAGTCCGTGACGCTCAAGAGGTCGCCATTGGCCACCCGCTGCATATATTCCTTGAATTTGGTCATCTATCCACTCGGTTCTAGTTCGGCGGGCACCGGTCATTCCGCCGCATGGGGCCAGACGCGCTTGGGCACGGGCTTGCGTTTGATCTTCGCAATATCGAGGAAATTCGCAAGAATGTCATGCCCATGTTCAGACGCTATGCTTTCGGGATGAAACTGCACCCCGTATACGGGATGTCTCTTGTGCTTGAGCCCCATGATGAGACCGTCATCCGTCCATGCCGTGACCGACAATACAGATGGCAGGCTGTCGGCCTCGACAATCAGCGAATGATAGCGTGTTGCGGAAAAGCGTTTCGGCAGCCCTTTGAAAATACCGGTTCCCTTATGGAGGATATCCGACATTTTGCCGTGCATCAGAACGGGCGCGCGCACAACCTTGCCGCCATAAACCTGACCGATGGCCTGATGGCCGAGACAAACCCCGAGAATCGGAACCTTGCCGCCCGCCCGCTTGATGAGCTCAAGTGAAATACCGGCCTCATTGGGCGTGCACGGACCGGGCGACAGCACGATGGCCTGGGGTTTCGCAGCCAGAACGGCATCAACCGAAATCTGGTCGTTCCGGTGCACTTCGCAACGGGCACCAAGCTCGCCCAGATAGTGCACGAGATTATAGGTGAAGCTGTCGTAATTATCGATAAGTGTAAGCATTGTAGCGTTTAAGGTGACGCCGCGTCATCTGTCAAGGCGATCTGGGGAAAGCGGCGTCAGTTTAGAGCCTTGGGGCTCATGAAACGGTGCAGTCGCCCGCGCCCGGGCAGGATCTCCGACCATTTGCCGCAATCGAATTCGATCACGGCCAGCGCGGCGGTCGGGAACTTTCCGATGATTTTCAGATAGTCCTCATTGTGAGCCATTTCGAGCAGGGCCAGGGCCAGTACATGCAATCCCGGATTATGTCCGACGATCATCACATGATCGCAACTGTCCGACAGATTGTGAACGAGATCGAGCATGGTCCGCGCATCCGCCATGTAAAGACCGTCCTCGAAAATGATTTCCGGCCCATGCGTAAACTGGTCCGCGACAAGATCGAGCGTCGCGCGCGCGCGCTTTGCAGGCGAACAATAAATCACGCCGGGTGCAATTCCCTGTTCGCTCATATAGGCGCCCATCAGAGGCGCCGCCTTCTTCCCCCTGATGTTGAGGGGCCGATCGAAATCGCTTTTGTCGAGATCGCTCCAATCCGACTTGGCATGTCTGAACAGGGAAATTCTACGCATCCGTCCGGCCTTGCCGATATGGGCTATTTCGCATTTGACCCCCCGGTGGCGAAGCGCACCGCTTCTTCTGCCGCCTTGAAAAGCGCCTTGGCCTTGTTGATGCATTCGGCCTGTTCCAGTTTCGGCACGGAATCCGCCACCAGTCCGGCACCGGCCTGAACATGCATCACGCCATCCTTTATAATCGCCGTCCTGAGCACAATACAGGTATCCATATCCCCATCGGCGGAAAAATAGCCGACACACCCGGCATATGGTCCTCTCTTGTCGCGTTCAAGCTCGTCGATAATCTCCATCGCGCGCACCTTGGGAGCCCCCGATACCGTGCCAGCCGGAAATCCGGCCATCAGCGCGTCCACGGCATCCAGTCCCGGCGCAAGTCTGCCCACGACATTCGAGACAATATGCATGACCTGGCTGTAATATTCGAGAAAGAAGCTGTCGGTAACCTCGACACTGCCCGTTTTCGTCACCCGCCCCACATCATTGCGCCCGAGATCGAGCAGCATCAGATGTTCGGCCCGTTCCTTGGCGTCATGCAGAAGCTCATCCGCAAGCGCCTCGTCCTCTGCCCTCGTTTTGCCGCGCGGCCGCGTTCCGGCGATCGGCCGGATGTTCACCTCGTCGCCAGACACCCGCACCAGAATTTCCGGGCTGGAGCCGACAATCGAATATCCGCCGAAGTTGAGATAAAAAAGATAGGGCGAGGGATTGATGCGCCTGAGCGCGCGGTAAAGCGCTATGGGCGGCAGGGTGAAAGGCACCGAGAAACGCTGGCTGAGCACCACCTGGAATATGTCGCCCGCCGCGATGTATTTTTTCGCCCGGCGGACCATCGCCATATAGTCCTTGGGGCTCGTATTGGAGACCTGTTTCGGCAGCGCCGGATGCTTGGCGTCGGTCTGAGAGAGATGGGGCAGGGCGGCATCGAGATTTTCGATAACGCCCGAGATCCGCGCCCTGGCCTCGGCATAGGCGGCTTTCGCCGTCGTTCCTTTTTTCGGATAGACCGGCGTCAGTACCCAGATTTCATCCTTGACGGAATCGAACACGACCATGATCGTCGGCCGGATCATGACGCTGTCCGGCACGTTCAGCGGATCGGGATTGCCACCCTCGAGCTTTTCGACCAGCCGCACCGTATCGTAGGACATGAAACCGAATACGCCGGCGGACATCGGCGGCAAAGTGTCGGGAAAATCGATACGGCTTTCGTCAAGAAGATCGCGCAGCGCATCCAGTGTCGGCTTTTCAAGGGGTTCGAACGTCTCCGCGTCTTCCCGTGCGGAGCGGTTGATCTCGGCGTTTAACCCGGAAGCGCGCCAGATAATGTCAGGATCGAGCCCGATAATCGAATACCGGCCGCGCACGGCCCCGCCTTCGACCGACTCGAGCAAAAAGCTGTAGGGCTTGTCGCCCGCGAGTTTGAGCATGGCCGACACAGGTGTTTCAAGGTCCGCCACAAGCGTCGTCCGAACCAGTTGCGGCTTCTTCGCCTTGTAGGTTTTCTGAAAACTGGCGTATTTCGGCTGCAGGGATACTGAAGTCGCGCGTTCCGGCATGCTCCTCATGGCCAGCTCTTTCGCTGAGCCCCGCAGCAATGCACGATTGCCTCCGACGCGCTTGCCGCCATCAGCCTTGATCCCGTCCGGTTATGCGCTGAAACACCCCTTCGTTTACCCGGACGCCGTATTCGTCCTGAAGCCCTCGGACATATTGCGCCAGAAAATCTTCCAGAAGAGTCTGCGATATCCGTGCCTTCTCGCGCTTTGCCTCCTCGTCTTTCAACGGTTCGGGCGCGATCACGTCGCTCACCTGAAACAGGACCCGTGTTGTGCTTTTCTCGCCCCCGGCAGCGCCGAGACCGTTTTTACCGAGTGCAAATGCCTGTTTGACGGCGGCCTGCGTCAGATCCTTCTGGGTCTCGCTGCGTTTAACCGGCTTTGAAGTCTTGACGGGCAAACGCAGTGAGCGCGCAACCGTGGCCAGGTCCTCGCCGTTTTTAATGCGCTCGATAAGCTCGTTCGACAGCTTGGCCAGGGCGCGGCTTTGCTCCACCTTCATGTATTCCGTATTGACCTCGTTCTTTATTTTGTCGAACGCCTTCAGTTTTTCGGGTGTTACATCCAGGACCTCGATCCATTCATATCCGCCATCTCCTGTTTCGATGGCATCCGTCTCAACCCCCACATCCGAACCGAAAGCCACCCGTATCACTTGCTCGAGCACGGGAACGTCCTTCACCGGCTTGCCGTCCGCGCCGTTCCCCGAGCGGTCCACCGCCGCGATGGTGCGGTAGTTGAGCTCGAGCTTGGCGCCAATTTCCGCAAGGGATGCACCGCCGGCGCGTTCGTCTTCGATTTGATCCAGGAGATCCTGAACCTTGTTCTGCGCGCGTTCGAGCGCGATCCCGTCCGCGATCTTGGCCTTTACATCGCTGAAGCTCTTCTTCACGGCCGGTTTGATGTCGGTGACTTTCACAATCACCGTCGCGAGCGCGCCTGTGACGGGCGCGCTATAGGCGCCTTTCTTGAGCGCAAATGCCACATCCCTGATTTTTTTGTCGGACATTCCGCTTGCGGCGATGGTTCCGAGATCAATTTCGCTTTCGCTGAAGCCGTTCGCCTTGGCAACGGCCTCGAACGACTTTCCGCCCTTCAGCTCCGCATGGGCTTTATTGGCGGCGGCTTCATCGGTAAACGCGATTTGTTGCACGCGTCTTTTTTCCGGCTCGCCAAACCGCGCCGGATCGGGATCATACTGGGCCCTGATTTCTTCATCCGTGACCTTGATGGTCTTTTTGATCTCGGAAGGCTGAACCGCGAGCAGTCCTATCTTGCGGTATTCGGGCGCCGTGAACAGCCGTTTCCTGCTTTGATGAAATTTCCGCAAGGCATCGTCATTTGGAGCATCTATCTTGGCCGCTTTCGATAATGGCAGAACCACATATTTGAGCACGCGTTTCTCGCGGCTGAACCGGTCGACGGCCTCGGTGTAGATTTCTGGAATTTTAATCGACGTAAAAAGCGAGTTGACGATTTGATTGCGGATGACGGCATTTCGCTGCCGGGAGATGTAGCCCTGTTCCGTTAGGCCGTTGATGCGCAACACCTCGATGAATCGGTTGCGGTCGAACTGCCCGTCGAGCCCGCGAAACGCCGGATCCAATTGAACGGAATCTGCAATCGCCTTATTGCTGATGCCAAGGCTCAGCTCCGCCGCCTGATGGTTGAGCGCAGCCGCTCCAATGAGGCTTGCGAGAACCTGCCGGTCGATGCCGAGCTGCTGTGCCTGCTGCGTCGAAAGACGGCGCCCCATCCGCTGGCTCAAATTCTGAACCTGGATCTCGAAAGCCTGCTGGTATTCTTCCGTCGATATTTCGGTGTCGCCGACCGTCGCCACGGTACGTGTGCCAATTCCGGTGAAAATATCGGCGATACCCCAGACTGCGAAACTCAACACGAGAAGGGCGATAAATATTTTGGCAATCCAGGAACCGGCGCTCTTGCGCAATGAATCAAGCATTTTTTTAAATCTCTGTTTTCAGCATTGCGTTTTCCCGCTGTGCCGTCGAGCACAGGCCGGGTGAAGGCAAAGGAAATGAAATGTTGACCTCGTTCATCAACGAATGCCATGAGGTGTCCCTGTGAATCAACGAAATAAATAAAATAATATTTTAGGGAGCAGATATGAGTGATATTCGCGCACTGGTCGCCGGCAATTGGAAGATGAACGGCACAACAGCGTCACTGCCTGAAGCCGAAGCCGTCATGACACGCTTGAGCGCCGGCGATTTCAATCCGAACGCAGATGTCATGATCTGCCCGCCCGCAACATTGTTGCGCGCAATGTCGGACAGATTGCAGGGATCGCCCGTGGCGACCGGCGGCGAGGATTGCCATGCCAATGCCTCGGGCGCCCATACCGGCGACATCTCGGCGGAGATGCTGAAGGACGCAGGTGCGAGCGCCGTTATTGTCGGCCATTCTGAGCGGCGTGCCGATCATGGCGAAACGGACGCCATGGTGCTGGAAAAAGCCCGCGCGGCCCATCGTGCCGGGCTCACGGCCATCGTCTGCATCGGCGAAACCGAGGCGCAGAGACGCGCCGGCGAGACCCTCGACATCGTCACCACCCAGATCAGGGGGTCGATCGCGGCGGGCTGCACGGGCGTGAACACAATAATCGCATATGAACCGGTATGGGCGATCGGTAGCGGCCTGACGCCGACCACCGCCGACGTCGCCGAGGTTCACGGCGCCATCCGCCAGGAACTCGACGCGCATCTAGGCGCCGATGCGGCCAGCGGCATGCGCATCCTCTACGGCGGTTCCGTCAAGCCCGACAATGCGCGCGAACTGATGAGTGTCGAAAATGTCAATGGCGCGCTCGTCGGCGGCGCCAGCCTCAAGGCGGAGGATTTTCTCGGCATCATCGCAGCATATTGTTAACCGGCCCCGCATTACACTACCCCCTCGGACCTTTGAGTTGGAAATGACGGCGGCGCCCCTGTTCAGCGATGCCGATTGAACACATCCTGAATCCGGTCATCGGGTTAAACTTCTGTTTTACTTGCGGAATTGCTCTTCAGGTCCGATACTGGCATCGGAAAAAAACGGGGAACGAAGCAATATGACCGCCAATAGCAGGGGTGAATCGAGCAGGATTTCGTTTGCCCTGATCGCCCTGATTGCCCTGTTTCTCGCATCGGCGCCGGCCAATGCCGAGATGAAGGACAGGAAAATCTGCAAAGTCCTCGCGGCGGAACACGCCGAATTGCTGAGCACCGGGCTCAAGGACGACATGAGCAACGGGCCCTATTGGGCGCTCGAAAATCTGTCGTCCGGACGGATCGAGAAGATCGCGCGTTTTCTGGAGCTGGACGAAATAATCATGTTTCAGTGCCCGGACGGGCACAAACCGGAAATAAAGAAAAAGCCGAAGATAAAGAAAAAGAAAGCCGCACCGGGTAAGAAAAAGAAAATCATCCGCAAAAAAAACATCAAGAAGAAAAAGAAGACCTCGTCGGCTGATGCAGGGTTCCATCCATTTTCCGGAAATTGAACGTTACTGAAATTGAACGTTATGGAAATTGAATGGCCGAGCGCGCCACGGGCCGTATGATCAAACCGATTGACTTGTTTTACCTGCCCCGGGCAGGGCAGCGTCAGAACAAAATATCATCTGGTCATATAATCAGAATTCAGCTACAAGACGGGCAAATCAGTCACCGGAAACATTATTCGAGGATTTGAGCCATGACCACAGTCGTGCTCGTCATACATCTTATGGTCGCGGCCGCGCTGGTCGGCCTTGTTCTGCTGCAACGCTCCGAGGGCGGCGCCCTCGGCATTGGCGGTGGCGGCGGTGGCGGCGGCGGCGGCGGTTTCATGTCTGGCCGCGGCACAGCCGATCTGCTCACCCGCGCGACAGCCATTACGGCGGCATTGTTCTTCGCAACATCCCTGACCCTCGCCATTCTCGCGAAAAAGAGCACAGCCCCGACGTCTATTTTTGATGAGGTCAAGAGCGAAGCCGGTCAAACAGCGCCCGGCGGTGGCGCTGACGGGGCAGCAGGGGATGCGGCCAAAGGCACCGCCCCAGGCACCGCTCCAGGCGGCCTCCTTAAACAGCTCGATACGCCCAAGCGCCCGATCGTGCCGCAATCGCGTTGATCAGACGGTCGCCGCCGGCCTTTCAATCAACTTCTGTGCTTCAGGTCAGCCGGTGAAATGAGTACCGAAAACTGCTCGCACCAGATGATGACGCTCTTGAATTTGCTGAGATCGAGACCGGCGGGAATGGCATATCTTTGACTGCCCTTGAAAGCCCTGAGCCGCCCGAGATCGACAAACATCTGCTGACCGAGATCGCCCGAATTTCGAATGTTTCCGCCCGGCACCAGATAGACATGGAATTTCGGCCCCGGGCCGACTTCGAAATCCTCGCCGAGAAACACCGAATTCCGTCGCAGCGTCACCCGGCCCTTGCCGTAATGGATGGGGTCGGCGGGATTCGCGTGAATGAACATGCCTTCCGCGACGACCGCTTGACCGCGATCTGCCTCGCTCAGCATTTCGGTGGCCGGGGGTGGCGGAAATACATAGGGAAAAAGAAAAAAACCGAGCACGACGCCAAAACCAATTCCAACAAACCCGGCGGCCCAAAGTCTGAACATCGATCCCTCCATATTGAGCAATAATCAGTGAATTCATTTCATCTGCCCGGATCGTCTCCCGGCATATGAACGCCCTGTCCACCTGGGGCGGCAACGCGATCCGGCCACCGGTGGTACGGGCGAACATTATGGTGGACCCGGCAATATTTATCTGCAAGAAATATTGTCGGATTTTTTTCTCAATGAGGGTCCAAATCGTCCTGAACGTCAGTGATCTGGAGAACAGTTATGCGTTCCATTGCGTTTATTCGTTGCTTGATCGTCGCGGTCGTCGGCTTCAGCGCCTGTGCGGCGTTGGCAAAGGAAATTGTCATCAGCCGCGATGACTTGAAACTCAATGCCGAATTGAAACTGGCCGACGGGAAAACGCTGTCCGACGGGGCTGTTATCATCACCCATGGCGCGCTCGCACATAATGGCATGGAACTCATTGCCACCCTTCAAAACCTGCTGACCGAGAACGGCTATAATACGCTCGCCATAAATCTCGGCCTTGGACAGGATAACAGGCACGGATTTTACGATTGTAAAATCACCCACCGCCACCGGAATGACGATGCCGTCCATGATATCGGCGCCTGGGTGAAATGGCTGGAAAAACAGGGTTCGAAGAGCATCGTGCTGCTCGGGCATTCACGCGGTGGTGCTCAGACGGCGCTATATGCCGCCGGGCAAGACTTGCCAACGATCAAATCTGTTGTCCTGTTGGCGGCGGCGACGGCCGGAAACACCGATCCGGCTGCTTATCAGAGGCGCTATGGCGCCGCCCTCGATCCGGTGCTGAAAAAGGCGCGTAAAATGGTGCAGGAGGGAAAAGGCGGAGAGGTAATCAAGAATGCCGGTCTGATGTCTTGCCGCGATACGTCGGTGACAGCGGCGGCTTTCGTGTCATATTACGGCCAGCCCGATCGTCTCGACACGCCCTCCCTGCTGCCCCGGATCAAAAAGCCGACACTCGTCATCGTCGGCAGCGACGACAAGGTCGTGATCGATCTCGACAAGAAGATTAAAAAGCACGGCCCGGGCAAAAACGTGCAGACGACGACAATCGACGGCGCCGGACATTTCTTCCGCGACCTTTACGCGGATGACGTGCTTGAGGCGATTGATGCGTTTCTGAAGAAGACGGGATCTCTCCACTAACCCCTCATGCTCCCAGCCCCATTTTGATATAGCCGGACGGGCAGACATCCTCGCAGATGTGACAGCCGATGCATTTGTCGTAATCCGTATCGACATACCGGCCCATGGTCGCCTTATCCTTCTTCACCCTGAAGATGGCGTCCTGGGGGCAATAAATCATGCAATTGTCGCATTCGAAACAAATGCCGCAACTCATGCAGCGGTCGGCCTCCTTCTGAGCTTCTTCCGGCGTCGGCGCATAGATGCGTTCGTCAAAATGCCCCAGGACATTTTCCGAGTGAATGTCCTTTTCCGATCGCAGGAAACGATCGACATGATCGAAATGGCCAAGAAAAAGCTCGTCCGCCGGTACGATCTGGTTTGCCGCGCGGTTTTCATAATTATGAATGGCGTAATCGGCGCTGTCCGTGCCCATCTCCGCAACGTGGTCGTACTCCTGGGGCTGGAGCCCCGTTTCACGAAGTTTTTCGTGCAGGCTGAAATGATGGACATTGACCTTGGGCAGGCTGTCCAATTCCATATTGCGCAGATAATGGTCGATGCTGTTGGCCGCGATCGAGGCCTGACCGACCGCCGTTGTCAGAAGATGCGGACGCACAACGTCGCCGGCGACGAATATGCCCTCCCGCTCCGGCCACCTGAAATAAGCGTCCGCGTTCACAAGCCCGCGGCCATTGTCGAACGCCTCGATTCCGGTGAACTCGCAGACCTGCCCGATGGCGGCGACGATGAGGTCGCATTCGATGTCGAACTCGCTGCCCTCCTTTATTTCCATCTTGCCCGAGCTCCAGTCGGCCTCGACGACGCGCAGCGCCTTCGCCCTGTCCGGCGCGTCGAGAACGACTTCGACGGGAGCGAGAGAGCCACGTATTTTCACGCCTTCCTGCTGTATATGCTGGACCTCCATCTTGGCCGCCGGCATGCTCTCGATGGGCCGCCTGTAGATGACGGTGACATCGGCGCCTTCGCGCCGCGCCGCGGTTGCGACGTCATGGGTCGTATGCCCCAGCACGACATATTCCGGCCTGTCCTTCTCGTGTTGCTGCGTGATATGTCCAAGACGGCGCGCGACGGCTGCCACGTCCATCGCCGTATCGCCGCCGCCGATCACCAAGACCCGCTGCGCCGAATGTTTCAGCCGTCCGTCATTGAAGGCATCGAGAAAGGATATTCCGCTGATGCAATTGGTTGCCTCCGAGGCGCCCGGCACTGGCAGCGGCGAACCGCCTTGGGCGCCGAGCCCCAGGAAAATGGCGTCGTAGTGACGCTCGAGCTCCTCGAGTTCGACATCGACGCCGACCTTGGTGTTGGTCATGACGTTGATGCCCATGGAGATGACGCGGTCGATTTCACCGTCGAGCACGTCGCGCGGGGTGCGGTAGCCGGGAATGCCGTAGCGCATCATGCCGCCGAGCATGGCGCGCCCTTCAAATATCGTGCAGGCATGGCCCATGCGGCGCAATTGATAAGCGCAGGTGAGGCTGGCAATGCCGCCGCCGACGAGTGCGACTTTCTTGCCGGTAAAATCGGCAGGCGGGTGCAGCGGCAGCTTGTTTTCCAGTGCGTAATCGCCGATGAAATGCTCGACCGAATTGATGCCGACACGGTCCTCCACCTCGTTCCTGTTGCAGCCGTCTTCGCATGGCGCCGGACAGACCCGCCCCATTATGGCAGGGAAGGGATTGGCGTCGGTGGCGCGCTGGAAGGCGTATTTGGCCCATCCCAATTCCTCCTCGGCCATCTCGCCCGGTGGTTTTTCGATGCCGCGGACGATATTAAGCCAGCCCCGTATATCCTCACCGGCCGGACAACTGCCCTGGCATGGCGGCGTGCGGTGCACATAGGTCGGACATTTATAGGAGGTATCCTGCTGGAAGATCTTTTCTTCAAGCTCAAAACCATCGTACTCCTCGCCATCCTTGTATCGGCGGAAGTTGCGTTCTTTTTGATCCATGGCAGCGGGTCTCCCTCTGGCATGTCGTGAAGCGATCTAAAACGATCCGGACCGAGGGCTTTGGCTGTCACGCAGTCTGGCCGCCCGATCGCGACTTTGCCAGTCAAGTCGCAACTTATCCGGCTTTGAGATGAAACTCCCTGTCCGGTAGAATCTCGAAGCTCAGACGATCCGCCGGCAGGCCGTTTTCGACCAGCGTCCTTTTCGTGGCTTCCGCAAACATCCTGGGGCCGGCGACATAGGCATCGAACCGGCTGAGGTCGGGGAGATCGTCGGCGATGGCCGACATGGCTGCGGCCGGGTCGCCGCTCAATTCCCGCTCGGTGTAATTGAAATTGTCGAACGCGTCACGCCAGGACCGGCAGAGATTGTCGTAATAGGCCGTCATGTCGGGCGATGCGAAGCGGTAAAGGTGATAGGCCTCGATCTTGTCGATGGAGATGGCGTGTTCGATAAGGGATTTGACCGGTGCGAACCCACCGTCGCAGGCAATGAACAAGGTCGGGTTGGTCGAGTCGTCGCGCAGGACGAAATCGCCTACGGGGCCGCTAACCGTCACTGAATCGCCCCGTTGCAAATCATGGAATTCGTCATAGTGCTGTTCATCCCTGGGCTTTGGTACGTGAAAATGAAGATTTTCGCCATCGCAGGGGCAACTGGCGATCGGGAATGTCGTCCTGGCTCCCCCGTTCAGAGCCAGCGTCGCGCTCTGTCCGGCAAAAAAGCGGAAATTCTGTGACTTTGGCGTCTTCAGGTGCAACAGCGACATGTCGTCGCTCAACTCCTGCGTGCCGGCCACGACGGTCTCGACGCTCTGCCCCGGAAGCTGCGCGGGCGAATTGATTTCGGCCGCCTCGAGCACAAGGTCGGTGACGGCGGTATTGCAGCACATAAGCGTGTAGCCCATCTGCTTCTCATGGTCGCTGAGCTTGCAGTTGGGTGACCGCGTCTCGACGACCTGTCCGGAAATGACCCGCGCCTTGCAGCCGCCACAGCTTGCGTCGTTGCAGCCATATGTCACATTCAGTCCCGACCTGATTGCACCGTCCAGAACCGTATCCCCACCCTCGACCAGGAATTCGTGACCGCTTGGTATAAACTGAACATTGGGAGCGATGATGTGCAGGAGCAGGTTCCGCGTAAACAGGATGGCGGCGTCGTTCGGCTGCAAATCCCCTGCATCCGGCCTTTCGGTCAACACTTGATGCAGGCTGCTGATCCGGTCCCTGGCATTTGCGCTCAGGCTTTTCTCCTGGGAAAGGTCGGCCACATCCCGTGTCACGTTTTCAAGAAGCTCGACGTTCCGGTCGAGCTTGCTCTTGGTCTGCACCAGCAGGCCGGTCAGCGTCTGCACCCTCCGCAACAGCACTTCGACGCTGGGAAGCTCGTTCTGTTGCCAGGGAAATTTGGGCTGGGCATTGGCCTTGATCTTTTCCAGATGCTCGAATGTCGGATCGCGATCGAGATCGATCTGCGGGAAGACGCGCAGGAGATCGGTGATCTTGACTTCGCCCTCAAAAGTCTCAAGCTGGCCCGAGCCGATTTTGTTTTGAATTTCGTGGCGTGAGACGCCAGCCAGTCGCGCGGCCCTCGATACGTTCAAAAGCTGGGTCATGGCGCGCTCCCCCTTCGGTGTTTCCGGCAACAGGTCTGGCTGAAAGATCATAAATAAACAAAGCGGCCTATGCAAACGCGGAATTTCAGACGGGGGATATTGCCGGCCGGCCATGCCGGCGGCTCGGGATCGGATCGGACCGGGATCGGATCATTTGCAGCGAGCCCGGACAAAAGCCCGGGCGCCGGCTACCGGCTATACCAGCGGTAATAGTGAGGGGTTAAAATACGTGATCGCGCTGAAACAGCGAAAACCCCGACCGAACAAGAATTACACTTTAAATGGAAAGCGAGATTAATTCTTGTCCGGTCTTCGGGGGCATTAGGTCTTCGATGCGTTTCGTCCTTCGGATGGCCGTTTCTGCGTGCCCAAGTCAGAGCTTTGGCAGAAAATTCGAAAAGGATCAGGCGGATAATTTGAGAAGCTGTTCATCGGACGAGGGACTTGTCCCTCCTGTCTGATCGGCGGCAAGGGTGACACGGTTACGTCCGTTTTGTTTTGAACGGTACATCGCCTGGTCCGCGGCGCGGATCAAGGCAGCCTTGTCCTTGACGAGATCGGGGCAGGTGGCGACGCCGGCCGAGATGGTGATCTGACCCAGCTCCTGGCCCTGATGTGAGAGGTTGAGAGCGGCAACCGCCTCGCGCAAAACGTCGGCACGGCGCATGGCCGTTTCGGGATCCGTTCCGGGAAGAACGACGACGAATTCCTCGCCGCCATGGCGCGAGACGACGTCCTCGCCACGCGTCCATTCGTCCAGAACCGCGGCAAGTTCCTTGAGCACCGTGTCACCCGCGTCGTGACCATAGGTATCGTTGCACCTCTTGAAGTGGTCGATGTCGAGCATGATGATGCTGAGGGGCAACGCTTCGCGGGCGGTGCGCATCAGCTCACGTTCGAGATAGTCGACAAGGTAGCGCCTGTTATAGAGCCCGGTCAAAGGATCCCTGAGCGCCTGCTGTTCTAACTCCTCGCGCAGCCGCAGATTTGCAATCGAGACGGACAGGCTTTCCGCAACGGTTTGGTAGAAGGTGGTCCGACCGCGCACAAGCTGGTCGTCCATTTTACCGCCATCGGCCATGCCACGGGGGGCCTCGAGGAACAGGGTTCCGACGGCCTGGCCGAAAGACTTCATCGGCAGGCATATATTCCAGGCTGATTCCGAGGGCATCAGCTGGCTGCAATCGGACACCCCGTATTTTGCCTTGGATCTCTGTTGGTCTTTGCTGAATGTGGCAGGGCATTTTGACATATTGCAGCCTTCCTTGAAGCCGCGGAAATCGCCCCACTCGGCAATCTTTTCGAGCGAACTGCCATCACTATTGACCATCATCAAGGCCCCCGACGCGCCGGAGAAGAGACGGGGCAACTCTTTCGCGGCCACGTCGCGCGCCTCGTCAAATGTCCTGCAGGTCTGGAACAAATGGCTGACTTCGCCAAGAACGGACATCTCGTGCTCGCGGCTGCGCGCCCGTACGACCACCCTGTTGAGTTTCCTGGTGCGCTCCACCACCCTCTGCTCAAGCCGGTCGCAGGTATTGCGAACACGCTCCCTGGCGTCCGTCAGGGCCTGATTTTTATTTTCGAGATTCTTGACGATGAAAAAATAGAGAACAGGGAACACTGCGGCCGTTAACAGCACTGAATCGATCAGTCCCTCGATGAGCTTGTTGTCCGGACCGGCATAGCCAAGAATGGTCATGATGACCGCCTCGGCGGTGAATATCGTCAAGGACAGCAACGCCACGAGGCGCAGCATGCTGCCATGGACCGAATCATCGGAAATGATGGAAGAGAAAAAAGTTCTGGGGAAGAAGTCAAATTTAGCCATAATGATCCACTCTCGATCTGCTGAAATTTATCTTTTTCCCATGCACGCCAATTGTAATATGGTAGACTATGCCGTAAATTTTTTTACATTACGCAAATGCAACAACATATACTTAATCATTATTCAAATATATTTTGCATAAAATTGAACATTATTTATTTTATTAAAATTTTATCTAGTTTATACATGAGAATCATTCGGCCATGGAGCCTGTAGCTTGCTGTTTTTATTGGGGGGCCGGCTTTGGCGCGGGGTTTTGAAAGCAGACGCGGTCCGGCGCGGGGAGCTGGAAAATCCCTCCCGTCCGTTTCCTCGGCGGACATCAGTGCCGATTGATGTCCCATGCAACTCAAGCCGCCGTGGACAGCGAATTAAATCCTTTTCGAATCAACGCGTCTTTGTCTATTCTGCAAGCCCATGGCACGGTATATTTTCATCACTGGTGGCGTGGTTTCTTCTCTCGGAAAAGGTCTCGCATCAGCCGCTCTCGGCGCGCTTTTGCAGGCACGCGGATATTCCGTGCGCCTGCGCAAGCTTGATCCCTATCTCAACGTTGATCCGGGCACCATGAGCCCCTATCAGCATGGCGAGGTCTTTGTCACCGATGACGGTGCTGAAACCGATCTCGATCTCGGACATTACGAACGGTTTACCGGCGTGCCCTGCGCCCAGACCGACAATGTCACCTCGGGCCGCATTTACCGCGACATTATCGCCCGCGAGCGCCGCGGCGATTATCTCGGCGGCACCGTCCAGGTCATCCCCCACGTCACCGACGCCATTAAGGATTTCGCCCTCCATGGCAATGAAGACGTGGATTTTGTACTCTGTGAAATCGGCGGAACGGTTGGCGACATCGAGGCTCTGCCCTTTTTCGAGGCCATCCGCCAAATGGGCAATGAGCTGCCCGCGGGTCAGGCCATTTTCATTCATCTGACCCTGATCCCCTATATCAAGAGCGCCGGCGAGCTGAAGACGAAGCCGACCCAGCATTCCGTCAAGGAATTGCGCTCCATCGGCATTCAGCCCGACATTCTTCTTTGCCGTTGCGACCGCCCCGTGCCCGAGGACGAGCGGCGTAAAATAGCGCTCTTTTGCAATGTCCGCGATTCCGCCGTCATTCAGGCCCTTGATGTCGCCAGCATTTATGACGTGCCCATCGCCTATCACAGCGAAGGTCTGGACACCGAGGTTCTGGGCGCCTTCAACATGCTTGATGCGGCTGACCCCGATCTTGAGCGCTGGGAGACGATTTCACGTAACATCTCGAGCCCGGACGGTGAGGTCTCGATCGCGATTGTCGGCAAATATACGGGCCTTCTCGACGCCTATAAATCGCTCAACGAGGCGCTTGTGCATGGCGGCATCGCCAATCGGGTCCGGGTGAATGTGCAATGGATCGAATCCGAGATATTCGAAAGCGAAGATCCGTCCCCCTTTCTCGAAAATGTCCATGGCATTCTCGTTCCGGGCGGCTTCGGCGAACGCGGAGCGGAAGGCAAAATCAAGGCGGCCCATTTCGCCCGAACCCGCAAGCTTCCCTATTTCGGAATATGTTTCGGCATGCAGATGGCTGTTGTCGAGTTTGCCCGGGCCATGGCCGGTATCGAGAATGCGAGCTCCACCGAGTTTGGCGCGACCAACGCGCCGGTGGTCGGTCTCATGACCGAATGGATGCGCGGTTCCGAGCTCGAGAAACGCGGGGCCAGCGGCGACCTCGGCGGCACCATGCGTCTGGGGGCCTATGATGCCGTTCTGAGTAAAAGCAGCCAGATTGAAAAAATTTACGGCAACCGTCATATTTCCGAACGCCACCGCCACCGCTATGAGGTCAACATGCATTATCGCGACCGGCTGGAGGCTGCGGGTCTCAAATTTACCGGCCTGTCGCCCGACGGCCTCCTGCCCGAAATCATCGAATTGCCCGGTCATCCCTGGTATATCGGCGTGCAGTTCCATCCTGAACTTAAATCCCGCCCGTTCGATCCGCATCCGCTCTTTTCCAGCTTTATCGAAGCCGCCATCGCTCAATCCAGACTGGTCTGAGCGGGGATCTGCGGCACCGCCGGGTCCGGGCTGGCGGGAGCGGGCCTGTGGCTTTGAGCTTGGTCTTTTCGCCGCGCCTCCAGGGCTCGCATCGGCCATATCAATATGCTAGATAATCCCTCCCGACCGATAACAAGGATCCAGAAATTCATGAATCCCGCCAAAACCGTGCGCATCGGCACGATTGAAATCGCCAATGATGCGCCCATCATGGTCTTCGCAGGCCCCTGCCAGCTCGAAAGCCGGCAACACGGGCTGGAAATGGCCGGGGCCCTGAAGGAGATATCCGAACGCCTCGGCATCGGGCTTGTCTTCAAGGCGTCTTTCGACAAGGCCAACCGCACGAGTTCGGCCAGTCAGCGTGGACTGGGACTGGAGGAGTCCCTGCCGATCTTCGCGGAAATCCGTGAGACGACGGGTCTGCCTGTCCTCACCGATGTTCACGAACCTGATCAGTGCGCGAGAGTGGCCGAAGCCGTCGATGTGCTGCAGATCCCGGCCTTTCTCTGCCGCCAGACCGATTTGCTGGTGGCGGCGGCGAAAACGGGACGGGTCGTCAAGATCAAGAAGGGGCAGTTTCTCGCCCCCTGGGACATGAAAAACGTCATGAGCAAAGTGCTCGACGCGGGCAATCCCAATATTCTGCTGACCGAACGCGGCACAAGTTTCGGATATAACACCCTGGTCACCGATTTCCGCGCGCTGCCGCAAATGGCGTCGACCGGCTGTCCGGTGATATTCGACGCCACCCATTCCGTCCAGCAGCCGGGCGGGCAGGGGACAACCTCCGGCGGCCAGCGCGAATTCGTACCCGTTCTCGCCCGCGCCGCCGTGGCCGTGGGTGTGGCCGGGCTTTTTATCGAAACCCATGAGGACCCCGACAACGCCCCGTCCGACGGTCCCAACATGGTGCCGCTCAACGAGCTCGAAGCGCTCCTTGAAAGGTTGATGCAACTCGATGCTGTGGTCAAGGCGGGCAAGGGGTAGAGGAGTGAGAGGTGAGGGATGAGGCGTTTCAAGCTTCTCCGTTACAAGGACATTTCCGGCGTGTCCGGCACCGGCATTGTCGCCGAGGGCTGCCAGTTCTCGAACGGTCAATGCGTAATTGTCTGGCTCGGCGAGAAATACAGCATTAATATTTACGCGAGCGCCGAAGATATCGAAACGATTCACGACCACCGCGACACCGATGACGCCGGCGGGACACGCATCGTCTGGGTCGACAAGGCGTGACGCGCAGCTCAATTGAGCGGGAGGACGCCGGGGCGCAGACACACAACGGATTGAATCATGAGCAATTATCGCCATACCCAGAAAGGGCAATTGATCTTATGGGCGCTCTGGACGGCCGCGGCCATCCAGCTCGTCATTGCCTTCGCGGTTAATCAACTCGTCGTCTGGCAGATCATCGGTGCCGTTACCGTTCTTCTGCTGCTCATAGGCTGGCTTTTCTCGTCCCTGACGGTGAGCGTCAGCGAAAGCGAATTGAAATGGCATTTCGGTCCGGGTTTCTGGAGGAAATCCATTGCCCGCGCCGACATCAAAAGCGCCGAGCCGGTCAAAACCAAATGGTGGTATGGCTGGGGCATCCGCTACACGCCCCGGGGCTGGCTTTACAATGTCTCCGGCTTTGATGCCGTCGCCGTCACCGAGCACTCCGGCAGGACTACCCTCATCGGCACCGACAAACCCGACGCACTTGTGGCTGTTCTGACGAAACAATAATCGTAACATTTCAAATAAGGAGCGGCGGCGCGGGACTTGCCGCCCTGCCTATTGCGTCTTTCCGTCTCCCGCGCCCTTGTAAAACCAGCTGTCCATGGGATAGCCGTAAAGCGAGACCTTGGCCGCATGCGCCACCCGCGCCCAATAGGCAATCCATTGCTTCGGCAGGTGATAAAGCGGCACGACGTAATTTCCCGACAACAATGCCCGGTCGAGCGCGCGCACCGAGGAGACGAAATTCTCGTGGCTGCGGGCTTCGAGTATCGCGGTGATCATGGCGTCCACGGCCGCGCTCCTGACCCCGGCGAGATTGAAACTGCCGTCGGTGTTTGCATATTTCGCAGCCCATCGGTGGATCTGCTCATTGCCGGGCGAGAGCGACGCGCCCCAGCGGTTCTGCAGCATGTCGAAATCGAACGTCTGACGGCGGCGCTGATATTGCGCCGAATCCACCAGCCGGATCCGCGCCGCGATCCCGGCCCGCTTGAGAGAATTCACATAATTGAGAAAGAGCCGCTCCTGAGAGCGCGAGGCCGCCAGAATCTCGAAACCGAAGGGTTCGCCGGTTTTGCCGTTCACGAGCCGTCCGTTCTTGAGCGCATATCCGGCCTCTTTGAAAATCTTCAGGGCCGCCCGCAAATTGGCCCGGTTAAAAATGTGCCGGCCGGCGAATATCTCGCCGTCGATCTCCTCCATATGGGCCTTGAGAAGCCCGGCCTCGAATGCATCCGCCTTGCGCCCATGGGACGACAGGATCGAGCGGTCGAAAAAACTCTGCGTCCGCACATAGCTGCCATGAAAGAGGTTCTTGTTGATCCATTCGAAATCAAAAAGAAGCGTCAGCGCGCGGCGCACGCGCTTGTCCTGAAAAAGTGGCCTGCGCGTATTGAACACAAGCGCCGACATGCCGGACGGGAAGCCAAGATCATATGCCTCGCGCTTGACCAGGCCATTCTTGATCGCCGGAAAGTCGTAAGCGTTCGACCATTTGCCGGGATCCCCTTCATAGCGCACATCAATCAGCCCCTTTTTGAAGGCTTCGAAAAGTGCCGCCGCATCGCGGTAATAATCATAGCGGATCTCATTGAAATTGAACCGTCCCCGCGTGGTCGCGAGGTCTTTCGCCCAGTAATCGGAATTGCGCTTGTAGGTGATGGTTTTGCCGGCCTCCATCCTGTCCACCACATAAGGCCCGCTTCCCACCGGCTTTTGCAGCGTTGTCTGCTCGAAGCTTTCGGGCTTGTAGACATGTTTAGGCAAAACCGGCATCAGCCCCATGATCAGCGGCATCTCCCGGTCCGTCCCCGCTTTAAAGACAAACCGGACCTCAAGGGCGCCGCGTTTTTCGACCCGGTCGACTTTCGAATAATGCGACCGGTGATTAGGTCGGCCGTGATCGCGCAGGAGTTTGTGAGAAAAAACCACATCATCGGCCGTGATCGGCCGTCCGTCCGAAAACCTGGCCTCTTTGCGCAGGGTGAATGTAATGAAACTCCGGTCATCCGGCACCACCACCGATTGGGCAATATGTCCATAAAGCGAAAACGGCTCGTCCATGGCCCGCGCCATAAGGCTTTCGAAGACATATTCGCGCAGGCCCGCCGCCGCCACGCCGCGCACGATCAGCGGATTGAGATTGTCGTAACTTCCCTGGATGCCCAGCCTCAACACGCCGTTCTTCGGCGCATCCGGATTGACATAGCTGAAATGGGCGAAATCCGGGGCATGCCTGAGTTTCCCATGCATGGCAATGCCGTGCGATGGTTCAAGCGCAGCGCTTTCACTGGCAAGGCCTGCCGTTAAGACCACAAGGGCTGAAATTAACTGTTTCATATTGACTTCGTCCCCGCTATAGAGATGCTCAAGCGACAAATCGGCGAATTGCGCCGGCTGTTAAGGCCAATCACGGGCGGACATCCGGTCAACCAGCGTTGGATCTGCTGGACAAGCCTCTAACACAAACGCGCCCCTTTAGTGACCAGCATTTGCAGCGCTGTGCGAGTTCCCGGCCCATCAACCGTGATACATTTACCACGGTTCGCCGGTTCGAGGCCCTTTGTCCCAAGCTAACATTCCCATTTGTCACGGGATTGCCTTAATTCAGGCGAATGAGGCACGATACGAGTTTTATGGAGAGCTATACTACAATGAGGCAGCGCGATTGCGGTCTCAAGGATGAAAGGTTTGTTCAATGTTTACCAGGAATTTTGAGTTGTTGAGACGCGGTACGGTCAAGACCGCAACCCTGTGTGCCGCAGCACTCATCGCCATTGCCGGCTCAACAACGCTCGCCAGCGCCCAGAAAAAGGCCGCAGATGCCAAAAAGCCGTCCAATGCCTGGGTGAAGCTCTGTGAAAGGGTGGCTACGGATCCGAAAAAACCCAAAGTAAAAAAGAATGTCTGCATCACCCAGACGGAGAACATCGATGCTTTGTCGGGCATGGTACGTGCCGCCGTCGCGATCCGCACCATAGAAGGCCAGAAAGAGCCGCGCGTGCTTGTAACGGTACCGCTGAACATGGTGATCCCGGCCGGTACGCAGATCAAGATCGACGACGCGAAAAAGGGCATTCCCCTGAAATACATGTTCTGTGGCGTTCAGGGTTGTGTCGCCGAACAGGCTGCCAACGAAAAGCTCATCGCCGACCTGGCGAAGGGCAAGGAAGTCACGGTTGCCTCGGTCACGGTATCGGGCAAGATCTATGAATTGAAAATGCCCCTGACCGGATTTTCAGCCACGTATAAAGGCAAGCCGATCGATCCCAAGAAATATGCCGAGGCGCGCAAAAAGCTCTACAAGCTCATTCGCGCCCGTCAGGCCGAATATGCCAAAAAAGTTCAGGAAGCGCGCAAAAAGAAGGCTGAAGAAGACAAGAAGAAAAAGAACTGATGCGGGCTTGCATGTAACGGCCTGAAACAGCAAGCTCGAAATTCGGGCTTCTAAAACCGTCCGGGGCAGAGGCCGCTCCGGGCGGTTTTTGTTTTCGGGCTCATGCGATTGCCGCTCATGAAGATATCAATGTTCAGCCGGACAATCTGAAAAATTACCGGTAAAATTGCTGGAGATATGGGCGGCACAATTGTCAGGCATCGGTTTCCTGCGCACAGGGCCTAATGCTCCTGGACCGCCAGCGGGCGGTACATGCCGTCTTCGAGTCCACCGAAAAATTCCGCGACCTGGGGATGGCGCACGGGCTCGCCGCTCTCGTCCGAAAGCAGATTTTGCTCTGAGACATAAGCGACATATTCCGTCTCGTCGTTTTCGGCGAGCAGATGATAAAAGGGCTGGTCCTTGTTCGGACGAATATCCTCGGGGATCGACTCCCACCATTCATCCGTATTGTCGAATGAGGGATCAACGTCATAAATCACCCCCCGGAAGGGATAAAACTTATGCCGAACGATCTGCCCGATCGAGAATTTGGCCTGGCGCATTGTGAACGGTTTACGCAAAACTACTCCGGTATAATTCAAGGCGTTGACCTTGGGACGCTGTTGTTAGCGGCTAGTTCAAACGATGGCGGATGGTTTTGTCAACATCCGATTTCGGCCGGGGGCCTGAAATGACGTTGTTTAATGGGCCGGTGTAACGTGAACGCACCAACACCCGTTAAATGGACGGTTCGAACAAAACGGCCGCCAAACGGTCCTACAAATCATAAAGCGCAGCCCGGTCGGGATCCTTCTCCGCCACGAGTGTTGCCAGATCGACGATCACCCTGGCCTGTTTCCACGTGGCGTCATCCTGCATCTTCCCGTCGATCATGACCGCCCCGGTGCCGTCAGGCATGGCCGCGATTATGCGTTTCGCAAACGCCACCTCGTCCGGGTCCGGGCTGAACACCTTCTTGGCAATGGCAAGCTGGCTCGGATGCAGCGACCATGCCCCGAGACACCCCTGCAAATAAGCGTTGCGAAACTGTGCCTCGCAGGCGTCCGCATCCGAAAAATCGCCGAATGGCCCGTAAAAGGGTTTCAGTCCGAAATGCAGACAGGCATCGACCATGCGGCCGATTGTGAAATGCCAGAGGTCCTGCTGATAAAAGGCGCGTGTATCGTCTTTGTTGGAACCGTCCCTGTCGGCCAGCACGCCATAGCCCGGATGTCCGCCGCCGACCCGCGTCGTTTTCATGCCGCGCGATGCCGCAAGGTCGGCCGGCCCGAGACTCATGCCGTGCATGCGCGGACTGGCGCCGGCGATATCTTCGATATTATTGACCCCCTGGGCGGTTTCCAGAATGGCATGAATCCCGATCGGCCGGGCGATGCCATTGGCGGCTTCGAGCTGCGCCAGGAGCTGATCGAGATAATGAATATCCCACGGGCCCTCAACCTTGGGCAGCATGATGACATTGAGCTTGTTGCCGGCTGCGGGCACGATCTCCATGATATCATCGAGCGCCCAGGGGCTGTTGAGGCAGTTGATGCGCGTCCAAAGCCCCGTCCCGCCGAACTCGTTCTCCCGCGCCATTTCGATAAACCCGGCCCGCGCGGCCTCTTTCGCATCCGCCGCGATGGCATCTTCCAGATTTCCCAGAACCACGTCGGCCTCGGCGATGATCTCCGGAATTTTCGCCCGGATCTTCTCGATATGCGGCGGTACGAAATGGATCATCCGTTCCAGCCGGACCGGCTGCGCGCGATAGGGATCGGGTGCGCCGATGGCCAGAGGTTTGTAAAAGTTTGACGGGGTGCGTGTATGTGCCATTTGTCAGAGCCTCGTTTATCCTTGGCAATTGATTTTAGTCTGCATGGCAGAGAGCATGGCATCAGGCAAGCCTCATTTCATCGTTGTAAAAAATTGCCCAAGGTCGGCCAGACTATTGGCGCCCAAAATAGCCGTGCGGCAATCGCGCCCATCAACCAGCTCCGACCATGCCGCATAAACATATCGGTTCAACCAGACAAAAACCTTTGTCGTCAATATCGGCACTTGGTGCTGCCCCGCCGGAGTGCCATTGCGGCAACTAAGTGGCCGCAATGAACAGCACGTGAGGCAAAATTAATTTTTTCAACCCCATTTCCGGTTCGACCACATCCACTGTTCGGGATATTCCCGGATCCATTCTTCGAACTGGGCCTGGCTGGCGGCAACGATCCATTTGATGTCGTCGGCCTGATTGTCCGTCCGCGGCACCTTGAGCTCCTTCATCTCAAGCTTGAATCGTGACGCTTCGCCGATGCGAATGCTGCGTCCGATCCAGATACGAGCGCCAAGACGCCGCGCCATCATGGCCGGGAAGGGGGTGGAGGGCGCGGGATGGCCGAAAAAAGCCACCGGCAAACCCTTGCGGTCGTAAAGGTCCGCGAGAAATCCGAGCCGTCCGCCTTCACGCACATAAGAGTTCAGCATGCGCGCTGTCTCCATGCCCGTGGTCGTGCCCTTCTTCCGCCCCTTGGCGAACAGCCCGCCCGGATAGATTTCCTTGCGCTGGTCCCTGAGATAGGCGTCGACATAGGGATTTTTCACCAGCCGGTAGACTGCCGCGGGATTGGCCCCCGCCTGCACCAGCGGCCACATGGTCAGTTCCCAGTTTCCCGTATGCAGCGAAAGACAGACCGCCGGTCCCATCTTGCCCTTGTAGCGGTTCATGAGTTGCGTGCTTATAAGTTCGATCCGGTCGGGATCGTGTAGAATACGGTCGAGTTGCATGGTCTCCGCCATCACTCGTCCGAGGTTTGCCCACATCTTCATGATGATCGCTTCGCGCTCATCCTCGGGCATGTCCGGAAAGGCGCGGGCGATATTGTCGAGCGCGCGCCTGTGCCGGCGGCCGTAAGGGGCGAGCATTTTCCAGGCCCACGCCGAAATCGCCACGCCGGTATCGAGGGGAAACAGCCGGACAAATCCGATCACGCCCCTGAGGAGCGCATATTCGAGCCTGTATTGGAGGTCTTGTCGTGAGGGCATTGATGGAAGCCGGGTATCGGGGCGGGTTGAACAATTCCGATCACGTGCCAAAGCTGGGCCTGAATTGCAAGCGAATTGTTGGCCGGAGACCGAGACGTCGCCCCATGCCTCAACACCCCTCCCGCATCAAGCTCAGCCAGACCTATCCGTCCCCAACCCGCCGTCACGCCCGCATGCATGAGGACCGGCACGAGCCCTGTATCATGTCGCCAACCCTATCCCTCTTGGGGCCAGTTCTTCCAGTGTGGTTACTGCAAATGTCAACATTGCTTCGACCATCCGCAGGCGAATTTTCTCTGGATGATCGGCTTCGAACTGATGCTCGATATGACGCATATGCGCAGGGCTGCTCATTGTTTTGAGGGCAAGCGCCATATGGGCGCGGCTATTTTGAATGGCTTGGCCCGCCTGTCCGCCAATCCGCCCGGCAATGGCAAGCGCCAAAAACCGCTGGCCGGCAACGCCATTCTGAGAGCCATGATTGGCGGCCCCTTCCGCCATGGCCCGCGCCACGGGCGCGCTGACGATGCCCTGGCGGAACATCACCGTTTCAGACACCTCAAGCAGGGTCGTTTGCGCCTTTTCGTTGTTAACGATAAAGCCGTAATCGAACACGCTGGCAGCCCCGGGCACGGCGCTGATACAATTCGAAACCAGGCCCCCCGTGCAATGTTCCACTGTAACAAGGCCAAGATTTTCGCCCTTGCATTTGCCAACCAGGGCAGCCGCCTGATCACACGCCGCATCGGAATATAGTAGAGATTCAGCCGACATATTTGCAAAGTCCCCGGCGCCAAACTCCACGCCCGCCAAAAGTTGGTTTCACCATCCCTGTATTGCATCGCTTATGCCAGATCACAAAACGATATCTAACCGCAGATGACCGGTGCCGCACCATCCGGCAGAGCCTTATGGCGCGATGGGCCGATTAAAGACGCCGAACTCTTTCGCGTCAATGTCCGCAGTAGGACAAGCCAAAAATCATCAGGCCCATAATCATTGTGGTCGTCAACCATCAGGGATGAACGAGCCGGCATTCACCCCTCCCGCATCAGGCTCGGCAGCGCCCCGTCCGCCTTCATGCCGGCGCGCATGGCCGCCTGCTTGAGCGGCGGCATGGCGTGCAGCATATGCAACCCGAGCCCGCGCAGGAACTGCATCGGGTAATGTTCGCTGATGAGTGCGCGATTGAGAAGGTCGACCCCCCAGGCGCGGCTCTCGACGTCACGCCGCCGGGCGTCATTATAAGCGTCAATCACCGATTGCATCCCGGGGTCATGCTTGCCTTCGCTATTACCAGGTGCGCTTAGCGCACAATCCGCCAGATAGGCTGCATCGCGAAAGCTCAGATTGAGCCCCTGTGCGCCGATCGGCGGCACCACATGCGCCGCCTCGCCAATGAGCGCGATGCGGTTCCTGGCGAATTCCCTGGCCGTCATGCCGGCGAGCGGAAACACCGCCCGCGGCCCGATCGCGGTGACCGAACCAAGGAGGCCCTGAAGATGGGTTTCCATCTCGGCCATGTAGCCCGCATCGTTGAGCGCCTTGAGGCGGTCCGCTTCCCCGGGCGCTTCCACCCAGACAAGGCTCGACATGTGGCCGGCATCCGCATCGGCACCAATATCCGCACCAATATCCGCACCTATGCCGCCACCGCCGCCGCCCATGGGTACCGTCGTAAACGGTCCGGCCTTGCGGTGAAACTCGGTGGAAATGTTGTCATGGGGCAATGTGTGTTTGAAATTGCAGACAATCGCCGTCTGCGGATAGTCCCAGCGCGTCACTTCGATGCCGGCCGCCGCGCGGCAGAGCGAGTTGCGCCCGTCCGCCGCTGCCAGCAGCCTGGCCCGGTGGCTGCGGCCATCCTCGAGTTCGATCTCCACATGATCGTCATGTGTCCGCACATCGACAACCCTGGACGTTTCAATGAATGTCAGATTGTCTTGAGCAAGCACGCATTCAAAGAGTGCCGCGACGAGACGCGCATTGGCTATGTTGTAGCCAAAGGCCTGGCGCTCGATATCCCGCGCTTCGAACAGAATTTCCGGTGCGCGAAAGAGATTGCCCGTATCGTCGATAATGCGAATGGCCTCAAGCGGCGTATGATCGCCCGCGCAGGCCTGCCATGCGCCGATATTCTTGAGAAGGGAAATCGCCCCCTCGAAAAGCGCAATCGTGCGCGTGTCGGGACGTTCCGGATCATTGCGCGGACGCGGGCCGATCAGAGCCGCGTCATGGCCCTTCGCGGCCACCGCCAGCGCTGTTACCAGCCCGGCCGGTCCGGTTCCGACAATTGCAATATCGCTGTCGCTCATGAAAGCCGCCTGACACAACATCCGTTAAATCTGCAGATCGGTTACGATTACCACAGCGGGTGCGGATCAGGCCAGCTTCATGGCCGGAGAACGGTTTGTTTGATTAGATTATTCCGCCGGGACGGCTTGTACCCGGTTCTTTGTCACCATGCGCAGGATGATGCCGGCCGACAGGGCTGCGAAGAAAATGGAAAATTCGGCCAAATGCACCTTGGTCACGGCAAAAGCGGCGATCGCCGGTCCGGGGCAGATCCCTACCAGTCCCCAGCCAATGCCGAATATGGTGGCGCCGGCAACCAGTTGCATGTCGATATCCTGGCGTCCCGGCAGGTGGAATGTCGAACCGATCATTGGTGAGGCGAGCCGCTTCTGAAAGGGGTATGTTACCGCCATGACGGTGACCGCTCCGGCGAATACGAAGGCCAGCGTCGGATCCCATCCACCGGAGGAAATGGCGGCGAAGTCGAGGAAATTGAGAATCTTCTGAGGGTTGACCATGCCCGAAATCGTCAGGCCGGCGCCAAATAGTGATCCTGCAAGCAGAGAAACAATCCACATCATGACAATATCCTTTCTAGGCTCGCTTTAAAATACATGGCGCGTGACGAACACCGTCAGCGCAGCCACACTCATGAAGACCACTGTGGAGATAATGGAACGCGGTGCGAGCCGCGGCAGTCCGCAGACCCCGTGACCCGATGTGCATCCATTGCCGAGCCGTGCGCCATATCCGGCGATAAAACCCGCAAGCGCCAGAACCGGCCACGATGCCGTGACCTTGATCTCGGGCAGGTACTGGGGGAGAAACATGCCGACCATCGTCGCGCCAAGCGGCAGACCCAGCAAATAAACGATCTGCCAGCCATAGCCGGATTGTCCGGGCTCCATCGCACCTTCAATAATGCCTGAAATACCGGAGATCCGTCCGGTCGTCAGAAGAAAGAAAGCCGATGACAGACCGATCATGAGACCGCCGATCAATCCCGTCCAGGGTGTAAAATTTTCCATGATTGCTTTTCTCCCAAAAAATCTCCGCGACGGCACTCTGGAAAAAAGCCGATAATTGCCTTAAATCCCAAGGTGAATGGGAAGCGTACGCTGTTAAGCTGTATCGGGCGCTTCCGGATATGCCGTCTCAAGCGGGGATAATTCTGTTGTCCCCTATTGTTGATTTAGAATTGTTTTATCATATATATATTCGAATATACTGTTACAAGTAATTTCTTGGAGGCAAGGAAACGGCCTGATCAATCTGTGCCTGATCAATCTGCGCCAGATCAATCTGCGCCGGATTAATCCGCGGCGTAACCGGAAGTTATGATAAATTTCCTCCGGCATGACGTCAGGGCTGCTTGGGCAGGGAAGCCGGATTTGCCTTCAATTGGTGAAAATGGCTGCTAAAAGGCCGCATATCGGTGCTGACGGCTGTGAAGCAAGGCGCCGCTAAGGACAATCTTGAAGGAGCAGTGGGATGACGACCCCGGAAGTGCAATCATTTTTCGACGACATGACGAAAACCGTAACCCATGTCATTATGGATCCGGCGACGAATAAAGCCGCCATACTCGATCCTGTGCTTGATTATGATCCCAAGTCGGGCGCCCGCTCGACGGCTCATGCGGATGAGGTGATCGCCTATGTCCGGGAGAAGGGGCTGGAAATCGAATGGATTCTCGAAACCCATGTCCACGCCGATCATCTGACGGCAGCGCCTTATATCAAGGACGAACTCGGCGGTAAAATCGCTGTTGGCGATCATATCAAGGACGTTCAGACCACCTGGAACAATATATTCAATTACAAAAACGGCCTGGAAACCGATCCGGCCATCTTCGATCACCTCTTTCTGGACGGCGACCGGTTTACCATCGGCGAGATGGAAGCCGAGGTCATGTATACGCCGGGCCACACCGCCATCGATCTCACCTATCTGATCGGCGATTCGGCCTTTGTCGGCGATACTTTGTTCATGCCCGACTACGGCACGGCCAGGTCCGATTTTCCTGGCGGCGACGCGCGTCAGCTTTACCGGTCGATCCAGAAGATTCTTTCTCTGCCGGAGGAGACAAAGCTTTACCTTTGCCATGACTACCTGCCAGAAAAGGGCCGCGACCAGAACGCCTGGGTGACGACTGTGGGCGAATCTCGCAAAAATGTCCTGATTGCGGGCGTGACCGAGGACGAATTTGCCGCCGCCCGAGAAGCACGGGACAAGGATCTGGCGACGCCGCTGCTGCTGTATCCCTCGCTTCAGGTGAATATCCGCGCCGGCCATATGCCGCCGCCGGAGGACAATGGCGTCTCCTATATCAAGGTGCCGCTGCGCAAGAGCAAATGATCTTATGGTTCGAGACGGCGCATTTCATGCGCCTCCTCACCATGAGGACACGCCATCCATCCGGTTACGGATTTTCAAAACCTGACATACTGGCGCATTCGGTGGCTGTATGTGTCCAATTCATTGAAACAACCCGGGTTTTCCACCGGGCAATGGCAAAAACCGGTGAAAGTCACATTGCTTTTCCATGCTGGCACATTACCCACCAAAGGGGCTTAGAGCATTGTATTTATTCACTTAATACCCTGAACCCCCGGCCGCGCCCAACCCATCCATACACAAAAACGTGACCCAATCGCCACAGTATGATTCGGATGTGTGTCAAGGCGGACTTATTTTGTTTACACTTCCCGGCCATTCACGCTATTCCTGATCACGGTTGGTTAGTAGGCCATTCGCAACAAGCGCGGATTTTTGCATACGACCATTAGTCACGGAGGTTCTCGTAAACGGGCCTCTAAGTTTTAGTAGCGTTAGTCCACGGAGTATAAAATCATGATCGGGGGACGACTTTTAAAGACATCCAGTCGGTTTGCCTTAGCGGCAGCGGCTGGTATTTTTATGACAGGCTACGCGCTTTCTTCAGCTCAGGCTGGTGGTCTCGGTGGAGATTGCTGTGCAGATCTGGAAGAGCGTGTTGCAGAACTTGAAGCAACGACTGTACGCAAGGGCAACCGCAAGGTTTCCGTCAAGCTTTACGGCATCATTACCCGCGCAGTGTTGTTCTGGGACGAAGACAACGGCGCTGGTCTCAGCAATTCGGATGTATACAATGTCGATATCGCCATGAGCGGTATTTCACGTTGGGGCATCAAGGGCGGTGCCAAGATCAACTCAGACGTATCCGTTGGATACAAGTTTGAATGGTCGTCAAGCGATTCGCTGCTCCACAACACAAGCCCGACCGATGATGACGGCGCCGAAGCCGAAGGTCTGGCACTTCGCCATAACGTCATCCACATAAAATCGAAGAGCATGGGCAAGTTGTCCTGGGGTCACAGCCATACGGCGTCTGACAAGGTTGCGGAGATCGACCTCTCGGGCACCAAGCGTTTCGCACGTTCGAACGTGAACAACACGCTCGTGGACGGATTTGTTGCACGCGGACTGTTCGCCAACTTTGACGGCGGTGGACGTGGTGACCGGGTTCGTTACGACACGCCAAAACTGGCCGGCTTCGTCTTGAGCGCGTCCTGGGGTGAAAGTGACTACTGGGATGTGGCTCTTCGCTTCGCGCAAAAGTTCGGTGACTTCAAAGTTGCCGCGGGCATCGGTTATATCGAGACCGAAGACGATGGCACCACGGGTGACTCCGGCGGTTGCGCCAACGTGTCAGGTGGCACTCAACCGTTTGGTGAGGAATGCCTGATTGGTTCCGGTGGTATTCTCCATACCCCGTCCGGCTTCAACATCAACTTCGCTGCTGGCAAGCGTGACGACGGGATCGCGGTTGGTGATACCGACGAGGACACTTACTGGTATATCAAGGCTGGTTTCCTGAAGAACTGGTTCGGCATGGGTAAATCCGGCATCTACGGCGAGTACTTCGCTTCCGAGCAGGAAGACACAAGCGCCAACACGACGGCAGAAGGCACAATGTGGGGACTGGGCGTTGTCCAGAACTTCGATGCAGCCGCCTTCCAGATGTTCGCCAGCTATCGCTTCTATGAAGAGGACCAGCCTGGTGATCCGACGAGCGACGAATCATCCTCGATTCTCCTCGGTGGCAGCATGAAGTTCTAAGTCGAACTTACCAGCGTAAAATACAGAAAGCGGCTCCTCTCGAGGGGCCGCTTTTTTTTGCGCGTGATCGTCGGGAGGGCGCCACAAAATAAAAAACCTCATCCTTCGAGACGAGCTGTGGCTTAGCCACATGCTCTCCTCAGGATGAGGCGTGGCGGGTTGATCGGGAAAGATAAAAACCTCATCCTGAGGAGCGAATTCATTTCGCGTCTCGAAGGATGAAGCATCATACCCGCCCATAGTTCGCACCCGCCTCACGGTCACAAAAACGTGACAGGTTTTGATCGAAGCCGGTGTTGCCCCCGATAGTAACGGCATCGGGCGGGTGCTACCGTAGCCGGGCTAAAACAATAACTATAAACTTATGGGAGAATACGTATGAACCGGCTGACTTCAGTAGTGGTTGCACTTGTAGCATTGGCATTTGCCAGCGGGGCCGCTTTCGCGGCTGACCACAAAGTTGCGTTTCATGTTGATGAGAACGACAAGAAGGTCATGGGCATGACCCTCAATAACGTCCAGAACACCATCAACTACTACAAGAAGAAGGGCGATACCGTCTCCGTGGAAGTCGTCGCCTATGGGCCCGGACTGCACATGTTCCGCGCCGATACCAGCCCGGTGAAAGCCCGGATCGCTTCGATGGCGCTGGCGAATTCGAACATCAAGTTTTCTGCCTGCGGCAACACCCATCGCAAGATGAGCAAGAAAGCCGGCAAGGACGTTGCCCTCATTTCGGAAGCAAAAAAGTACCTTCCGGTGTGATCCAGCTGATCTCGCTTCAGGAAAAGGGTTACAGCTACTTGCGGCCATAACCGCAATACGAGTAAAGATGACAGGCGGGGGAATTCCTCCGCCTGTCACTTGCCTGCCGCCATAGGGCACCTGGCCGACAGATCCGATACCAATAACCACAGCCCCCCCCCCCATAACCACAGATCCCCTGCCCATAACCAGAGTTCACGTAACGTCCCCTGTTTTCTCATCGTAAATCCGGCGAATCGCTGTCACATATTTGCAGTGATAACGTCCAAAACCCGGGATTCATGTTCGAAGGGGCGGATAAGAGGGTGAGTTGTTAACATTCTCCGCCTTTATCAGAATCGGTAAAACCGGAAAAATTAGGGCTTGGCGGGAGGCAGAGTGACCATTTAGACACAGGCGGGGGTGATTTGCCTGTCGATTGGGCGGAAATGGTTTACGCTGACCTTGCCGATCAAGTATTTATTAAACCATAGATTCTACAGTTTCGCGTGTGAGATCTATTAAAGGCGTGCCACCCTGTTGCGCTCATGAGTGCTGGGGCGGCCATCAAAGGCGGAAAACGAGCCATCACGATCGGCTCAAATCCCGCCCGGACCTTTTGATCTCAAGAGCTTGCGAGTACCGTTCGAGTACCGAGAGTATACGTGGGGCGTATCTCCCATAATCAGTAATCCAGTAATGCGTTAGGCGTCGCCTTGAGATCCGTGCGTCCGTAAATTCGCGCGCGTTCCAGGCTCACAAATGCAGGTGGTCGGCCTTCGGGCATGGAGCATTTGCGTGATACGGACATGAAAAAGATTTGGATTGGAGAATAAAATGATTGGGGGACTGATGAAAACATCAAGTCGTTTCGCGATCATCGCAGCCGCCGGTATACTTGCTGGCGGACTGATGACACCGGCTCAGGCTGGCGGTCTCGGTGGTGATTGCTGTGCTGATCTCGAGGAACGCGTTGCGGAACTCGAGGCCACAACTGTACGCAAGGGCAACCGCAAGGTTTCCGTAAAAATCTACGGCTTTGTAACCCGTGCACTTTTGATTTGGGAAGATGACAACGGCGCAGGCAACTCGCGCTCCGATGTATACGGCGTCGATATCGCGATGAGCGGTATTTCGCGCTGGGGCATCAAGGGCGGTGCCAAAATCACGCCTGATATCTCGGTCGGCTACAGATATGAGTGGGGTATCGGCGATACGCTGATTCATCAAACCACTACCGGCAATCTTCCCGGCAACGGTGATGACGGTGTCGAGGCCGAAGGTCTTGTGCTGCGCCATAGCGTGCTCCACTTGACATCGAAGCAATTCGGTACGGTCTCCTGGGGTCACAGCCACACGGCATCGGACGGCATCTCTCAGATCGATCTCTCGGGCACGCGATTCCACGCCCGTTCGAACGTTAATGCATCGATCATGGGTGGCAGCTTCGTCCCACGCGGTCTTTTCAACAACCTTGACGGTGGTGGACGTGGTGACCGGGTACGCTATGACAGCCCGAAAATCGCTGGCTTCGTCATGAGCGCCTCCTGGGGTGAAAGCGATTACTGGGATGCAGCCCTGCGCTATGCAGGTCAGTTCGGCGACTTCAAGGTCGCTGGCGGCGTTGCTTACATCCAAACCGAAGACGAACAGATCTTTGGTGGACGTGATTCCGGTGGTTGCGGAAACGTGTCGGGCGGCTTCTCACCGTTCGGTCAGCAGTGCTTCATGGGCTCCGGTGGCGTCCTGCATAAACCGACAGGCTTCAACTTCAATGTCGCAGCTGGACAGTCGGACCTTCAGACCGGTGGTGGCACGAACACAGACTACCAGTTCTACTATCTCAAGGCTGGTGTCCTGAAAAACTGGTTCGGATATGGCAAGACCGGCGCTTATGCCGAGTACTGGCACTCCGAGCTGGATCCGTTCGGTGCGGCTAATGACTCTGAAGGCACGATGTGGGGTCTGGGCGTTGTTCAGAACTTCGACTCGGCCGTCTTCCAGATGTTCATCGGCTATCGTCACTTTGAAGAAGATGCAGACGGCGATGCAACTGACGACGAATATGATGCAACCGTCATCGGCGGAACCATCAAATTCTAAGCACGACGTTCTAGAATTGAATAGAAAGCGGCTCCTCTCGAGGGGCCGCTTTTTTTTGGGGATCAATTGGGATCGTGCAGTGTCGGGATCGTGCAGTGTCGGGATCGTTCAGTGTTGCGATCATCGGGCCGCGGCTTTTCATTGGTCCTGATCGGGCTCTGCCGCTCAGGCCGTCGCCGACAATGCTCATTTTTCGTCAAAGTTCAGCCCAGCTCATGCCCAACTGCCGCAATATATTTAACGAATCGTTAATCTTTAGCCAGGTGATTCGTTCGATTCAGCAGTGATTTTGTTGCCAAAACGCCACGCCTGGCTATGCAAACATTAAAAAAAGCCTATATTTACAGATGTTTAACCGGTGTCGGAACATGCTTGAATTTCCTGATGTTAATAGTCATTCTATAAGGTATTCAAAAGTGGTGCGGGGTTTATGGTGATTAATTTGTTCAGATTAATGGCGATTGTCTGCGTGACGGCATTTATGGCCGCACCGGCAGACGCATTTCAGGAAACACAGATTTCGCCGGACGCTACGGCGGCGGCTGAAAGCGGCGCAAGTAAGAATGCACCGCCAGTGGATGCTGCAATGCCAGGCGCTGCGGAACTGTCGTTGCCATCTGCCGGCCAGAAGCCCACGGAAGGCACGGAAATCAATATTCCAGGTCTTGGAAAAATTGGCGTCCTGCCGAAACTTGATTTCGGCCTCGACCTGCTTTACGGCGCCAAGGAACAATCCGACGTCAATTCTTCGGCAGCCAAAGAAGATCCGACCGATGGCGATGTAATGATCCGCGGTACGGTGAAGCACCGTTTCTAGGAGCTTCACATTCGAAAACGCCCGTGCAATCGGTCGATCTCAGAATTGAAAGTTAAATTCAAGAGGGCATTTTCCGCTCTCTTTTATTTTGCCTGAATTGACACGTCATTTTTCACAAGCCTTCGATGCATATCCCCGCCATGCCGAATGTAAGCCGCCAGTCGATGCTCCTGTTCCTGATAAACAGCCTGACCGCCTCGGGTGCTGTCATCGCCCTCATGGGCCTGGAGGCAGTCTATGAGCGGCAGTGGGAAACGGCTTTTATCTGGCTTGGACTGGCCCTCGTCATCGACGCCATTGACGGCCCCATCGCCCGCAGCTTCAAGGTGCAATCCGATCAGCGCTTCAGCGGTGGCCGTCTTGACCTCATTGTCGATTATTTGAACTACGTGTTTGTCCCGGCCGTGGCTCTGGTAAAATCGGGCATGCTGCCCGTGCACCAATCGCTGTTCATGGCGTCCGTCATCCTCCTGACCTCGCTCTATCATTTCTCTGACACCAGAAGCAAAGCCGAAGATCATTCCTTCACCGGCTTCCCGGCCATCTGGAATGTCGTGATTTTTTATCTGTTCATATTCCAGCCGTCCAAACCGGGAGCCGCGATCGTTATCCTCATATTCGCGGCGCTGACCTTTATGCCGCTGCGTTGGGCGCATCCGGTTCGGAACCGCAAGCTGCGTCCCCTGACATTGCTGGTGACCGCCCTTGGCGCGGCCGCATCGATCTGGATCGTGAGCGTTGGTTTCGACGCCGAGGCACCGGTCGCAAGGATTATCCTGGCGGTCGCGGCGCTCTACGGTTTTTGCCTCGTCGCACTCAACGGCACCCTGTGGCGTGGCGATGAGCGCAACGGGAATCCGGCCGGAAATGCCGGTAAGTGAAGGTTGAAACGGATCGGATCATGGACTATGTCAGCACCGTCTCAGCAATTTACCTGCGCGGCATGCTGGCTTAAGATGCATTTCGATTTTATTTGCATGCAAATCATATTCGCCAATAACGGACGGGCTTAAATGGAATTTTCCCTCAGCGATCCCCAAATCTGGGCCAGCCTTCTAACGTTGACAGTCATGGAAATCGTTCTCGGTATCGATAATGTCGTGTTCATTTCCGTTGTCGTCTCCAAACTTGAGGGCGCCAAACGCACGCTCGCCCGGCAGATCGGTCTCGCGCTCGCATTGGTGTTTCGCATCATTCTCTTGCTCGGACTGTCGATCCTGATCGCCATGCGCGAGCCAATCGTTTCAGTTCTCGGCCAAAGCTTTTCCTGGCGCGACATCATTCTTCTGGTTGGCGGATTGTTCCTTCTCACCAAGGCCACGCTGGAAATTCATAGTGATATTGAACATGACGACGACCCCGCCTCCAAGGCGACCAGCAGCTTTTTCGCGGTGATCGCACAAGTCATTGTCATCGACATCATTTTCTCCGTTGATTCCATCGTCACCGCCATCGGCATGACCGAATTCGTCGAAATCATGATCACGGCGGTCGTGCTCTCGATGATCGTCATGTATTTTGCCTCCGGCGCAATTGCCGATTTCATCGAACGCTACCCCACGACAAAAATGCTTGCCCTGAGTTTTCTCATGCTCATCGGCGTCGCCCTGATAGCCGACGGCCTGCATTTCCATATCCCGCGCGCCTACATCTATTTCGCCATGGCATTTGCGGTTCTTGTGGAAACGCTCAATGTGCTGGCCAAGCGCAAACGCCGGCGCCAGAAGGAAAAGCGCTTGGGAACCGGCGATTTGACCGGCGGATAAACCATTGGAATGCCATAATCCGCCTCATTATAGTGCGGATAAGACGGCTGGTTTGCCGACATGCCGCCGTTAGCCGCGAAGGGTTCGCTGGCGGCAACGGGACGAGTCACTTATGCTGGGTAAAATGCCAATACAACATATGAGACAAATGAAACCGGGACTGGTCATTCTGCTGGCGCTGATATTTCTCCTGCCTGGAAACGTTCGGGCGGAAGAAGTGATCCATGAGTTCCAGGGCCTCGACCTCCGCGGCAATCTGGAGCTGGCGGACGGCAAGAGCCTCAAAAACGGCGTCGCGCTCATTGTCCACGGTACAATGTCCCACAACCGCATGGAGATGATCGCCACGCTGCAGGAAAACCTGAGGGCCCGAGGCCTCAATTCGCTGGCAATCACCCTGAGCCTCGGCCTTGATCGCAGGGAAGGCCCTTATCCGTGCGATATCGAGCATAATCACCGGCACCTGGATGCGGTGGACGAAATCAGATCCTGGATATCCTGGTTGAAAATTGCCGGTGCAAAGCGCGTCACCCTCATTGGCCACTCCCGCGGCGGCAATCAGGTGGCCCTTTATATGGCCCTCAACCGCATCAATGCGGAGGGCGGTCTTGTTGGGCGCATCACCGAGAACGTTGAGAATATTTCCATGATCCCGGTTTCCGGCAATGGACCGCAGCCGGGCGGCGTTGAAAAAATCCGCTATGGCGGCAAATTCCCCAAACCCGATCCGGTGGTGAAGAACGTTGTGCTGATCGCCCCCATGACCTGGACCTTTGAAAAAATTCGCACGTCTTATCCCAGGCGGTTCAAGTCGCTGTTGGGCCCGGTTCTGAACGAAGCCCGCAAACGGAAAACAGAATTTGAAGGAATGACGCTGATGACCGATACGGGCTTTCTGAATTGCCCGAAAACCCGTGTCACGGCCGACGCCTTTGTCGATTATTACGCGCCCAATCCCTATTATTTCACACCGCGTCTACTTCGTTATATCTCGATACCCGCTCTGGTCGTGTCCGGCGGCAACGACAATATCGTACCCGATCTGCCCCGGGCGATTGCCGCGGGCCCCTACCTCAAGAATGTGGAGCAGGCGGTCATTGGCGGCGCCGATCATTTCTTCCGCGATCTGCACGGCGAAGATCTCGGGGACCGGATTGCCGATTTCATCAAACGCGGACATAGATCGAAAAGCTGAACCACTGCGGTCATTCAGCTGCGGTTTTGAAATCCTTTCCCGCTTCTTCGAGTTCATGCGCAATCAGCTCGGTCTCTCTGTTGCGCGGCCTGACCAGTCCGGCAATGAGGACATAAAGCGCGGGTGTCAGAAACAACGTAAAGATACCGGCGAGACCCAGCCCGCCGAAAACCACCCAGCCAATGGCCGCGCGCGCTTCAACGCCGGCGCCACCGCCGAGGATCAGGGGCAGCCCTGCCAACACGGTTGAAATCATGGTCATGGTGATCGGCCGCAGCCGCACGATCGAAGCCTTGCGCGCGGCATCGAGGACACCGGCGCCCGCCTCGCGCAATTGATCGGCAAATTCGACCATGAGAATTGAATTCTTGGCCATGATCCCGATCAGCATCAGCACGCCGATCTGGCTGTAGATATTGATCGACGTTCCCGTCGCGGCCAGTGCGAAGACCGCGGCGCAGATGCCGAAGGGAACCGTCAACAGGACCACCAGAGCACTGCTCACGCTTTCGAATTGCGCGATGAGAACGAGAAACACGATCAACAGCGCGACAAGATAGGTTACCGTGACGCCATAGGAGGTTTCGTTCAGCGTCGCGGCTTCGTCGAGGAACAAAAGCCCGATGCCGGGCGGCAGCCCCCTGTCTGCGGCGGCACGCACGGCTTCGACCGCCTCGCGCAACGAATAGCCTGGCACCGGATCGCCGAATATCTCGACCGCCCGGCGCTGGCCATGCCGGTCAAGTTCCGCGGCAATCGCATTTTCCTTGAAAGTCACGAGTTGCGACAACGGCACCAGCCGCCCGCCGGCGGCGCCGACATAAAGATTGTGCAGATCGGTTGGGTCGTCGACCGCGCCAGCCATGGCCTGCAGGATAACAGGCACCCGTTGATCGTCGATTGTCAGTTCGGCAACCTCGTCATTATCGACCAGCACCTGCACGGCTGACGCCAGGTTGCCGATCGAAACGCCGAGATCCGTCGCCCGGCGGCGGTCGATGCTGACCGACAATTGGGGTTGAGTGGCGCGGAATTCGATACGGAAATTTTGTATCTGCGGAACCTGCTCTTCCATCGCAATCACGAATTTGTCGGCAGCTTCCGCAATGGTCTCATAATTGGAACCTGTCAACGCGAAGCGGATGCCGCCATCGGCATTGCGCAAGCCCAGGCTGTTGCCGCGGCGAACGCGCGCCCGGGCGCCGGGTATAAGTTTCAGCTTCTTGTTGATGCTCCGGGCAATTTCGCCTTCCGTCCTTGTGCGTTCCGACCAGTCGCGCAACGGCGTACTGATCTGCCCGCGATTGAGATCGAAACGTCCGGTAATGGTGAAAAGGCTCAACGCCGTGCCTTCGTCGATATAGGGTTGAACGATCTTTTCGACTTTTTCGACCTGCCGGTCGGTATAATCGAGGCCGACCCCGTCGGGTCCGGTCAGGCGCACCGTGATCATGCCCCTGTCCTCTTCAGGCACCAGTTCTTCCCCGAGAGCGGAATAGGTGATGACGGCACCGATAACGACAATGCCGCACAGCCCCAGAACGAGCATTGGCGCCGCCAGCGCAAAATCCAGCCCCTTCGCATAGGCGCCGGCGACGTAATTGATCATTTTTGAGCTAAGACTGTCTCCTGCGGTACCGTCGGCGGATTTGTTGCCGGAAAGGTGCGCGGCCAGCATCGGCACCACGGTCAAAGCGACGAAGGTCGAAATGCAGACCGTCACCGCCAGAACGAAACCGAACTCGCCGAACAGCCGTCCGGCGGTCGATGGCAGGAACGAGATCGGCAGAAATACGGAAACCAGCGTGGCCGTTGTGGCGACAACCGCGAAAAACACCTGACGCGTCCCAAGCACGGCAGCGGCGCGCGGCTTCACTCCTTCTGATTTGAGCCTCTGAATATTCTCCAAAACCACAATCGAGTCATCGACAACGAGCCCCGTTGCCAGAACGATGGCCAGCAGCGTGATCAAATTCAGCGAAAAGCCGAGCAGCCAGATCGCTGCAATCGTGCCAATCAGCGCCACCGGTATGGCCACGGCCGGGATGAGAGCCGCTCTTAACTGGCCGAAAAAGAGCGCAATCACGGTGACGACGATGAGCACCGCCAGCGACAACGAGATCAGCACCTCGGAAATAGCGCTTTTGATGAAAACTGAATCGTCCGAAGTTTTCGTGATCCGGACGCCCTTCAAACGCCGGTTGAGTTTTTCGACCACCTTGTCGACATCCCGTGAAATCGCAACCGTGTTCGATTGAGCGCGGCGTATGATGCCCAGGGAAATGACCGTGCGGCCATTGAGACGGACGATGCTCTCCGCGTCGGCCGGTCCAAAAAATGCATTGCCGATATCGCCGATACGAATGGGATCGCGGATGATCAGCTTCTCGATCGCGTCCGGACGCGTCACCGACGCATTGGCCCGCACCACGACTTCCTGCTCGAATGATTTGAAGCTTCCCGCGGGCACGTCGTAACGGGCGTTTTTGAGCACCTCGACCACATCGGCCACGGATAATTTGTAGCTCGCCAATCGCATCGGATCGATCGTCACACGCATGACACGTTCGCGCTTGCCGAACAGCCGCACGTCGGCCACCCCGGCAACCGAGGTCAGTTCCGGAACGATCTCGTCTTCGACCTTCCTCGTGACCTCTTCGATCGGCAATTCCTCGCTGGAGACCGCAAGCCGCATGATTGACTGCGCATCGGCATCCGCCTTGATGACAAAAAGGTTCTCGACCCCAATGGGCAATTCACGCTGCACCCGGCTGACCGCCTCGCGTACATCATTGGCCGCGGTGACAAGATCGACCGACGGACGGAATACGACGCGAACGCGGAAATTGTTTTCCTCGCTCGACGAGCGCACCTCGACAACGCCATTGACGCGGGCAACCGCGCCTTCCACGACGCTGGTGATTTCGGCATCTATGGTTTCCGGCGATCCGCCGGGATAATTCGCCCGGACGGTGACGATAGGCCGGTCGACATCGGGAAGCTCGCGCACTTCGACGCCGAATATGGCGCCAAATCCCGCGATAATGATCAGCAGGTTCATAACCGCGGCGAGATAGGGCCGGCGGACGCTCAGGGCGGGAAGGTCGTTGGCCGGACTCATGGCGCGTCAGCCTTTCCCGCTGTCGATTGTGTTGGCGGACCGCTTCTCGCTGTCATCATCTGCCGGAGATCTGGGTTTCTTGTAGAACACCTTGCGGCCCGGCCGCAGCCGCTGCACGCCTTCGACCACAACGAGGTCGCCTGGCGCCAGCTTGCCGGCCACCAGAATGATACTGTTGAGACGCTTGACCGTGTGGACAAGAACCTTTCGGACCTTTCGCTCTTTCACGATCCAGACATAACTTTCTCCCTTGCGCCATTGCAGCGACAATTCGGGTACGGCTGCATGCGTCGTGCCGGGCAGGGCAAGTTCCACGGCGAACGACATGCCCGGGCGCAGCTTGTCGTTTTCGTTTGGAATGACGGCCCGGACCATGACGGTGCGCGAAGTCGGGTCGACCCGGCTGTCGATATGCTGTATTCGTCCGGAAAACCGCTTGCCTTCATGGCTTGGCGTCATGGCGGTGATGGGGCCGCCGGTCGATATGCGCGCCGCGAATTTTTCCGCGACCTCAAACTCGACGAGCAACTCTTCGCGCGCATCGAGCGATATGATCGGAGTTGTCGTCGTGACCCGGTCGCCGACCTCCACCTTTGCGATGCCGACAGTGCCGTTAAAAGGCGCCCGGATACGCAAGTCGCTCAGAAGCTCCTCCGCCTGCCTTAATTCCAGCGCGGCCCGTTCGAGGCTGGTTCTCGCATCCTCGACCCTCGCGCCCGAGTTGACGCGGCGACGGCGCAACTGCTCTGACCGGTCGAACAGCCGGCTCGCTTCCTCGAGCTTTTTCCTGGCGATCTGGACGGCCAGCTCGGCCTTGGTTCTGTCGATTTCAAAAATCAAGTCGCCCTTGGCAATGCGATCGCCCGCCTTCGGATTGAACGCCGTAATGACGCCATCCGTTTTGGCATGGATCATTACCGATCGTTTGGCGCGGGCGGTACCGACGGCGGCCACGGTCTCGTCGTTTCTGGCTTCTTGAACCCGGGCAACGATCACCGGCACACCCCGGCGCTTGCCGCCTTTCGCTTTCTTCCCCGCCGGTTCGGCCGCCGTTTGGGATATATCGGCGGCAGCGTTGCCAAACCGGTCCCACGCCATCCACAGCACGACAGCCATCCCTGCAAGCGCGAAAATCGCAATAAACTGCAAACGCCTGGACACTGGTTTATTCACTTTATTATTCCCTGCACACGCATACCGGCAGGCGCCGGTTTAGTTCATAGTCTACCATATTCCCCGCCTTCACACGCATAAAGGCCTTTTTCAGATTGGCGTATACGGGCGCGGGGCCTCAAAGCTTTCTCGCCCGCAACCATGCCCCACCAATTTGCCAGTCTTGAAAAATATTGTGCCGATCACCTCCAGGGACCAGGCCTCAAGGAAAAAACGGCAAAACAATTCCTGAACGGTTTCAAACGGATAAGAGCATGCTCACGCTTTTTTGTGGCGCTGTCCACAGGCTCGCCCTTGGCCACAATCTCGACATGATCTAAATCAATAAGCCCATTCCGATCATTTAAGGGCTATTTCCATGACACGTTCATCTCTTGCCAGTCTTTGGCTTATCCTGTGCCTGTCCATTTCCAATGGCGCTCAGGCGGGCGGCACATATCTGACCGGCAGCCAGTTGAAATCGGTCATCAAAGGCCAGGTCATTCACCTGTCGACTGGTCTCGGCACCATGCCCATTCATTACCGCTCGAACGGCACCATGGCCGGCAGTTCTCCGAAATTGGCCAAATTTGTGGGCCATTCATCCGATAACGGCCGTTGGTGGGTCAGGGGCCGTCAATTATGCCAGAAATGGAAGCGGCTGTTTGAAGGCCGTTCAATATGCTACCGGGTACGAAAATCCGGGCGGACCATTTACTGGAATGGCGGCGGCCATAGCGGATCTGCCTTCTTGTCGAGATAAGCGGTCTCGAAAAAGGTGCTAAACCTTGTCTCGCTAGCCCATATATCAGCCGAAATTGAAGAAAAGCAACCGAGTTGCTGCTGGCGGATGGGGTGGGATTCGAACCCCCATCGCCGGACATATATTGGCCGGCGATAAACTTTATGAGGTGGGTTCGTCGCGGCGCTAGCCCGTATATCAGCCGAAAATTAAAGAAAAGCAACTAAGTTGCTGCTGGCGGATGGGGTGGGATTCGAACCCACGAGACGCTTGCACGCCTGCCGGTTTTCAAGACCGGTGCCTTCAACCACTCGGCCACCCATCCGTTTGCCGCGCGCACCTGAAACGGTACCGCGCGATTTGCTCCCCCGAGATAGAGCCAAATCGGCCCGGGCTCAAGGTCTCATTTGCCTGATATGGTGAGGTGGACCGGGGAATGGCGCGGCAGGACCGGCCCGGGCAACGAAAATGCATAAAATTTTATTCGCATTTGATCCGGATTTAATCCGGATTTAATCCGGATTTTATCGGCAAATCTCACCGATTCTTGTCCATCTTTATTTGCCAAATCCTAAAACGACTCTCATAGAGTGCCTTAAAGACGATGAATTTATGCGCGAAAACAACAATCGAAAAAAGCAGCGCGCATCCAGGGTCATGCAGGTTTATTGAGGCACGTCGAATATGTTGTGGGATACAAGCGGAAGAGAACAGGCCCGGCCGAGCCTTACAGGACATCGCCTGATGCGCGGCACGCGTCATTGCAGATATAATTTCGCGCATTATGGATCGCATGTCAGGACACGGGTTTTCTCGCTGATCATGCTGATGGCCTCGTCTTTGGCGCTCGCCGCGTGTTCCGGTCCCTCCAGCTCTTCAAATCTCGCCGCACCGGGCTTTCAGAGAAATGTCACCAATATCCCGCTTGGCGGCGGCATACGCAAACTCGGCAAGCCCTATAAGATTATGGGCCGCTGGTACTACCCGAAACATGAACCCCG
>CAMYJA010000015.1:0-51925 GCA_947258705.1 uncultured Hyphomicrobiaceae bacterium | reverse complement strand
CACAACCGCATCATCGACCTGTCGAGAAAGTCCGCTCATCTTCTGGGGATGAAAAAGCAGGGCACGGCGCGTATCCGTGTGCGCTATCTCGGTCCCGCTCCCCTGGACGGCAACAGCATCAGGGAGCGGACCTATCTCGCGCGCCAGTCCTGGTACAGGAATAATTTCGCCAACCGCACGAAACGTGGCCCCTGGCCGACCCGCTATTCCCTCGGCGGACCGTAAACGCGTCCCCTCCGCACGCCGTCAAATCACAGAATTCCCGCATCATGAGGTTGATTTTCACCTCATCCAACCCGATAGTGGCCCCACTCATGAACCCGAGCGGGCCGTGAATGGCTCAATGCTCACAATATGCGGATCCACAAGCCCATGCCGTTTCTATGCTGTTTTTCGCCGCGCCCGAACAATCGCGCCCCAGCCGTCCTCGCCGTCATGTTTCTGGCTTTGGCGATCGCGCCCTCAAGCCTGCACGCCCAGGCGCAGTTCAACTCGAAGGCCGAATATGCGATTTTAATGGATGCCGACACCCAGGCCATTCTGTATCAGAAAAAGGCCAATGATCTGATGATCCCGGCCAGCCTGAGCAAGCTCATGACCCTCGCGGTCATATTCAAGGCATTGAAAGACGGCCAGCTCAGATTCGAGGATGATTTCTATGTCAGCGAGAATGCCTGGCGCACCGGCGGCGCGCCGTCCAGAACATCCGCCATGTTCGCCCCCCTCAACACGCGGATAAAACTCTCCGATCTCCTGCAGGGGATCATCGTGCAGTCGGGCAATGACGCCTGCATCATTCTGGCTGAGGGGATCGCGGGCTCGGAAGAAGCCTTCGCCCGGCTCATGACCGAAGAAGCGCGCCGGATCGGCCTTAAGAAATCCACTTTTGGAAATTCCACCGGCCTGCCTCATCCCGATCAGCTCATGACGGCGAAGGAAGTGGCCATACTCTCCCGCTACATCATGAAAAATTATCCAGAATATTACAAATATTTCGCCCAGAGGGAATTTCGCTATCGCAGACATCGTTTTTTCAATCGCAATCCGCTGGTCTATATGAAAATAGGCGCCGATGGCTTAAAGACCGGCTATATCAAAGCCGCCGGTTACGGCCTTGCAGGATCCGCCAAGCGCGACGGCCGCCGCTTGATCGTCGTGATCAACGGCCTTGCAAACAAGAAGGAACGCAAGGAAGAAGCGCGCCGGCTTCTTGAATGGGGATTTCGCAGCTTCAAGCAGTTCAAGCTCTTCGACCAGGGACAGGTTGTCGGCGATGCGCGCGTCTGGGGCGGCGACCAGTTTTCCGTCGACCTGATCGGCGATGGCGACGTAAGGGTATTCCTGCCCAAGTTTTCATCGAAGAAAAAGATCAAAGCCTGGATTGTCTATCAGGGACCGCTGAAAGCGCCCATCGCCAAGGGCGATAAAGTGGCCCATCTGCGCATTGTCAGCGACGGAAATGCCGTCAATGAAATTCCTCTTTATGCAGCCAGCGATGTCGACCGCGCCGGAATAGTCGGCCGCGGTTTGAGCTCTCTGCTCAGTCTCGCCTTTGGCTGGATTTTGTGAGCGGAGCCGTTTCGATTCCGATTCTGTCGCATAATCATGGTCGGTATATTCATGACCCCGGGTAAATTCATAACGTTCGAAGGCGGCGAGGGCGCGGGCAAATCCACGCAGGCGGAATTGTTGCGCGAGCGCCTTGGCGCATTGGGCATCCGCACCATCCTCACGCGCGAACCGGGCGGCTCCCCCTTCGCCGAGGAGATCCGCCATCTATTGCTCGATCCGCGCCATAAGGAGCGATCGCCGCTGGCCGATGCGCTTTTGTTTTACGCCGCGCGCCATGATCATCTCACGCGTACCATCGGCCCCGCGCTCGAGGCCGGCAATTGGCTTGTCTCGGACCGTTTCAGCGATTCAACCCGTGCCTATCAGGGCGCCGCGGGCGGCGTCAGCGGCGACATATTGGAAACGCTGGAAAAATGGGTGGTCGGCGACCGCAGGCCGGATCTCACTTATATACTGGACATGCCCCCCGAGCTGGGCCTGAAACGCGCCGAGGAGCGTCGCGGCCATGATGCCGTCGATGGCTTTGAAAATCTCGATCTCGATTTTCACAAGCGCCTGAGACAGGGCTTTCTCGATATTGCCAAAGCGGAACCGGAACGGTGTTTCGTGATCGATGCAAATCGCGACATCGACGCGATCGCCTCGGAAATCTGGCGTATTTGCGAAAAAAGACTGATTCCCGAAGCGGTGACCAAATGAGCAATCAGGCATCATTTGCAATCCCGCCTCTGCAGGACCTGCCGCCCGAGGCCGACAGGTTCGAAGATTGGCCCCATCCGCGCGAAACGCTCCATTGCTTCGGCCATGAACGCGAGGAACAGATATTGCTCGACGCCTTTACGAGCGGCAATATGCACCATGCCTGGATTTTTTCCGGCCCCGAGGGCATCGGAAAGGCGACCCAGGCCTATCGCATCGCGCGCTACATCATGGCGGACAGGTCAGCCGGGGAGGCGGCCGGACCTGATGCCGTCATGTCCGACCCCGCATCGGCCACCAACCGTCAGATCGCGGGCCTGTCACACCCGGGCATCATGACCGTCCGCCGCGTCTGGAACGAAAAAACCAAGAAGCTGTCTGCCGTCATTCCCGTCGATGAGGTGCGCCGCATCAAGTCCATACTGCAACACACATCAGCCAATGGCTCCTGGCGCATCATCATTGTCGACCGCGCCGACGACCTCAACATTTCGGCCGCCAACGCGCTTCTGAAATCACTGGAGGAACCACCCGAGAAAAGTTTGTTTCTTCTGATATCGTCGGATCCGGGCCGCCTTCTGCCAACCATCCGCTCCCGCTGCCGCATCCTTGAATTTTCAAGACTTGATCGTGCGGCGCTTGAAAAGGCCGCGAGCACGCTGACAGCGGCCGAAAGCGCTGATTTGCAGGCAGGCGCCGATCCGCGGCTTCTGGACCTCGCCGAAGGCCGCGTCAGACGTTATTTGTCCCTCGCCACTGGCGATGGCGTCAAATATTACGACATGCTGCTTGATCTTCTGAGCGCGATGCCCGCATTTGACGAAAATAAACTTTTCAAGCTTTCCGATGAACTGGCCGCTCCGAACGCCTTGCCGTCTTTTGAGATTTTTTACGATCTCTATTTCAGCCTGCTCGCCCGTATCATCCGCGCGCGTGCGACCGGTGAAGGGCTTTTAGCCGATGAGCAGGATCGCTGCGGCCGTCTCATCGACGACAGCACACTTGCGCATTGGGCGGGCTTGTGGGAAACAGTCGCCGCGGAGAAAGCGGAAGTCAACAGGCTCAATCTCGACCGGAAATCATTTGTATTGGAAACGTTCCACCGCATGCGGACATTAATCCGGTGTGCCGCGTGACAGGCGCGGGAACGGCGAAACAGAGGCATCAGGCATATGGACGACAAACCGTCCTTTTTCATAACGACGGCAATATCCTATCCCAATGGCGCGCCCCATATCGGCCACGCCTACGAGGCGATAGCGACCGATGCCCTGGCCCGTTTCAAGCGGCTCGACGGCTATGACGTCTTCTTTCTCACGGGCGTCGACGAGCACGGCCTGAAGATGAAGCAGACCGCGGCCGAGCAGGGGATAGAGCCCTCTGAGCTGGGCGACCGCAACACGGCAGAATTCGTCAGAATGGTTAAAAATCTGCACTGCTCCAACGATGATTTCATCCGTACCACCCAGAAGCGCCACCACCTGGCCTCCCAGGAAATCTGGCGCCGCATGGCGGCCAATGGCGACGTCTATCTGGATGGCTACGAGGGCTGGTATTCGGTCCGAGACGAGGCCTTTTATCAAGAAAGCGAAACCGAGATAAATGATGAAGGCGTCCGCGTCGGCCCCCAGGGCTCGCCGGTGGAATGGACCGAGGAGCAGACCTATTTTTTCCGCCTGTCCGCCTATCAGGACAAGCTGCTCGCCCATTATGAAGCCAGCCCGGATTTCATCCTGCCCCCCGAACGCCGCAACGAAGTGGTCAGCTTCGTCAAGGGCGGTCTCATGGACCTCTCCGTATCGCGCACGACATTCGACTGGGGCATCCCGGTGCCGGACGCCGAGGGGCATATCATGTATGTCTGGGTCGATGCCCTGACGAATTACCTCACGGCCATCGGCTTTCCCGATGACGCGAGCGAGCGTTTCAAGAAATTCTGGCCCGCCGATCTGCACGTCATCGGCAAGGACATATTGCGCTTTCACGCCGTTTACTGGCCCGCATTCCTGATGTCCGCCGGCCTGGAGCTGCCCGAACGTATCTTCGCCCACGGCTTCCTCTTCAACAAGGGCGAGAAAATGTCGAAATCCATCGGCAATGTCATCGATCCCTTTGCCCTGACCGAGCATTACGGCGTCGATCAATTGCGCTATTTCCTGTTGCGCGAAGTGCCTTTCGGCAAGGACGGCAATTACAGCCATGACGGCATCGTCAATCGCACCAATGCCGATCTCGCTAATGATCTTGGCAATCTCGCCCAGCGCTCGCTTTCCATGATCGCCAAGAATTGCGGCGGTAAACTCCCCGAAGCGACGGATCTCAACGATGCCGACCGCGAGATATTGCGCGCGGCCGATGGCCTGCTCAACGAGACGCGTGGCTTTATCGAACGCCAGGCCATTCACCGCGCCGTTGAAGCCATCTGGAATGTCGTGGGCGCCGCCAACCGCTATTTCGCCGGCGAGGAACCCTGGGCGCACAAGACCGACAATCCCGCCCGCATGGAGACCATTCTCTATGTCACCGCCGAGATCATACGCCAGGTGGCGATCATCGCCCAGCCGGTCATTCCCGAAGCCGCGTCCAGATTTCTCGACCAATTGGCAATCCCCGGGGACGCGAGAGATTTCACGGCGCTCGGCGAAGCAGGGCGTATCGCGTCCGGCGCCGCCTTGCCCAAACCCGAGCCCGTGTTCCCCCGTTATGTCGAAGAAAAGGCGGAGAGCTGACAATCATGCTCATAGACCATCATTGCCATCTCGACTTTCCCAAGCTCGCCGAGCAGCGCGACGATGTTGTCGCGCGCGCCCATGCCGCCGGCGTAGCCGTGCTCGTCACCATCTCCACGCGCATCCGGGACCGGGACAAGCTTCTCGAAATCGCCGCGAGCGATCCCGCCATCTACTGCACATTGGGCACCCATCCCCACAATGCGGATGAGGAACTCGACATTTCGGCTGAGGAAATCGTCCGCCTGGCCGATCATCCGAAAATCATCGGTCTTGGCGAAGCGGGGCTCGATTATTATTACGATAACAGCCCCAAAGCCGCCCAGCGCGAAGGCTTTCTCAATCATATCGACGCCGCGCGCCGGACCGGGCTGCCGCTGGTCATTCACAGCCGCGATGCCGATGAGGACATGGCGCGAATTCTCGCCGACGAGACGGACAAGGGCGCATTCAAATTCGTCCTCCACTGCTACACCGGCGGCATGGACCTCGCCCGCCGAGCGGTGGAGCTTGGCGGCTATGTCTCCTTTTCCGGCGTCGTTACCTTCAAAAACGCGGATGCCCTGCGCGAGATCGCGGCCTGGGTGCCGCGCGACCGCTATCTTGTCGAGACCGACGCGCCGTTTCTGGCGCCCGAGCCCATGCGCGGCCGCACCAATGAACCGGCCTTTGTCCGCCACACAGCGGCGCGTATGGCGGAAATACGATCGACGGACATTGGCGCCGTCGAGGCCGAGACCACGCAGAATTTCTTTGCCCTTTATGACAAGGTCCCCAGCAACAACATTACGAGTGACAAAGTCCCGGGCGCAAATATCACGGGCGTCGATACCGCCAATGGCGGAGCCGCGAATTCATGACGGCACGGTTGAGAATTCTGGGCTGCGGCTCATCGGGCGGCGTGCCGAGAATTGGCGGTAATTGGGGTGTGTGCGATCCTGAAAATCCCAAAAACAGAAGATTGCGCAGCTCCGTTCTAATTGAAAAGAAAAGCGCCCAAGGCGCCGCCACCAGCATCCTCGTTGATACGAGTCCCGATCTCCGCCAGCAATTGCTCGACGCGGGAACCGGCCATCTCGATGCGGTTCTCTATACGCATAATCACGCAGACCACACCCATGGCATCGATGATCTGCGGGTGATTTGCTACAACAGTCACTGTCGCATCGATACCTATGCAACCAGCGAAACCTACGATCTTCTGAAAACGCGTTTTGAGTATTGCTTCGTGACGCCCGAGGGCAGCGAATATCCGCCCATCCTCATTCCCCATCTGATCGAACCGGGAGAGGGCATCACAATTGAAGGCGAGGGCGGCGCCATCGACGTACAACCCTTTGAACAGCAGCATGGCACGTCGCGCTCGCTCGGTTTCAGGTTCGGATCGCTCGCCTATTCAACCGATGTCAACGGCCTGTCCGACAAGACCTTGTCCGGCCTCCAGGGTCTCGATGTCTGGATTGTGGACGCGTTGCGCTACACGACGCATCCGAGCCATTTTTCCGTCGACGAGGCCCTGGCGATGATCGAGAGGGTTAACCCCCGGCGGGCCGTCCTCACCCATCTCCATGTCGATCTCGACTATGACACCCTCATGGCCGCGCTGCCCGATCGCGTCGAGCCGGCCTATGACGGCATGGTCATCGAATTTGATCCCTAGGGGGCGATGAGGACGCTGTTCCGGGCGTCCCAGCGCCAGAGGTCGTCATTGGTGACGAGCGTCCCGCCCCACCAGAAATCTATCTCGTTATGGGCGGCAAAATCTTCCTTCCCGGCCAGAATGTCGTGACCGAAATCCGTCAGCCTGAGCGCGGATGTGAGGAATTTCTTTCTGTCGTCGTCACTCTGGCGAGGCGCAAACGAGGCGCTGCCGAGCCCGTGCAGGGTCGGCTTCGCCGCCCGTGCCTGATTTTGCAGAAAATGGAAAAATCCCCAGTCGCCCATGAACTTTGCCTCTTCGAGCTCCTGGCATTTTCCGAACATGTGCCTTGGCTCGCAGACCCCCTGATCGATGACGTCGAGGATCTGCCGTTCCGTGCGCGAAAGCCCCGAACGGCTGTCGGGCAATTCTTCGAGCATGCGCACGACCGCGCCGCGCAGAAAGGGCAGCGCCAGAAGGTCCTGATCGAGCAAAGCGGCCCAGCTTTCGGGCGTGTCTTCGCCGAGAGCCGACCAGGCGCGCGTCGCCAGTAACAGTTGCGCTTGTGTCACGGGCTTGGCTGTATCGGCCAGCGGCAGCAGTTCTTCAGGCGTGAGCACACCGAGATAATCGTCGGCCTGAACGAGATGGACAGCCCCGTCATTCCTCGGATTTTCCGCAAGAAAGCTCAGGATCTGCAGGAGCTGAAGCTGATCGTAAAGATCATGCTCGAACCACAGCGTCAGACGATCGAATTTTTCATTGTCCCAAAGAAGTTGATCGCGCTCCTTCATGCCCTCCAGGGCATCGTCAAGCGTTATCCAGTCCGACGACGCCAGATAACGGGCGCGCAATTCGGAAAGCGCCGCGAGTCCGCCCACATTCGGCACGGGCCCCATGTGAAGCACGTCCCGCCACGGCAGGACCTCGTCGCCGATTCCAACCGTTTTCATGGAATTGGCGGCGCTGTCGCCATTGGTTATTACGAGTTCTCTGGGCATTATTTCGGCACCTTGATAGAGCCCTGATTATCCGCGGCCGCGATAGGGCGCCACGTCCTGCGCCGGCAGCCAGACATTATCCGGGCACGTGCCGCGCTGCCAGAATACGTCGATCGGCATGCCGCCGCGCGGATACCAATAGCCGCCGATACGGATGAATTTGGGCTCCAGAAGTTCCGCCAGCCGCTTGCCGATGGCCACTGTGCAATCCTCGTGAAACGCGCCGTGATTGCGGAACGATGCGAGATAAAGCTTCAGGCTTTTCGATTCAATCAGCCATTTGCCCGGCACATAGTCGATGACGAGATGCGCAAAATCGGGTTGACCGGTAACCGGGCAGAGCGAGGTGAATTCGGGGCAGGTAAAGCGCGTGCAGTAATCGCTGTCGGCATGCGGATTTTCGACCCGTTCCAGCTCCGCCTCGTCCGGCGACGCCGGCAGCGGGCTATGTTCGCCGAGTTGCCTGAGTTTGCTGGTATCCGTCGTCATGTCCTAAACCTCGCCGCCTCGGTAGCGGCATCCCTCATGGCAGCTGTCGCGGGCGATGCGCACCTCAAAAAGCCCCGGCACCACCGGTGAAAGCGCATTCCACAGCCAGATCGAAATCCGTTCCAGCGTCGGCAATTCAAGTCCTTCTATCTCATTGAGATAATGGTGATCGAGCTTGAGGCGGGTTTCCTCGACGGCCCGCGAAAGATCGCCAAAATCGAATATCAGTCCGCTCTCAGGGTCGGGCCGCCCATCGACCACAACGCGCACACGGAAGGAATGCCCGTGCAGCCGTGCATTGGGGTGTCCCTCGGGCGCGGTCGGCAGCCTGTGCGCCGCTTCGAATGTAAATTCCTTGTAGATTTGCATGAGGCGGTCTTAGAGCAAAATCGGTCCGGATTAAACCATTAAAAACCGGCCGCCGCCATCCGCATCGAACGGGCAGTCTCAGCGGTTGGTCTCTGCGGAAAGTCTCTAACGGATGCCGAGGTATTTATGGGTCTGCAGACTGAGACGCCATTTCGGATGTGCCAGACAAAATCGTACCGCCTCATCCGTATGCCGGGCGCGATCGGCGCAATCCATGGGTTGCAGGAAAAAATGATCGAATGCGAGCTCCTCGAAATCACCCGGTTCCTGTCCCGCCTGTGGCACCACGAGTTTGAGTTCATCGCCCTGTGTCTGTTTGAGCGCGGCGCCTGATTTCGGGCTGACGCAGATCCAGTCGATGGTTCCGGGCACGGCAAACGTGCCATTGGTCTCGATGGCGATTTCGAAGCCCTCATCCTTCAGCGCCGCAATGAGGTCGTCATCGACCTGCAGCATCGGTTCCCCGCCCGTCAGCACCACGAGACGCTTGTCCGGCCCGCCTTCCCATTGGGAAGCACAGCGCCGCGCAAGCTCTAACGCGGTCTTGAACTGTCCTCCGCCCGGGCCGTCGGTGCCGACAAAGTCCGTGTCGCAAAACGAGCAGACCGCCGACGCCCGGTCCGCCTCGCGTCCCGACCAGAGATTGCATCCGGCAAAACGGCAGAAGACCGCCGGGCGGCCCGTATTGGCGCCTTCTCCCTGTATGGTGTGATAGATTTCCTTGACCGAGTACATTGGTGATATTCAATTAGTCCAGAGAAGTTTTCCAGATATTGTAACCCTTGGCGCGCAACTCGCAGGCGGGACATGTCCCGCAGCCATATCCCCACGCATGCCGTGTCGTGCGATCGCCCAGATAACATGTATGGGTATTCTCGATAATGAGATCAACCAGCACCGGTCCGCCGAGCTCCGCGGCCAATGCCCACGTTCCGGCCTTGTCGATCCGCATCAGCGGCGTCTGAATGTCGAAATCCGTCTCGGTCCCGAGCCGGAGCGCCAGCTCGAGCGCATCCATCGTGTCCTGCCGGCAGTCCGGATAACCCGAATAATCGGTTTCGCACATGCCCCCGACCAGTGTCTTTATGCCGCGCCTGTAACCGAGCGCCGCCGCATAGGTAAAAAAGAGGAGATTGCGCCCCGGCACGAAACTGTTCGGCAATCCCCTGTCGGTCATCTCGATCGCGACATCGCGCGTGAGGCTCGTTTGCGAAAGTGCCGCCAGTCCGCCCATGTCCACCATGTGATCCGGGCCCAGCCGTTTCGCCTGTTCCGGGAACGCCGTTTTCAGCCGCTCAAGCAATGTGGCGCGGCATTCGAGTTCCACCCGGTGGCGCTGGCCATAGTCGAATCCGACCGTCTCCACCCGGTCGAAGCGCGTCAACGACTGGAACAGGCAAACCGTCGAATCCTGTCCGCCCGAAAAGAGCACCAGTGCCGATAGTTGTGTCATAAATGTTCACCAGGCGGGGAAATGCGGATTAAACCGGTATAAACCGGTCTAGACCGGGTTCAAACGAATTGAGGTACACGTTTCAAGCGAGTTTGGAATTGAATTTTGTTGCGTATTCTTGTAGCCGATAGGCCAGCAAAGACATAAGGCGCCTTCTTTTTCCACCCATAAACCATCATCACAAAATTTAAAACAGACACGAGAGAACAAATCATGACGGCCATTATCGATATTATGGGGCGTGAAATACTGGATAGCCGGGGAAATCCCACCATTGAAGTGGACGTGATCCTGGAAGACGGCTCCATGGGACGCGCGGCCGTGCCGTCGGGAGCCTCGACAGGCGCCCATGAGGCCCATGAATTGCGCGATGGTGATAATAGCCGCTATATGGGCAGAGGCGTCCTCAAGGCAGTCGAGGCCGTCAACGGCGAAATATTCGATTCCCTGTCCGGTTTCGAAGCCGAGGACCAGCGCCGTGTCGACAACGCCCTCATCGAACTCGACGGCACCGACAACAAGGCCCGTCTGGGCGCCAATGCCATTCTCGGTGTTTCCCTGGCGGTCGCCAAGGCGGCTGCCGACGCCTCCGGTCTGCCGCTATACCGCTATCTCGGCGGCGCCTCGGCCCATATCCTGCCGGTCCCCATGATGAACATCATCAATGGCGGCGAGCACGCGGACAACCCGATCGACATTCAGGAATTCATGATTATGCCGGTTTCGGCCGCTACCTGCACCGAGACGATCCGCATGGGTGCGGAGGTCTTTCACACGCTGAAAAAGGGCCTGAGCGATGCGGGCCACAATACCAATGTCGGCGATGAGGGCGGATTTGCGCCGAACCTTTCCTCCACCGATGAAGCGCTGGGATTCATTATGAAGGCNCTCGACGTGGCGTCGACGGAGATTTATGAGAACGGCAGATACAACCTGAAGGGAGAGGGGAAAACCCTCGATTCAGGCGAAATGGCGGAATACCTCGCCGATCTGGCCGCGCGTTTTCCCATTGCTTCCATCGAGGACGGCATGGCCGAAGATGACTGGGACGGCTGGAAGGCGTTGACCGACCTCATCGGTGATCGCTGCCAGCTTGTCGGAGACGATCTCTTCGTGACCAATTCCGAACGCCTCGCCCGCGGCATCAACGAGGGCATAGCCAACTCGATCCTCGTCAAGGTCAACCAGATCGGTTCGCTGAGCGAAACCCTCGAAGCCGTCGAAATGGCCCAGCGCGCGCACTACACCGCAATCATATCGCACCGGTCGGGAGAGACGGAAGACGCCACCATCGCCGACCTGTCTGTTGCCACAAATGCAGGACAGATCAAAACGGGCTCCCTTTCGCGCTCCGATCGCCTGGCCAAATACAACCAGCTCATCCGCATTGAAGAAGAGCTCGGCGACATGGCCCGGTTTGCTGGCCGCAGCGTTTTAACCCGGACCCGGACCGGCGCCGTCTAGCCCGGTCATAGCCGTCTAGCCCGGCCAGAAATGCGTAGAGTAAAAAACCCGCAGGTTTTTTATTTTCCCTCAAAACAAAAATTACGACGCTGTTTTACTCACCCTTAACCATCAGCGCGTTATCAAGGGTGTGTTCAGAGCATCGAACGCGTTTGCAAAGTAATGTTGCGTGGCAGATATGCGTTTCGGTTGGTTGAGTGGCATTTGAGTATTGCGTATGCCTTATAATGATCGGCGTGGAATAGCGCCCGGACAGATTCTAGTGTCGCTTATCTGTTTGTTTTTAATGAGCTATTTTGCCTATCATGCGATTAAAGGCAAGCACGGTCTCGAAGCTCGGTCCAGTTTGTATAGTCAAGCGCTCCGTCTGGAGCGCAAGCTGGCCGGACTCGAGGCTGTGCAGTTCCGCCTTGAGCGCGACATCGCCTTGATGAGCGATGGCAACGTTGATCATGACATGCTCGAAGAAAAAGCCCGGGATATTCTGAACTTTGCCAGGGCCGACGACATCATCATCCTCGATGATGGGCATCGCTAAGCAGGCCCGGTACGATCCTCCCCATTTAACATAAACCTGATATTTGCAGTATTCCAACAATCGCTTGCTCTTTATGGGGGTAGGTTGCGTCTTTTTCAGGCGTTCGCACGGACCGCAATGGCGCAAAGCGGGATTTGCACAAAAATTGTGCTTTCAAGCTGTGCAACAGGCGCAAACTTGCCCTGCAACAGGCGCAATCTTATTGTGCTGAACGCGTTTCCATGCGACACAAACAGTGTATTTTTAAGAGTGACGAAATTCACCATGAGGACATATGGCGGCCCAAAAAAAAGCAACGTCCCGAAAACCTGACGAATCAAACGGGACACAGGTAAACGGCACCAAGGCTAAGACATCCACAGGCGACGAGGCGGCATTTTCCACTGATGAAGACATCCACGCCTATCGGCAAATGCTGCTCATCCGTCGCTTTGAAGAAAAAGCCGGTCAGCTTTACGGCATGGGATTGATCGGCGGCTTTTGCCATCTCTATATCGGACAGGAAGCCGTTGTCATCGGCATGCAGATGGCGCTCAAGGATGGCGATCAGGTCATTACCAGCTATCGTGATCACGGCCACATGCTGGCCACGGGCATGGATCCCAAGGGCGTCATGGCCGAACTGACCGGCCGGCAGGGTGGTTATTCGAAAGGCAAGGGCGGCTCGATGCACATGTTTTCCATCGAGAAGAACTTCTATGGCGGCCACGGCATAGTCGGCGGTCAGGTGCCTCTCGGAACGGGCCTCGCATTCGCCAATAAATACCGAAACAACGGCAATGTAAGCATTACCTATTTTGGCGAAGGGGCGGCCAACCAGGGACAGGTATATGAATCCTTCAACATGGCCAAGCTCTGGTCCCTGCCCGTGCTCTACGTCATTGAAAATAACAAATACGGCATGGGCACAAGTGTCGAGCGCGCATCCGCGACAACCGATATGTCCCAGCGCGGCCAAAGCTTCGGTATCGAGGGCGAACAGGTCGACGGTATGGATATACGCGCCGTCCATGCCGCCGGATCGAAGGCTCTGGAATGGATCCGGGCCGGCAACGGTCCCTATATTCTCGAAATGCTGACCTATCGCTATCGCGGCCATTCCATGTCGGACCCGGCAAAATACCGCTCCCGCGAAGAAGTCAAAAAGGAACGCGAGGAACATGACGCCATTCAGATGGTGCGCGACCGCCTCCTGGCCGCCGGGAAAGATGAGGCGGACCTGAAAGAAATTGACCGCGAAATTCGCGCCATCGTCAGCGATGCGGCGGAATTTGCGCAAAACGATCCCGAACCGGATATATCCGAACTCATGACCGACATACTGGTCGAAGCCTGACGAAAAAGCGGCTGCCGCAGATATCTGCAGGCCGCATAGCGACTGGAAACAACTATGCCGAGTGAAGTATTGATGCCTGCCCTGTCCCCCACCATGGAAGAGGGGACATTGGCGAAATGGCATGTCGAGGAAGGGGCCTCCGTGGCCTCGGGGGACGTCCTGGCCGAAATCGAAACCGACAAGGCGGTGATGGAGGTCGAGGCCGTCGATGAGGGAACCCTGGCCAGGATACTCGTGGACAACGGCACCGAAGGCGTCAAGGTCAACACGCCGATCGCGATCATATTGCTGGATGGCGAGGACGAGTCGGACATTGGCGCAGCGACTGCGGCTGCTGCCCGGCCCGAACCGGCCCAGGCGCCGCAATCGCCCGAAACCGCACCGGCGGACGCCGGTCAGGCTGGCGACAAGGGCCGGATTCAGACAGCCGCCGCGCCTGCTGTCGGCCGGGATCCGGAGGTCCCGGAAGGCACCGGCTTTACCTCGACCACCGTCCGCGAAGCGCTGCGCGATGCCATGGCCGAGGAAATGCGCCGTGACGAAAATGTTTTTCTCATGGGCGAGGAGGTCGCCGAATATCAGGGTGCTTATAAAATCTCCCAGGGCCTGTTGCAGGAATTCTCGGCCGCCCGGGTCATCGACACGCCGATCACGGAATATGGCTTCACCGGCATCGGCACGGGGGCGGCAATGGCCGGGCTCAGGCCCATCGTGGAATTCATGACCTTCAATTTTGCCATGCAGGCCATTGACCACATCGTCAATTCGGCCGCCAAAACCCTTTACATGTCGGGCGGGCAGATGCGCTGTCCGATCGTCTTCAGAGGCCCCAATGGTGCCGCCGCCCGGGTGGCCGCCCAGCACAGCCAGTGCTATGCCGCCTGGTACGCCCAGATCCCCGGCCTGAAAGTCGTAGCCCCCTATACCGCATCCGACGCCAAGGGATTGTTGAAGGCCGCCATACGCGACCCCAATCCGGTCGTCTTTCTCGAAAATGAAATTATCTACGGCCAGAGCTTCGACGTGCCGGATCTTGACGACTGGGTGCTTCCCATCGGCAAGGCGCGGATTGCCCGTGAGGGCAAGGACGTCACCATCGTCTCCTATTCGCGCAGCATGGATTATGCCCATGCCGCCGCCGAAATATTGTCGGGCGACAATATCGAGGCCGAGATCGTCGATCTCAGGACCCTGCGCCCCCTGGACATGGAAACCGTTATCAATTCCGTCAAAAAGACCAACCGCCTCGTCACGGTCGAGGAATCATGGCCGGTGGGCTCGGTCGGCACGGAAGTCTGCCAGCGCGTTACGAGCGAGGCCTTCGACCATCTCGATGCGCCGCCGACAAGGGTCACCGGAACCGATGTTCCCATGCCCTATGCCGCCAATCTCGAAAAGCTCGCCTTGCCGAACGCGGAGGACGTGGTCAAGGCCGTGAGAGCCGTTTGCTATGTCTCCTGATCGCGAAATCCCGACCCGGGTCGAGCGGGAAGGCATCTGGCACGATGGCGGTTGCCATTGTGGAGCCGTACGTTATCAGGTTTTCCTTCCTGACGAGGTGAAAGTCACGGAATGTAATTGCTCGATTTGCAGCCGAAGCGGCTATCTGCATGCCATTGTGACCGATGAGCAGTTCCGGCTCCTGAAAGGCGAAGACAAACTGACAAGCTACCGGTTCAACACCGGCACCGCCGATCATCTGTTTTGCGGCATTTGCGGCATTAAAAGCTTTTACCGTCCCAGGTCCCACCCGGAAGGATGGAGCGTCAATCTGCGTTGCCTTGATCCGGATGAATTTACCTCGATCAATATCGAAGCTTTCGATGGCAGGCACTGGGAAGAAAATATCGCGGCAAAAGACCGGCAAGAGCCTATTCAATAAGGAAAGCATCCATGCCCATCCAAATTCTCATGCCGGCGCTTTCCCCCACCATGGAGGAGGGGAATCTGGCAAAATGGCACGTCAGGGAAGGCGACGAAGTATCCGCCGGCGACGTTATCGCGGAAATCGAGACGGACAAGGCGGTGATGGAGGTCGAGGCCGTCGATGAGGGCACCATAGGCCGTATCATCGTCGAGGAGGGAGCTCAGGGCGTGGCGGTCAACAAGCCGATTGCCATCATACTTGAGGAAGGCGAGGGGCCGGACGCTCTCGAAAACATCACCACCGGACTTGCGCCGGCGGCAGCCGAAACAGGGGCCGGGGCCGCCGAGCCGGGCCCGCCGGCAACACAGGGAACCGACAAAGTGCAGACACAAACTCAATCGGGAAAAGCTTCAAATGGCGGGGACGCCCCCCTTGACGGCCAGATCCCGTGGCCCACGGCGAGCCGCATCCCGGCAAGTCCGCTCGCGCGCCGTCTGGCCAGGGCCGCCAATATCGAGCTCCAGGCCATAAAGGGCAGTGGACCGAACGGCCGCATCACCAAGCGCGACGTCGAGGCGGCCCAAACGGCCGGCATTGGGCAACAGGCCCCCGCAGGCACGGCCGTTACGCCCAGAGCGCCGGCTCAGGCCCTGTCCGACGACACCATACGCGCGCTCTATGAGCCGGACTCCTATCAACTTGTGCCGCACGACAATATGAGGCGCACCATCGCCACGCGCCTGGTTGAGGCAAAATCGACAATCCCGCATTTCTATCTGAATATCGATTGTGTGCTCAACGAGCTTATGAGCGCGCGCAAACGCATGAACGACGCCGCCGAGGGACGTTTCAAGCTTTCGGTCAACGACTTCATCATCAAGGCGCTGGCTCTGGCCCTTCAGGAGGTGCCCGACGCCAATGTCACCTGGACGGAAGAGGGACGCCTCCTGCATCAGCGCTCCGATATAGGCGTCGCCGTGGCGGTGGAAGGCGGCCTCTTCACACCCGTAATCCGCCATGCCGATCTCAAAACCCTGTCCGAAATATCCAATGAGGTAAAGGACCTGGCCGCCCGCGCCCGCAAGCGCCGCCTGGCGCCGCATGAGTACCAGGGCGGCACGACGTCCATTTCCAATCTCGGCATGTTCGGCATCAAAAGCTTCGACGCCGTCATCAATCCGCCCCACGCAACGATACTGGCCGTCGGCGCCGGCGAGCAGCGCCCGGTCGTCAACGACGACGCGATCAATGTCGCCACCATCATGTCCTGCACCTTGTCCTGCGATCACAGGGTTGTCGATGGCGCGCTGGGTGCCGATCTCCTGAAAGCGTTCAAGGGCTTTATTGAAGATCCTGTCCGGATGTTAATCTGAGAAAGTTTTCGTGATCAAAAAAAGGACATAGAAAACTTGCATTTTCAGCGACTCCATGGAATTCCTTGTGCAAACGCAAAAGCGTACAGAATCACGCCGAGGGCCGCTATAACGGGATCGGGAGCCGAAAGAGCGCCCGCAAAGGAGCTATTTGAATGAAACGGGGAAAATCGGGAATTCGGGGCATCAGAGCCATTAATCTTGCACTCTGTCTCGCGCTTGGCGGCCTTTTGACGGGCTGTGCCGGCGGCGGCGGCGGTACAATGGTGTCCTCGGTCGGGGGAAATTGCAAAACATTGCGCAAGGAGCTCAGCCGTCTCGATTCCCGCGGCGTGCCCAGCCTCATCGAGGCGAAAAATGCCGGGCGCAAGGTTTCGGCGAAAAAACGCAAGCTGATCGACCGTTACAATTCGGTCCTTGACAGCTATCTCTCATCGAAATGTCATGTCAAAAGCTAAATCCGATATGCCTGCTCTTCTTCACTTCAAACGGGAAGAATAGAGCGTGAGCGATCAATCATTCGACATTGCCGTCCTTGGCGGTGGTCCGGGCGGATATGTTGCGGCCATTCGCGCCGCGCAACTGGGCCTCAACACGGTGTTGATCGAACGCGAGCATCTCGGCGGCATCTGCCTCAATTGGGGCTGTATACCAACAAAGGCGCTCCTGCGCACCAGTGAGGTTCTGCAGCTTCTGAACCATGCCGATGAATTTGGCCTGAGCGCCGACAATATCGGTTTCGATCTTGAAAAGATCGTCAAGCGCTCGCGCAAGGTCGCAAGAAAACTGACCGGCGGCGTCGGCTATCTCCTCAAGAAAAACAAGGTGACCGTGATTGACGGCGAAGGGTCGTTGATGGGCGGCGGCAGGATTTCCATCAAGTCGAAATCCGAGGATCAGCCGTCCGAAATCAAGGCCGACAACATCATCGTCGCCACCGGCGCCCGCGCCCGCACTCTCGACAATCTCAAACCGGACGGCAAACGCGTCTGGACCTATAAGCACGCCCTCATGCCCGATGTCATGCCGGAAAAACTTCTCGTCATCGGCTCCGGCGCCATCGGTATCGAATTTGCGAGTTTTTACGCCACGCTCGGTGCCGAGGTCACTATTGTCGAAGTCATGGACCGGATATTGCCGGTCGAGGATGCCGAGATATCGGATATCGCCCGCAAGGCCTTTGAAAAACAGGGCATGACCGTTCATACCGGCACGACGGTGGAGTCCCTCGACGTGAGCGGCGACGGCGTTTCCGCCATGCTCAAATCGAAGAGCGGCGATACAACGCAACTCGATGTCTCCCATGCCATCCTCGCCATCGGCATAACCGGCAATATCGAGAATATCGGCCTTGAAGAGGCGGGCGTGAAAACCGACCGCGGCCACATCATCATCGATGAATGGTGCCGCACGGGCGCGCCGGGCATCCATGCCATCGGCGATGTCGCAGGACCGCCATGGCTCGCCCACAAAGCCAGCCATGAAGGCGTCCTCTGCGTCGAGAAAATCGCCGGTATCGAAGGCTTGCATCCACTGAATACGTCGAATATTCCGGGCTGCACCTATGCGACGCCGCAGGTCGCGTCCATCGGCCTGACCGAAGAGGCGGCGAAAAAGGATGGACGAGAAATCCGCGTCGGCCGTTTTCCCTACCAGGGCAACGGCAAGGCCATCGCCCTCGGCGAACCCGACGGGCTCGTCAAGACGATCTTCGACGCCGAAACCGGTGAATTTCTGGGTGCGCACATGATCGGCGCCGAAGTGACCGAGCTCATTCAGGGCTATTCCATCGCCAAGACCCTGGAGACCACGGAAGCCGAACTGATGCACACCATCTTCCCCCACCCGACCCTGTCCGAAATGATGCACGAGAGCGTTCTCGATGCCTATGGCCGCGTCATCCATTTTTGATACCCTGTTCGCGGCTGATCAATCGGATCTCTGAATATCGCAGACTGTGTGACACCCCGACCACCATCCAGAATGACACCAGTTCCCCCCCCCCTCCGATTTTCCCGCGAAGGCGGGAACCTAAGCAAGGTTCAGCGAACAATCGGTCAGTGCGGAGCATCGGCCTGACCGCCAGGGCCAAAGCGTAAAATCTCCTCAGCTTCATCAAGAAGATCGCTCCACTCGGGATTCATCTCTTCGATTAATCGAATCTTCCACAAGCGTTTCCATTTCTTGAGTTGTTTTTCGCGCAGCTGGGCCGCCGCCATCGTTTCATGCATCTCATAATAGACCAGCCGGTGGACATTGTAATCCTTGGTGCCCCCCTCGACTGATCCTTCTCTGTGCATCATGGCGCGATCAAACAAGCGTGCAGTGACACCGATGTAAAGCGTACCGTTCACACTGCTGGCAAGGATGTAAACGCTGGGGTGTCTCGGCGTGTTTTGAATCTCTCGTGCCACACTGGATGTTTATCAAGCGGATGGTCGCTTGGATTCCCGCCTTCGCGGGAAAATCATTTTTAATATTTGACGAAACAGATGATTTTCTGGTTGCCCGACATTTAAGTATTTTCATACACATGAAGTTACAGTGCTGAATCAACTGTCCGCATACATTCTACAATCCCGACCCCATTGCCGCACCAATTGCCCCGACAGCGATTTTCCTGATAAAGAATAATCACATGTGATAAATCACAAGTGATAGTTCGCGAGCGATGAATTGCTAGCAATGAATTGCGTGCTCTACTGCATGTGACGAGGGAGGCGGAGAATGAGGCGTTTCAGGTTCACCACGACTCTGACGCTCGGCCTGTCGTTCCTTATGGCATTGGCCGTTGACAGCCTGGCCGGAGAGACCGGCGGGCTACGCCGTTTCGGCGCCAAGGTCGAGATCGATGGCAAGAACCGCGGCCCCATTTACGCCGCCGGCGCCGAAATAGCCGTCAAGGGCACGATCAGTCAGAATGCCCGGCTTATGGGCGCAATCGTCAAAGTCGACGGCGACATCGGCGATGACCTCTGGGCCGTGGGCGCCGATATCGACATTTCAGGTGAAATATCCCGCAACGCCGATATCTGGGGCGCCAAAATCCTTCTCAACGCATTTGTTGGCGGCGCCGTCTCCATCCTGGGCGCCGACATAGAGATCGGGGAGAACACCGCCATCAGCAAAAAAATCCATGCCTCGGGCGATCAGGTGAGCTTTAAGGGCGCAGCACTCGGGCCGGTCGACCTTGAGGGTCGCGAAGTCGTTTTTTCGGGCTCGGCAAAAACCGGCCTGATGATCCGGGCGCCGCATGTCAAAATCACCGACAGGGCGCGCATCAATGGCGACGTTGTCATCCATACCATCGGCCAACCGGACATTTCAGCCGGCGCCGCTATTTCCGGCACGGTCACCATCGAAAGCCTGCCGCAATGGGAGGTCATGCGCCGCTCTCACGGCGGTGGACTGATGAGCCGGATCGCATTCGCTGCCCTGGTCATGGCTGGAGCTTTCATTACAGGACTTTTCAGCCTTGGCCTCGCCCGTGGCGGTGTTGAAAAAACCATCGATCGGCTGGTCGAACAGCCGGTGAAAAGCGGCATTTGGGGTATTGTCGGCCTCCTCGGCATTCCGCTCATCGTGGCATTGCTCGTTTTGACCGTCCTTGGCGCACCGCTCGCCGCCGCGCTCATGATGACCTTGCCCCTGATCGTCCTGCTCGCGCTCACCAGCTCCGGTTTTGCCATTGGCGAATGGATTTTTAACCGGGCCGGCGACCGGATGAGCGTGAACCAGCGCATTTTGAGCCTCCTCGCGGGGCTTTTTCTCATCGCAATTGGCTCCATAGTGCCTTATGTTGGAGGCCTGATTTTAGCCTTGACGATTATTTTCGGCGCCGGCGCCCTGTTTCTCCTGTTCCGGGATAAATTTGGTCCCGAGCAGGCCTGAAAACCAGTCTGACATTTGAACGGGAACCATGGTTACGATTATCGACAAAAACCGCGGCGGCCGCGGGCCGGGTGACGGGCAGGGGCAGAACGGTTCGCCCGCGCGTCCGCGCCACCCCGAAAAGGCGGGCAATCCCGATACGGCCCTGCTGCGCAAGCCGGACTGGATCCGTGTCAAGGCGCCGGGCTCGGCCGTCTATTCCGAAACCCGGCGCATCGTTCGCGAAAAAGGTTTGAACACCGTATGCGAGGAGGCCGGATGCCCGAATATCGGCGAATGCTGGTCGAAGCGTCACGCCACCATGATGATCATGGGCGACACCTGCACACGGGCCTGTGCGTTCTGCAATGTGCGGACCGGTCTGCCCGGCGCTCTCGATCCGGATGAGCCGGCGCATGTGGCGCAAGCCGTTTCGGCCCTCGGGCTCGAACACGTGGTCATCACATCGGTGGACCGCGACGACCTCGACGACGGCGGCGCACAGCATTTTGCCGAAACGATCCAGGCCATCCGTGCCGCCTCGAAGACCACCACCATCGAAATCCTCACGCCTGATTTCCTCCGCAAACCGGGCGCGCTCGAAACAGTGGTCGCCGCCGGGCCCGATGTGTTCAACCACAATCTCGAAACCGTTCCCTCGCTATATCTCTCCATCCGTCCCGGCGCCCGCTATTATCATTCGATCCGCCTGCTCGAGCGTGTGAAGGAACTCGATCCGGACATGTTCACAAAATCCGGCATCATGGTGGGGCTGGGCGAAACGCGCAACGAAGTCCTTCAGCTCATGGACGATCTGCGCACGGCGGATGTGGACTTCATGACCATCGGCCAGTATTTGCAGCCCACGCGCAAACATGCCGCCATTGAACGTTTCGTCACGCCCGAGGAGTTCGATGCCTTTGCCACGGTCGGCATGTCCAAGGGCTTTCTGCTCGTTCAGTCGAGCCCGCTCACCCGTTCATCTCATCACGCCGGTGAAGAATTCGCGAAATTGCGGACCGCGCGCCAGGCGGCAAATGCCCGGTGACATGAACCGGTTTCACACCCGTCAATGGGTCGGCCATTCACCCGCCAGGATGTTTGCCCTGATTGCCGACATCGAGGCCTACCCGCAATTCGTCCCCCTCTGCGAAGACCTGCAAATCGTCGAGCGCCAACCGGCCGGGAAACCCGCTGATGCGGGCGCTGATGCGGGCGCTGAGGCGGGCGCTGCGAAGGGTACTGCGAAGGGCAGTGAAATTGTCATCGCGGACATGACCATGGCCTATAAATTATTTCGTGAAACCTTCCGCAGCCGCGTCGCCCTCGACCCTGCCACGCCTGAGATTCTGGTCGAATACCTCGATGGTCCGTTCAGCCATCTCGAGAACCGCTGGCAATTTCACGACGGCGAGAAGGGCGGAACCGAGGTCGAGTTTTTTATCGCCTATGAATTTCGAAAACGCGCGGTCCAGCTTATGGTCGGACCCGTTTTCGACAAGGTCGTGCGCAGGTTCATCAAGGCGTTCGAGGCACGCGCCGACCGGATATACGGCCGCGTTGACAGCTAGCCGCATTGGCAATTAGCCGCATTGGCATCCGGATGCCGGCTAGGAACCGGCGATCAGGTCGTTGAGAATATCAAGCCCGGCGCCGACCGCTGCAAGCCGCACCTGATCGCGTGCAATATCGCCAAAGCGCCGCTCCACATGTATCGGATCGCAAGCGGACCTGCGGTCGGGGCTGTCCGGTTCTATTCTGCAGGCGCCGAAATGCACAAGCCCGACGGGCTTCTCTGTCGTGCCGCCGCCCGGACCCGCAATGCCCGTTATCGCGATGGAAATCTGTGCCTTCGAATGCGCGATCGCACCTTCGGCCATGGCCGTCGCGACCTCCCGGCTGACAGCGCCGAACCGGTCGATCAGCCCGGCGGGCACGCCGAGCATCTCCATCTTGGCGTCATTGGAATAGGTCACGAAACCGCGGTCGAACACATCCGATGAGCCTGGAATATCCGTCACGAGCGACGAGAGCATGCCTCCCGTGCAGGACTCCGCGCATGTCAGCATCAGCGATTTCGCTCTCAGCAGGTCAATCAAATCGGACGCGCGCATTGTCAAAAGGTCGTTGCCGGTGGATAACGGCATGGATCTGTCCTTCAGACTTTGGCGGACGTCGCCCGCTTATGCAGCGGCCAGCTTTTCAACCGACCCCAAAAGACCGTCGACCTGCCCCGCAATATCCGAACCGACAATGGATTTAACCCGCTCCTGGGTCGTGTTCCACACCGGAAAGGCCAGCTTGACGACTTCTTCGCCGGTGGCCGTCAAATGCAGCCCGCGCCCGCGCCGTCCAGCCGGCGCATCCATCTCAATGAGGCCGAGTGCAACGAGCCGTTTCAGGTTTCTGCTCAGGGTCGACTTTTCAATATCCAGATCATGGCCGATTTCCACCGCGGTAATGCCGTCCTGCTGCGCCAGGATCGTGAGCAGCGTATATTGGCTGGCCGTGATGCCGTAAGGACGCAAGGCGTCGTCATAAATGCGTGTAATGATACGGCTCATCCGCCGCACACGGAGTGCGATACAGTTTGCCGATGCCGAGGCTCCGATTTCAGCCGCGGACAGGCTGGCGATATTTCCGTCTTTCATCATTTTTTTCAGTCCCTTTTTTCCCTCTAGTCGTGTCTATACAACAAGTGGGAGACTGATTCGTAAAGCCTTTTTTGTGAAATTTGTCAGGCTGCGGGCATTCTGCAACACCCAGCCCATGACGCCCGGCGCCTCGCGCTAGGCGCCCAGCTTCTGCAACGGCAAAGCCACCGTTGCGCTCGCCATGGCGGCGATGCCTTCGCCCCGGCCGGCAAAGCCGAGCCCTTCCGTCGTGGTTGCCTTGACGCTGATCCTGTCCGGTTCGATCTCCAGAATATCACTCAGGCGTGCGACCATGGCCGGCCTGTGCGGACCGATTTTCGGCGCCTCGCATATAAGCGTCACGTCCACATGCGCAATCGAACCGCCCCGTGCGCGCACCCGTTCCACCGCATGGGCGAGAAACTGGTCGGATGCCGCATTCTTCCATCTCACATCCGTGGGAGGAAAATGCGTGCCGATATCGCCATCGCCGATCGCCCCCAGCACCGCATCCGTCAGGGCATGCAGCCCCACATCCGCGTCCGAGTGGCCCTTCAGCCCGCGCGAATGAGGGATCGCCAGACCGCACAACGTCACCTCGGAGCCTTCGCCAAAACGGTGCACGTCGAAACCCGACCCCGTGCGGTACTCAAGCCTGTCATCCTCATTTTGCGGCAAAACATCCCCCATTTTCTGCTTCAGATCGGCCGCGAGCAAATCTTCACCCGTGGTTATTTTCCTGTTGGCCTCCTCGCCCGCGACAAGCTTGAGTGCTAGTCCGCTCCATTCGCCGATCGAGGCGTCGTCGGTAAAATCGTCGCGTTTCGATGCATGTGCCTTGCGGTGGGCATCGAGTATGTCGCGGAAGAGAAAGCCCTGCGGCGTCTGCGCGCCATAGATCTTGCTGCGGTCCAGAGTGTGAAAACTGCTATCTGTGCCGTCATCGACCATTTTCAGCGTATCGGCAACGGGCAGGGCGGGCACGGCGCCCTGAAACTCATCGAGCGCGGCGATCACCCGCTCGCACAGTTCGTGCGATACGAACGGGCGCGCACCATCATGTATAAGCACCGCGTCCGGCGCATGCGTTTCAAGCGCCTCCAGCCCCGCGAGAACCGAGCTTTGCCGTGTCGCCCCGCCCGCGACGAGCATCACTTTTCCGGGCGGCAGATGTTCGGCCAGTTCCTCGACACGCGCCCGGTCGTCAGGGTGGATCACCAGCACGATCCGGTCGACCGCCCGGAGCGTGGCGAAACGCTCCAGCACATGGCTGAGCATGGGCGCATTCCCGATCCGGCGAAACTGCTTCGGCAACGCCCCGCCGCCCATCCTGGATCCGCGTCCGGCAGCGACAATCAATACGGCTATGTTCATTCCGAAACCTTTTTCACGGGCGCCCTTGCCCGGTTATCCAACGGGGCGGGCAGTATCGCTCGAAGCTGGCTTTTGCACGCTGACCCTGCAACAATTGGTCACATGGGCCAAAATTTTTATTGCGCAGTGCAACATTCACCGATATGCTGCCTAAAATATGCACAAAAACAAATCATGCCTAATTTATAAGCAATTCCCCAAAAAGATCATGATCGCGCGTTTATGCACCTGAAACCTATAAATATCGGCACCCTCACACTCAAGAACAATGTGCTGCTCGCACCGATGTCCGGCATAACGGATTTGCCCTTTCGCAATCTGGCCAGCCGCACGGGCGCCGGGCTGGTCTTTTCCGAGATGATCGCCAGCGAGCAATTATGCGACGACCATGACGAGGCTCTGCTGAAACTCAAGGGCGCGGACATTACCCCGTTTGCCGTGCAGCTTGCCGGCCGCCAGGCGCATTGGATGGGCGAGGCGGCAAAAAAGGCCGAAGCCATGGGCGCCCAGATCATCGACATCAATATGGGCTGTCCGGCCAAACAGGTCACGCGCGGGCTCTCCGGATCGGCCCTGATGCGCGACCCGGATCATGCGCTCTCTCTCATCGAGGCGGTCACCGGCGCGGTGCAGGTTCCGGTCACCCTGAAAATGCGCATGGGCTGGGACGAGAACGAACTGAACGCGCCGGAAATTGCCGCTCGCGCCGAATCCGCGGGCGTCGCAATGATCACGGTCCATGGCCGCACGCGCTGCCAGTTTTACAAGGGCAGGGCCGACTGGGCCTTTATCCGCCGGGTGAAAAAAGCCGTCTCGGTGCCTGTCATCGCCAATGGCGACGCCTGTTCGGTCGGTGACGCCAGGAACATGCTCGAATTGTCCGGCGCGGACGGCGTCATGATCGGCCGCGGCGCACAAGGCGCGCCTTGGCTGCTCGGCCGGATCGCGGCGGCTCTCATGGACGGCGGCACTGACGCCGAGCCGTCATCATGGCGGCAGCGATGCGATATGATCGCCACCCATTATGACGAAACGCTCAGCCATTACGGCCGCGACATCGGCATTCGCGCTGCGCGAAAACACCTTGGCTGGTATGTCGATAAATCGCCGCTCGCCATCGACCGCAGGAAATACTGGCGGCGGCAACTCTGCCAGAACCCGCACGCCGATGAGGTCATCAAGCTCATCGCCGATTTTAACGCCGAAGCGGGAGCTGCATGCCAATGAGCAATACACCTGCAGAATTTGAAAGCGGCGGCATCAGCACCGCCGGTGGTATTCCGGTTCTGGGCGACGCAAACCTCGTAAACGCTCTGCCCCATCCGATACTTCTCATCAATGAGAAGGACGAAATCCTCTTCGTCAACAGCGCCGCCGAGCAGTTTTTTCAAGCCGGTGCCCAGCTTCTCAAGGGCCGCTCGATCCATGAATATGTGCCGTTCGCAAGCCCCCTGAGCGCTCTCATTCAGGAAGTGCGGCGCAAAGCCTCGCCCATCAACGAATACGATATCGACATCAGTTCACCGAAAATCGGCGCACGCAATGTCGTGGATATTTTCGGCTGCCCCAGCAGCGACAACGAAAATGAAATCGTTCTCATGCTGCACCAGCGCAACATGGCGCAAATGATCGAGCGCAAGCTGATCCATCGCCAGGCCGTCCGTTCAGTGTCGGGCATGGCCTCCGTCCTCGCCCATGAGATCAAGAACCCTCTCGCCGGCATCAAGGGCGCGGCCCAGCTTCTCGACTCGACCATCGGAGACGAAGATCGCAATCTGACCCGCCTCATCGCCGAGGAGACCGACAGGATTTGCAAGCTCGTCGACAGCTTCGGCGTGTTTGGCGAACAGAACAGCCTGGTGCGCGAGCCCGTCAATATCCACGCCGTCCTCGACCATGTCGTCAAGAGCGCCAAAGCGGGCTTTGGTGCCGATGTGACGTTTCAGGAGGAATACGATCCGTCGCTGCCCCCCATACCAGGCGACCGGGACCTGCTCATCCAGGCATTTCTCAATCTCGTGAAGAACGCCTGCGAAGCGATCGGGACAGGCAGCAAGGACGGCCGGATCAAGCTCTCCACATCCTTCAGGCCGGGCATCAGACTGACACTGCCGGGAACCCGGTCGAGCGTCAGCCTCCCCCTCCTGATATCGGTTGCCGACAACGGCCCCGGCATCGCGGACGAGATCACCGATAATCTTTTTGACCCCTTCGTCACGACGAAAATGTCGGGAACCGGACTAGGTCTTTCCCTGGTCGCCAAACTGATCGCGGATCATGGCGGCACGGTTGAGTTCGACACCCATCCCGGCGGCACCAAATTCAACATATTACTGCCCATGCATACAGGCCCTGTGACCGCGCAGGATAACGAGGAGAACGGCCAATGACCGGTCACATATTGATTGCAGATGACGACGCGGCCATTCGAACCGTGCTGAACCAGGCGCTTGCTCGCGCCGGCTACCGGCCCCAGGCGACTGGCAATGTCGCCACCCTCTGGAGCTGGATTTCTCAGGGCAAGGGCGATCTTGTCATTAGCGATGTCGTCATGCCCGATGGCAATGCCTTCGACCTTCTGCCCCAGATCAAGAAACTGCGGCCCGATCTGCCCATCATCGTGATGAGCGCCCAGAACACCTTTCTCACCGCCGTCACCGCGACCGAACGCGGCGCCTATGAATATCTGCCCAAACCGTTCGACCTGACTGAACTGATCTCCATCGTCAACCGCGCGCTCAAGGAGCCGAAAAAGCGTAACAACGATATCGAAACCAAATCGGAACTCGAAGGCCTGCCTCTGATCGGTCGCGCACCGGCGATGCAGGAAATCTACCGCATTCTCGCACGGCTGACCCAGTCGGACCTCACCGTGCTCATTACCGGCGAGTCCGGCACCGGAAAGGAGCTTGTCGCCCACGCGCTGCACGACTACGGCACCCGGCGCGCCGGCCCCTTTGTGGCGATCAACATGGCCGCCATTCCCAAGGAGCTGATCGAATCCGAGCTTTTCGGTCATGAAAAAGGCGCCTTCACCGGCGCCCAGACGCGCAATACCGGCCGCTTTGAGCAGGCACAGGGCGGTACGCTCTTTCTCGACGAGATAGGCGACATGCCCATGGAGGCCCAGACGCGCCTATTGCGCGTTCTTCAGGAGGGGGAGTATACAACCGTCGGCGGCCGCACATCGATTAAGACCGATGTTCGCATCATTGCTGCCACCAACCGAAATCTGCAGAACCAGATCAATCAGGGCCTGTTCCGCGAGGATCTCTATTACCGGCTCAATGTCGTACCGCTGCGCCTGCCGCCCCTGCGCGAACGCACGGAAGACATTCCCGACCTCGTGCGGCATTTCCTGACGACAAGCACCGGCCCGAATGCGGGGACAAAAAACCTCGATGCCGACGCCCTCGATGTCTTGATCCGCTATAACTGGCCGGGAAACATCAGGGAGCTTGAAAACCTCGTCAAACGTTTCGACGCGCTTTACGGCCATGATGCGATCACCGCCGACATCGTCGAAGCCGAAATCTTCAAAAACACCGATGTCGAATATTCGAATCTCGACGGTGGCAGCATCGATCTTGGCGAGGCGGTCGAGCAGCATCTCAACCAGTATATCGCGAGCTTCGGCAACAAGCTGCCGCCGTCGGGCCTGCACCAGCGCATGCTCGACATCATCGAGCCGCCGATCCTGTCCTCGGCGCTCACCGCCACGCGGGGCAATCAGTACAAAGCTGCCGAACTCCTCGGCATCAACCGCAACACGCTGCGCAAAAAAATCAAAAACTATGATTTGCAGGTCGTGAAAATTTCCAGAAATCAGGATATGGCCGATTGAACGGTCGAGGCGCTCCGGCAACGCGGTCAGAATAGCGGCCTAAAGCGCGGCCGGGGGCGAGGCGCGAAGCGCAATTGAGCTCGCGAACCGCCGCCGATTGCATCATATAATCCCATTATCCAAGTTCGGAATGAGTTGTTGAGATATCTTGACGGGGGCTGGCGCGATCGTCTATCCGTGGTATAAATGTTACCGAATTACCACACAATCGCCAGAATTGCCGCGTTCTCTCTGGCCTAATCGATGATGATGAAATCTAGCGCATTATTTGTCTGATTTTAGTAAAATAATGTCCGGTTCTAGTGCTTCATGACAACACATGTGACGCGTAAAACACGCCCTGAATTCGGGCTGTCCATCAACCTCTCCAATGTTTCGTCCGCGAAACCATGGCGAGCGAGGTCCGCATGAGCATAGCCAAAGGCGGTCTTTACCCGAAAAAGATCGCAAAAAAGCCGAGCGACCTGATATCCGGAGCCAGCGGACCGGCCTTCTGGATAGGCTTGGTCGTGGTCTGTCTGGCGCTGCTCTCCGGTCTGGCCACATATTTGATCCTGACCGGCTTGACCCCCATACGGCCGACCCACCAGGTGGTCGTGACCGTGCTTCTGATAAACCTGGGCCTCATACTTGCCATGATCGGCGTCGTTGCCTGGCAGATCTGGGGCCTGTGGGTGGCGCGGCGAACGGAGCAGGCGGGTGCGCGCCTCCACGTCAAGATCGTCAGCCTGTTCAGCGTTATAGCGCTTCTGCCGGCGATCCTTCTCGCCATATTCGCCTCCGTTTCGCTCGACCGCGGTCTCGATCACTGGTTTTCAGACCGCACCAAGGCGATCATTTTCGACTCTGGCAATATCGCCAAGGCCTATATCAACGAACACGGCAAGATCATCCGCACCGACATGCTCGCGATGGCGCGCGATATCGATGAAGCGGTTGCTCAGGCGAAGAAAAACCCGGCCCGTTTCAAGGCGCTCCTGGTCGCCCAGGCCTCCCTGCGCGATCTCCCCATGGCGTTCCTGATCGATGGCGAGGGACGCATGATCGAAACCGCTGCCAACCGCCTTGAAGGCGGCTATCGGAAGCCGCCGCTACCGGCCCTCAATTCCGCCCGCAATGGCAAAACCGTCATCATCACGCCGACCAGCAAAACCAAACGCGTCGGCGCCCTGACCAGGCTGCCGAAACACCCCGACATCTATCTCTATGTTTCACGCCCCGTAAACCCGAAGGTCATCAGCCACCTTGAGCGCACCCGTGCGGGCATGGCCGAATATCACAGTCTCGAAGAACGCCGCGCCGGGGTTCAGGTCGCATTCGCTCTGATGTATGTCACCATAGCGCTGACCCTGCTGCTGGCCGCTGTTTGGATCGGCCTGTGGTTTGCCAGCCGTCTGGTCGCCCCCATCAGGCGGCTCATCGGCGCCTCCGACCAGGTTTCGAAAGGCAATCTCAACATACAGGTTGCCATCCGCCAGGGGGAGGGCGATCTACACAAACTGTCGACCACGTTCAACCGCATGACGTCCGTTCTCAAGGACCAGCGCCACGAACTACTCGCCACGAACGAACAATTGACCGAACGCAGGCGCTTCACCGAAGCCGTCCTCTCGGGCGTCAGCGCAGGTGTCATAGGCCTCGATACGGATGGTCGCGTGACAATCATGAATCCGTCCGCCATAGAGCTCCTGGGCATAAGTCACGAGAAGCTGCAGGGCGCGAAACTCAAGAACGTCGTGCCGGAATTCGCGGACCTTCTGGACAAGTTCGCCAAAAAGAGCCGCTTGAACCGCTATAACGGCCAGATTCATCTTTATGTCGACGATATCGAGCGCACCTTTGCCGTGCAGATTACCCGCGAACGCGGTGCGGACCGCGATTACGGCATTGTCGTCACCTTCGACGATATTTCCGAACTCGTCGCCGCCCAGCGCAATACGGCCTGGTCCGATGTGGCGCGCCGCATCGCCCATGAGATCAAGAATCCCCTGACGCCCATCCAGCTTTCGGCCGAGCGCATCCGACGAAAATACGGCGCCGTCATCGGCGAGGACCGTGAGGTATTCGACAAATGCACCGACACGATCATCCGCCAGGTAGGCGATATCGGCCGCATGGTCGATGAATTTTCATCCTTCGCCCGTACGCCGAAGCCGAACATGGAGTTTCAGGACCTGAGCGAAACCGTTCGCGAAACGGCTTTTCTTTTTCAGGTCGCGAACAGCAATATTAAATTCGATATCGACCTGCCCGACGACCCTGTCATTCTGTCCTATGATCGCCGTCTCATTTCCCAGGCCCTGACCAATCTGATCAAAAACGCCAGCGAAGCGATCGCCACCGCGGCCGAAAAATCCGACGATCCAGCCGCCTTTAAAGGCCGCATAATGGTGCGGCTGACGAGCAAAAAGGATGATGTGAATGTTAAGGTGATCGACAATGGCTGTGGCTTGCCGCGCAAGGACCGTCAGCGTCTCGTCGAGCCTTATATCACCACCAGGGACAAGGGGACGGGCCTCGGGCTGGCAATCGTTCGAAAGATTGTCGAACAACATCACGGCATGCTGAAACTCAAGGATGCCAAGTCCAAAAAGGATTTCGGCGGCGGTGCCGCAATCACCATAGTCCTGCCGAAAAGCGTTCTCAACCAGAAGGACGAGGGCGCCAGCAATATCAAAGACCGTACACCAACTGCAACAACCGACCAAATACCAGATCTTCAGGGAGTAAAAGATGCTGTCTGACATCCTCATCGTCGATGACGAAACAGATATTCGCGAACTTATAGCCGGCTTTCTCGCAGATGAAGGCCATGAGACGCGCATGGCCAGGGATAGCGACGAGGCCATCAAGGCCATTGAAGAGCGCCGGCCGTCCCTCGTCATACTCGACATCTGGCTTCAGGGCAGCCGCCATGACGGGCTTGAAGTCCTGTCGATGATCAAGAAACAGCATCCCGACCTTCCGGTGGTCATCATTTCGGGTCACGCCAATATCGAAACCGCTGTCACGGCAATCAAGCGCGGCGCCTACGACCTTATCGAGAAGCCCTTCAAGGCCGACCGTCTCCTGCTGATCTGCCAGCGTGCGCTCGAAACGTCGAAACTGAAACGCGAAAACCGCGAACTGCGCGAGCGCGCGGGCCAGAACACGGAAATGATCGGCCAGTCGGCGGTCATGAACGCGCTGCGCATGTCGATAGAAAAAGTCGCCCCCACCAACAGCCGGGTCATGATCAAGGGGCCGTCGGGTTGCGGCAAGGAACTCGCTGCCCGCATCCTGCACGAAACCTCCCTGCGCAAGGACGGGCCTTTCATTGTCCTCAACGCGGCAGCCCTTGCGCCCGAACGCGTCGAAGAAGAACTGTTCGGCATCGAGGATCGCGGCAATGGCCAGCCGCGCAAGGTCGGCGCGCTTGAGGAAGCCCATGGCGGCACGCTTTTTATCGACGAAGTCGCAGACATGCCGATCGAAACCCAGGGCAAGGTCATCCGGGTTCTCGTCGAGCAAAAATTCCAGCGTGTCGGCGGCGGACCGAAAGTCCATGTCGATGTGCGCATCGTGTCGTCCACCAGCCGTGACCTCGATCGGGAAATGGGCTCCGGCCATTTCCGTGAAGATCTCTATCACCGCCTCAATGTCGTGCCCCTCTCCATCCCCGCCCTTGTCGAGCGGCGCGAGGATGTCCCCCTGCTTGTCGAACATTTTGTCCAGCAGATCGTCGCCTCGTCGGGCCTGCCCCCGCGCCAGATCGGCGAAGACGCGATCGCTGTCCTTCAGTCCTATGAATGGCCTGGCAATGTCAGGCAATTGCACAATATTATCGAACGTCTGATGATTCTCGTCGGCGATGACCCGAGCGAAATTATCAACGCGAGCATGCTGCCAGACGAAATCGGCAACCAGGTGCCGTCGGGGGGCAATGGCGGCAACGAACATCTCATGTCCCTGCCGCTGCGCGATGCGCGCGAAATTTTTGAACGGCAATATCTTCTCGCCCAGATCAACCGTTTCGGCGGCAACATATCGCGTACCGCCGAATTCGTCGGTATGGAACGCTCGGCTCTCCACCGCAAATTACGCGCTCTGGGGGTGACGTCCCAACAACGCAGCGCAGAGGCCGGCTGAAATGGACCGCAAAAATTAACCTTTCAGTAATGAGAACGGGTTGATGTTCTCAATCTAGACATATACTGCGAAAAAAGGGCTGACCCTAATGAAGGTGATCATTTGCGGTGCGGGGCAGGTTGGTTACGGCATTGCCGAAAGACTTGCCGCGGAGGGGAACGACGTGTCCCTCATCGACAATCAACCCGAACTCGTCAATCGCGTTAACGATCTACTCGACGTTCGCGGCATTGTCGGCCATGGCGCTCATCCGCATTATCTCGAAGATGCCGGCGCCCGCGAGGCGGATATGCTGATCGCGGTCACGCTGCATGACGAAGTCAACATGATCGCCTGCCAGGTCGCCCATTCTCTTTTTGACATACCTACGAAAATAGCCCGCATCCGTGCCCAGACCTATCTCGACAAGGCATGGAGCAATCTCTACTCGCGCGAAGACCTGCCCATCGACGTGATCATTTCTCCGGAAATTGAAGTTGGCGAAATGATATTGAGCCGGCTGGACATGCCAGGCGCATTTGAAAACATTACGTTCGCGCAGGGAAAAATCTCGATGGTTGGCGTGACTTGCCGCGACAACTGCCCGATAGTCGATACCCCCCTGCGTCAGCTCACGGAGCTTTTCCCCGACCTGCCGAGCACAATCATCGCCATATCGCGCGACGGCCATCTGTTCGTGCCGCACAGCGATGATCAACTCATCGCCGGCGACGACGCCTATTTCATCTCCCGCACCGATCAGGTTCTGAGAACCTTGAAGATTTTCGGATTCGACGAGAGCGAGACGCGAAAAATCATTATCGCGGGCGGTGGCAACATAGGCTATTACCTCGCCAAGGTCCTTGAGGAGCGTCAAAGCCAGGTCCGCGCAAAGATTGTCGAGGCGGACCGCACCCGCGCGGTAACGATTGCCGAACAATTGCAAAGAACGGTCGTCCTTCACGGCTCGGCGCTGTCGGAAGACATCCTGCACGAGGCGGATATAACCCATGCCGATACACTGATCGCTGTGACAAATGATGATCAGGTCAATATACTCGCCTGCGTTCTCGCCCGCCAGATGGGGCCGCTTCGAAACATGTGCCTGATCAATAATTCCGGTTACGCCAATGTCGTCAAATCTCTTGGCATCGATGCGCAGATAAATCCCCGCGCCATAACCGTGTCGCGGGTGCTGCAACACGTCCGCCGCGGCCGCATCCGTGGTGTGCATTCCATCCAGAACGGTGCCGGCGAGGTGATTGAAATGGAAGCCCTTGAAACCGCCCCCGTGATCGGCGAAAGTCTGAAAAACCTGGACCTGCCGGACGGTATCCGCGTCGGTGCGGTTTTTAGAAATGGCGAAACCTTCATTGCCGGCGGCCAGACCGAAATCCAGCCCAAGGACAGGGTCATTATTTTTTCAACCGCCGAACATGTCCGCGATGTCGAACAACTCTTCCGCGTAAGTGTCGAATATTTCTGATTGCGTCGACGGCCCTGAGAGAAATAAAGGATACTGAATGCGCTATGTGCCCGTGGCATATTTATTCGGCTGGAACCTGGCAATACTTTCAGTATTTACCCTGATCCCGATCGCGATCGCGCTTAATTACGACGAAACCCGCGCCTTCACCGCCTTTCTCATCGGCGGCGCGGCCATGGCATTTCTCGGAGGCATCCTGATACTCGCCCTCCGGGGGCGCGTACGCAGCGTATCCACAGGAGAAACGTTCATACTGCTCACGGCAACCTGGGTGGTTTTGCCCGTCATTGCCAGCATTCCGCTCCATCTCTCGGGACACACGCCGGATTTCACAGCGGCATTTTTTGAAACCGTTTCGGGTCTGACAACCACCGGCGCAACCATTTTCCCCGACGTCTCCGATCTGCCCCATGCGATCATCGCCTGGCGCAGCCTTCTGCAATGGCTGGGCGGCCTTTTGACACTTCTGGGGCTGGCGTTTTTCTATGGCGCGGAGGGCCGCAGCTCCCATCTCGATACGATGGTGAATCTCAGCCGCAAGCCGAAAGGCAACAGCGGCTGGTTGACCGCCACGGCCTTCAGCAAAATCGCACCGCTCTATGGCGCGCTCACGGCGATCTGTTTCGTGCTGCTTCTTCTCTGCGGCCTGCCGACCTTCGAGGCCTTCTGCATAACCATGTCGACCATATCCACCGGCGGTTTCATGCCGAGAAACGCCAGCATCGAATCTTATGGCTCCCTCGCTGCAATTCCCGTGCTGACCATATTCATGTATCTCGGCGCCGTCTCCGTGTTTTGGGTGGGAAACCTTTTTTCGCGGTCGAAAAATTACCGGGACAGGCAAAGAGAACCATGGTGGATCGCATCGGTCATCCTTGTGCTGACCCTGGCGCTGGCCGCTGTCTTGATCTCGACCGCTCATCAAACCGGTCCTACTTCGATATTGTCCACTATTCTCGTCAGTCTCGCAACGGCCACTTCCCTGATCACCACGACGGGCTATTTCTTTTCCGAAAGCTTCGCCGACACGCTGCCCTATGTCGCGCTTCTCATGATCTGTTTTGTCGGCGGCGGCCGCATGTCGACCGCGGGCGGCCTTAAATTTCATCGCCTCGGCGCCATGCTGCATCACAGCGGTCAGGAACTGCACCGTCTGGTCTATCCCCATGGCATCGTATCGGAGGATGTCGGAAGCCGCTCGCAGTCCGGCGACGTCATGCGCACGATCTGGGTCAACTTCTCCATTCTCCTGATCATCATGACAGCGGCAACGATTATCCTGTCCCTGGCGGGGCTGTCGTTTTCATCATCCCTCCTGGCCGCGATCAGCGCGCTCAGTAATATCGGTCCGGCTTATCAATATGTCGCCATCCCCGGCGATGCGGCCCATGCCCCGTTCGCCGAACTCGAAACCTTTGCGCGTATGACCCTCATCGGGGTCATGATCGCGGGCCGGCTTGAAATCCTCGCATTGCTCTCATTGATTAATTTTACCTATTGGCAGAGTTGACCCGGGCGCTGTAAAAGCTGAACGGGCGTAAACCGCGAAACCATCCACAAGGATAACAATGAGCCGGATCATCTATGTCAACGGGCGGTATCTACCCTACAATCAGGCGCAAATTCACGTCGAGGATCGCGGCTTCCAATTCGCTGACGCCGTCTATGAAGTGTGCCAGGTGCTGGCCGGACGGCTGGTCGACGAGACGCTGCATCTTCAGCGTTTGACACGCTCCCTCAACGAGCTCGCCATCCCCCTGCCGATGTCCCTGAAGGCGATCGGACGCATCATGCGCGAAACGGTTCGCCGCAACCGTATCGGCAACGGCCTCGTTTATCTGCAAATCAGCCGTGGTGCCGCGCCGAGGGATTTCGTCTTTCCGCCCCAAAGCACCCCGGCGACAATGATTTGTATCGCCCGCAACGTCTCCATGGCTAAGGCGGAACAGACGGCCAGCCGCGGTATCGCGGTGAAAACGATGCCCGATATGAGGTGGAAACGCCCCGACATAAAGACCGTGCTGTTATTGCCGAGCGTCCTTGCCCGCCAGGCTGCAAAAGAGGCTGGCGCTGCGGAAGCCTGGCTGGTCGATGACCGGGGCTATGTCACGGAAGGCGCCGCGAGCAATGCCTGGATCATCGATGGCGATGCAACTTTAATCACCCGGCCTTGCGAGGATAACGCAATTTTGCGCGGCGTAACGCGAACCGTGGTTCTACAGTTGGCGGAAAGCCAGGGGTTCGATTTCGTCGAACGCGCCTTCACCGTGGCGGAAGCGCAGTCGGCGCGCGAAGCATTCACGACCGGCGCCAGCAACCTCGTCATGCCGGTGGTGCGGATAGACGATGAGCCCGTCGGCGACGGCAAACCGGGGTCTTTCACGTTGAAACTCAGGCATCTTTTCCACACCCAGGCGGAAATCTCGCTGGCCTGACAGCGGCTGAATAAAAATCTTCCGATCAGACACTTGTCCGAAAATGCCGACCGGCGGAGCCCCGCACTTCTGCTCGAACACAGCATTTTGTGACGCGTTTTTTTTGCTTGTGCTTTATTTGTCTCGAGAACTGTCTAAAATGCGAATCTCACAGGCTTACTAAAAATGCTAATAACAAAAACGGAAAAATCATGGCTTCAGATAAAATGCAGAGCCTGCAGGACGCCTTCCTCAACAATGTGAGAAAGAACAAGATACCCCTCACGATATTTCTGGTGAACGGCGTGAAATTACAGGGGATAGTAACCTGGTTCGATAATTTCTGTGTGCTTCTCCGGCGCGATGGTCATTCCCAACTCGTCTACAAGCACGCCATTTCGACGATTATGCCCGGCCAGCCGGTCCATTTGATGGACGAGGAGTCGGAAGAGGTAGCGGTTGCCGAGTAGAACCAGCCGCATGAATATCCGGAATTTGTAATCCGCTGCGCACTTTATCGTATGCGGCACTTGTCCCCATGCTATAATCCATGCAAACAAGGCCGCGCCGATCCGCGTCCGGCCGCGACAAACGGCAATAAGCCGAGCGCCGAACCAAGTCAGGGTCCATAACCTCATTGAAACCCGTTAAACCAGACCGGAAATCCGAACTTCTGGAACCGCTGCGGCCTCAGGATGATGACGCCCTGGAGCTGAAAAAACTGGCAAGAACGCTGGTGATCGTGCCCGTTCTCGCGCCGCCGTCCGCAACCGGACAGCAAACGGCCATGCGCACCCCCGCCTCCCGCCTTGAAGAGGCCGTCGGTCTGGCTCGGGCCATCAATCTCGATATCGCCAGGAGCGGTACCGCGCGGATCAGCCATCCACGCCCCTCGCATCTGTTCGGTGCGGGCAAGGTCGAGGAGTTGCGCGCGGTCGTGCAGGCGGAAGAGATCGAGCTCGTCATTGTCGATCACGCGCTCACACCCGGGCAGCAGCGCAATCTCGAACGGGCCTGGCGCGCCAAGGTGATCGACCGTACGGGCCTGATCCTCGAAATCTTCGCCGACCGGGCGCAAACGCGCGAGGGCACATTGCAGGTCGAGCTGGCGCATCTCACCTACCAGAAGAGCCGCCTGGTCCGGTCCTGGACCCATCTCGAGCGCCAGCGCGGCGGTTTTGGCTTTTTGGGCGGTCCGGGCGAAACCCAGATCGAGGCCGACAAGCGCCACATCTCCGTGCGCATCGATGCCATAAAACGCGAGCTCGAAGGCGTAAAACGGACCCGGAAGCTTCACCGCTCGGGCCGTAGCCGCGTGCCGTATCCGGTTGTTGCCCTGGTCGGCTATACCAATGCCGGCAAGTCCACCCTGTTCAATCACATGACAAAGGCTCGGGTTCTGGCGCGCGACCAGCTCTTCGCGACCCTCGATCCGACCATGCGCGAAATTACCATGGCCAATGGCCGGCCAGCCATATTGTCCGATACGGTCGGTTTCATTTCCGACCTGCCCACCTCCCTGATCGCGGCCTTTCGCGCAACGCTGGAAGAAGTCATCGAAGCCGATCTCATTCTCCATGTGCGCGACATCGCCCATGAAGACACCGAAGCGCAGCGCCTTGACGTGCATGCGGTGCTGAAGGACCTCGGCATAGACGCCGGGACCGATGAGTGCAACATTCTGGAAATCTGGAACAAGGCCGATCTGGTCACCGGCGACGAGCGGGAAAACCTGGCGAACGCCACCCGAAGGGCAGGGGGGCGCACCGTTCTCATTTCGGCCAAAACCGGCGCGGGCCTCGATGAGCTTCTTGAAAAAATCACGGAGTTGCTCACTAAAGACCACAAGCTCTATCGCGTTACCCTGGGCGTGCATGATCGCGCCCAGCTGTCATGGCTATACGAACACGGTACCGTACATACAACCAAAGACCGCGACGATGGCGGCGTGGTTTGCGACGTTACGCTGGCGCCGGATGTTCTGGCGCGTCTCAAGGCGCGCACTCCGGATGCGGAAGATATGTTGGAACAACTTTGATTTCGGGATTACTTGCCGTCGATGTCCAGTGAGTAGCCGGTTCCGCGCACGGTCCGGATGGGATCCGGCTCGCCGTCCTGATCCAGAAGCTTGCGCAAACGGCCGACATGAACGTCCACGGTCCTAAAATCGATATCGACATCGATTCCCCAGACACGATCCAGCAATTGCTCGCGGTTCCAGACACGGCCGGGTTTTTCCATGAAAGTCGACAACAGCTTGAACTCCGTCGGCCCCAGCCTGATCGTCTTGCCGTTACGCTTGACCTTGTGTTTCTCCGGATCCAGAGAAATACCGTCATAGGATAATATTTCCCCGACACTGGCAGGCCGCGTCCGCCGGAGTAGTGCGCGGATACGCGCAATGAGTTCGCTGACTGAATAGGGTTTCACGACATAGTCGTCCGCCCCCGTTTCGAGCCCGCGAACGCAGTCGGACTCTTCCGTGCGGGCCGTCAGCATGAGAATCGGAATTTGCCGAGTGCTTTTCTTTCTTTTCAGCTGGCGGCAAACCTCGATGCCGGACACAATCGGCAGCATCCAGTCGAGAATGATCAGATCGGGTTTCCCCTCGATGGCCAATTGCAGGCCCAACTCGCCGTTCTCGGCCTGGCTCAGCTGAAATCCTTCCTGTTCCAGATTATAGGTCAGAAGCTCAAGCTGTGCCGCCTCGTCCTCGACGATCAATATGTGCGGGCCGTCGGCCATTGTACTTACTCTTGATCGCCCGCAGGCGGTGTGTCGTCCGTATCGACGATCATATAGCTCGTTTTGTCGCTTTTCGGTCGTGCTTCGTCGGGCATCTCGCCGCTGACGAGATAGTGAACCTGTTCGGCAATGCCCGTGGCATGGTCGCCCGCACGCTCGATATTCTTGGCGATGAACAGGAGATGCATGCATGGGGTGATACTGCGCGGATCTTCCAGCATATGCGTCACCAACTCGCGGAAGAGCGTGTTGTGCATATGATCGACATCTTCATCGCGCAGGCGGATCTCGTCGGCGGTTTCTATGTCGCGCGTGACGAAGGCATCGAGAACGTTCCGGATCATTTCCTGTACCACCTTGCTCATTTGCTTGATGGTGTTGGTGGACGATCCCACCGGTTCTGCCTGGGCGAGCGCGTTGGTCCTCTTGGCGATGTTCTTGGCATAATCGCCAATCCGCTCAAGACTGGCCGAAACTTTGAGTGCTGCGACGATCACTCTGAGATCATCCGCCATAGGCTGGCGCAGAGCGAGCAGACGCACCGTGCTGTCGTTGATCTCCTTTTCGAGTTGATCGACGCGTTTGTCGGTGGCCTTGACCTTGGCGCTGAGTTCGGTATCGCGCCGTTTGAGTGCGGTTATGGCATCGGCGATCTGCGCCTCGACCAGACCGCCCATCTCCAGCAACAGGCTTTCGATTTGATTGATATCCTTATCGAAAGATTTGACGATATGCGTATGTTCCATATCTCTTCTCAATTTTCCTGACTCTATCCGATACGGCCGGTGATGTAGCTTTGCGTCCGGTCGTCATGCGGATTTGTAAATATCTGCTCGGTCTCGCCGCATTCTACCAAAGTCCCGAGATGAAAGAAGGCCGTTCGTTGCGACACCCGCGCGGCCTGTTGCATGGAATGGGTCACGATGACGATTGCGAGACTCTCTTTGAGCTCCCCCATGAGCTCTTCGATCCTGGCGGTTGCGATCGGGTCAAGCGCCGAGCATGGTTCATCCATCAATATCGCCTCGGGCTGGGTGGCGATTGCCCGGGCAATGCACAGACGCTGCTGCTGCCCCCCCGAAAGCCCCGTTCCGGGTTCAGCCAGGCGGTCTTTCACCTCGTCGAACAATCCAGCCTTCTTCAGGCTGTTGACGACGATTTCCTCAAGCTCCGTCTTGTCGGCGGCAAGCCCGTGAATTTTCGGGCCGTAAGCGACATTGTCGAATATGGACTTTGGAAATGGATTGGGTTTCTGAAACACCATGCCGACCCGGGCGCGCAAAAGGACAGGATCGACCTTGTCGGTATAGATCTCATCGCCGTCAAGCTCGACGCTCCCCGTGACCCTGCAGATATCGATAACGTCGTTCATCCGGTTCAGGCAGCGCAGGAATGTTGTTTTGCCGCAGCCCGACGGCCCGATCAGCGCCGTGATCGCATTGTCGCCGATATCCAGGGACACGTCGAACAATGCCTGATTGGTGTCGTAGAAAACATCGATGTTCCGGGCCCGGAATTTGAGATCCGTATCCAGCGTTATGTCCGGAGTTTCCGCGGCTTCGGACCTCGGTCGACCCTGCTCGACATTGCTGTTTTCCAAATTGGCGATATCTAGATACTCCGTGCTCATGTTCGGCTCCATTGGAAAGTCCTGTTTACCACTTTTTTTCGAATTTTTGTCGGAGAATTATCGCGACCGTGTTCATGATGACCAGGAAGCCCAGAAGCACGATAATGGCCGCCGAAGTACGTGACGTGAATCCGCGCTCCGGACTGTCGGCCCAGCTGTAAATCTGGGTCGGCAGAGCCGTTGCCGGCTCCATGATGGAACCCGGATCGCTGGTGATGAAGGCGTTCATGCCGATCAGAAGGAGTGGGGCCGTTTCTCCCAGAGCCTGAGCCAGACCGATGATCGTGCCCGTCAGAATGCCCGGCATCGCAAGCGGCAAGACATGATGCTGGATCACCTGATGCCGTGATGCGCCCATGCCGAGGGCTGCCTCGCGAATGGACGGGGGAACCGCTTTCAGAGCCGCTCTTGCGGCGATGATGATGGTCGGTAGCGTCATAAGCGACAGCACCATGCCGCCGACGAGGGGAGCCGAGCGTGGCAGGCCGAAAAAGCCGAGGAAAACCGCAAGCCCGAGCAGTCCGAAAACTACGGAGGGAACGGCCGCGAGATTGTTGATATTGACCTCGATTATATCGTTCATCCGGCTTTTGCGGGCGAACTCCTCCAGATAGACCGCGGCGGCGATACCGACCGGGAAGCTGATCAGGAAACAGACTAGAAGAATATAAAACGATCCGACAATGGCGCCCCGCAAACCGGCGACTTCCGGCCGCCTGCTGTCATTGTTGAAGATAAGCCCCCAATTGATCGGATTATGGATAAGATCTTTTTTCACCATCACATCGAACCAGGCGATTTCCTTGTCCGATACGCGTCTCTGGTTTTCCGGCAGATCGCGGCGAATGACGCCTTTGTTCAATTGATCGAACGGGTCCGACAGCGGCAGTTTAAGGCTGATCGTTTTTCCCATCACGTCGGGATTTGCGACGACATGATCTCTCACGAGATAACTTACGCCGCCGCTCAGGATCTTGACGATTTTACGCTGCTGGCGACGGTTCGTCACTTCCGGGTAATGCGTCAGCACCGCTTTTTTGACGATGCTCCGGTAGCTGCCCCGTTCCGGCGCGTCTCTGCTCACTTTTGCCGGATCGATAAAATATTCGAGTTCAACCATGGACTGTGTCACGGCAGATCGCGCAGAATAAAGGAGCGATGTGACGAGTATGCCGAGCAGCAGAACCGCAAGACCTATGGCGGTCAGTCCGGCGATTTTAAGCAACCGGTCGCGGGCATAGCGTTTTTGAACGCGCCGCCGGTTCTCCGGCGAGTTCCAGTCATGCAATGCTTTGCTGTCGATTTTATCCAGAATGTCAGTCATATTTTTCACGATATTTCTGCACGATCCTCAAGGCGATGACATTGAGGAACAGTGTTACGATGAACAAAAGCAATCCGAGTGCGAATGCCGATAATGTTTTCGGGTTGTCGAACGCCGTGTCGCCGATGAGCAGGGTCACGATCTGAACCGTCACCGTCGTCACCGCCTCGAAAGGATTTAACGTCAGCGTCGCGATAAGCCCCGCAGCCATGACGACAATCATCGTCTCGCCGATGGCGCGGCTGGCCGCGAGCAGGATACCGCCTATGATGCCGGGCAGGGCGGCCGGCAAAAGAATGTTCAGGATGGTCTCCCCCTTGGTTGCGCCAAGGCCGAGGGAGCTGTCGGTCAGCGATTGAGGGACCGCGGAGATCGCATCGTCCGACAATGAAGATACGAAGGGTATCAGCATGATGCCCATGACCGCACCGGCAGCGATGGCACTGTTGGGTGCGATATCGAGACCAATGCCCGCACCCCATTCCTTCATGGCGGGTGCGACGACGAGCACGGCGAAAAATCCGTAGACGACCGTCGGCACGCCGGCAAGGAATTCAAGGAGCGGCTTGATGAAAGCCCGCAACCTGGATTTCGCATATTGGGTGAGATAGATGGCGGCCAGCAGACCGATGGGAACCGCAACCAGAAGCGAAATTCCGGCAATCAGCAGGGTGCCGGTGAAAACGGGAATGGCGCCGAACGCGCCTTCCGCCGCCACTTGTCCCTCGCGGATCGGGATCTGTGGTTCCCAGTTGAGACCGAAAAGAAATTCGTAAAACGGAACCTTGCTGAAGAACCTGAGCGATTCGACCACCAGTGAGACGACAATACCGAGTGTCGTCAGAATTGCGATCAGCGAACAGCCGATCATCACCCCGTCGAGGACTTTTTCCACCCCCTGGCGCGCGCGGAAGCTATCGCTGATGCGCGACAGCGTGAACAGTAATATTGCCGCAGCGATCACGATTGCCGATGCAACCAACATCCAGCGGAACTTCGCGACCAGAGCATTATACGTGTTTGCCAGGTCTTGAATTTCAGGGCTGGGTATATTGAAAAAATTACCGGCCGCAATCGACTTGACCTCGTTGAGGATCAGCTGGACCTGTTCTCCGCTTCGACCCTCCGTTAAATCTGCCGACATCGAGCCTATGAGCAGGCTGTCGATGACGCTGTATTGAAAGAGCAGCCATAAAAGGACGAAAAGCGTGGTGGGAATGCCGATCCAGAGCGCAACGAACGCCCCGTGATATACGGGGCGTGAATGAAGCCGGTATCTCTCGCCATTGACGATCGCAAGCGATCTTCGTCGGCCGATAAAATAACCCATGGCCGACATGATAAGAATGGAGGCGAAAGCCAGCGTCGTCATTTTTACCCTCCAATACGAATTTGAAATTCTACAGGCCCGCCGGGTAGGCAGGCCTGCAGAGTTGACGTATGCGTTCTTTTACTAGTTGATGTAGCGCGTCATGCCGGTGCCGCTGGTTGTCGCCTTCTGCACGGCCTTGCGCTGTTCTTCGGGCAATGCAACCAATCCGCGTTCAGGCAGGTAACCGTCGCTGCCCATGGCGTCGTTTCCGACAAATTCCGCGAGATACTCATTCAGGCCCTTGATGACGCGGCGATGCGCATTCTTGACGTAGAAGAACAAGGGTCGCGAGATGCCGTAAGATCCGTCGCCGATGGATGCCATGCTCGGCTCAACGCCCTTGATTTTCACGGCCTTCAACTTGTCGCGATTTTCAAAGAGGAAGGAATATCCGAAAATTCCAAGAGCCTTCGTATCCGCGTCGAGACGCTGAACGATAAGGTTGTCGTTCTCGCCGGCTTCGACGAACAGACCGTCTGTGCGCATTGCCGAGCAATTGGCTTTGTAGAGTTTCTTGAATTTCTTCTTGTCGCCAATTTCTTTTTTCTTGGCGGCCCAGAAATCCACTTTTCCCTTTTTACAGGTCTTGTGGAATACGAGCTCGACAAAGGCGTCACGGGTACCCGATGTCGGTGGCGGGCCGTAGACGAGGATCGCCTGGTTCGGCAGGGATTTATCGATGTCGCTCCATTTCTTATACGGATTGTCGACGAGTTTGCCGCCGACGGGAACCTGCTTGGCAAGCGCCTTGTAGAGCTGCACTTTTGTCAGATTGAAGTCCGTACCCTTACGCGAAAGTGCGACTGACAATCCGTCATAGCCGATGTGAACTTCGGTGATGTCGGTGACGCCGTTCTTTTTACAGAGGTCCCACTCGCTCTTCTTCATGGCGCGGGATGCGTTTGTAATATCAGGGTTTGCCTCGCCAACGCCCTTGCAGAAGATTTTCATTCCGCCGCCTGTGCCTGTTGATTCGAGCACTGGCGATTTCATGCTGTACTTCTGTGAAAACTCTTCCGAAACCGCTTGGGCGTAAGGATAAACGGTACTGGAACCGACGATTTTGATGTGATCGCGCGCCATTGCCGGTGCTGTCGTCAGACCGGCCATTAACGCAATAGCGCTAGCTGTCTTTACAAAAATGAGCTTCATGATGCTCTCCCTGTTTCCACTGCGTTGCAGTGAGATTAAAACTATCCGGTTGCAAGGGTTTCCGTGACTTATGCACGACAAAAACAATCGGTCTGTCCCCTGAACCTGGCGCAGCTCTAGCAACGGTACATTTCAGTTTTGTGACAGTTTTCAGATTGTGTGGATAATTAAAAAAGGGGGGGTTCAGCCCTCGATCGGAAGCAACACCGTGAAAGTGCTCCCAACGCCCTGTTCGCTCTTTATCTGCAGACGCCCGCGATGGCGATTTACGATATGTTTGACGATGGCCAGGCCAAGCCCCGTCCCGCCCTTGTCGCGTGAGCGGCTGTCGTCCACCCTGTAAAAACGCTCGGTCAAACGCGGTATATGCTTCGCTGGAATGCCGGGGCCGCGATCGGCAATATCAACCGCGAGCATGCGGTCGGACAATTTGTCGCGGCTTTCGACCTCGGCAATCCCGATCACAACTTCCGTATCCGGATTTCCGTATTTCAGTGCATTCTCGATGAGGTTCTGAAACACCTGGGTAAGTTGATCTTCATCACCGGCGACAGGGTCGAGGCGTTGTTCGGGCGTCTCCAGCCGGATCGTTTTCTTCTCACGTTCCACCATCGGCGAGAGGCCGCTTGTCACCTTCTTGATAACGGCCGGCAAATCGACCTTGTCCGTCGGCCGCACATGTTCGTTCACCTCGACCTTGGATAATGAGAGCAAATCGTCGATCAACCGGTTCATGCGATGCGCTTCCCGTTTCATGGTGTCGAGAAACCGGTTTCTCGCGGCCACGTCGTCTTTTGCCGAACTCCGCAGTGTTTCGATAAAGCCGCTCAAGGCCGTCAGCGGCGAGCGCAGTTCATGGCTGACATTGGCGATGAAGTCGCTTCGCATCTGCTCGGCCTCGCTGATATGCGAAATGTCGTCGAAACTGACGACGGCGGCCGCGCCCCCCGTGTCCTCTTCGGGCACCGAGGTGACGGTTAAGCGGTAGGTCGTCTTTACCGGAGAGGTCAGAACAACCGGTATCTGTACTTTCCGCTTGCCCCCCAGCACGCTGTCGATCGCCATAAGGCAGTCGGGATGACGCAATGCGCGCACAAAGTTTTCGCCCTCGAGCCCGCCGCCGAAAAGCTCCTCTGCGGCCTTGTTCTCGAACAGAATATGCCGGTCTCCGTCAATCACGAAGACCGCCGCATCTATCCCGTTAAGTATCGCTGCTATTTCGCTTGTGGGCACCTGACCATGTTCCCGGTTTCCAATGACCGCGCACTTCATAGCGCAGTTGAGCCGTTAACGCCACGCCGGCTGACAGGATCCGGGCTGTTCGGTTTGCCGGATTGTTCGGGCAAAAGACAGGTTCTGCGGCCCATGCCGCTCGCGCCAGTGTTTCCCGTCTCCCTCTCCCGCCGGTCAGAAAAGGGGATGTGGGGGAAAAGGAAAAGAAGGGAAGGGAAAACCCCGGACCTAATCACCTGCGTTGTCGGCCTCGGTGAAAATGCGATCCGCCCAATCCGGAAATTGCGGGTAATTGCCCTGGTAATTGTCTTCTTCCGCCAATGACGGGCCGGAAAGCCCGATCAGCAGCGCCAGGACGAGCGCAGGAAATATTGCTTTCATCATGGTCTCCTTCAACACAAAAGAGCCCCCTTTTCATCCAGCCCTTTCATTCTATCAGCAATATGCAAGGGTCGCTATCAAATGATCGTCGCGTCGCGTCGCGCCGTTTCGGCCAGCGGCAGCGAATGTGTCTGCAAATCCGAAAAGATGAAAAGCCTCAGTAGCCCTCCGGCACATAATCGAACCGCGCCATCTGCTCCCGGTGGGCATCCACGATGGACCGGATCTGCGCCTCCGTCAGTTCCGTGCGCCATTGCTCGGCCTTTCCCACCCGGAAGAAGCTTTTCGACTGCTCGGGCCGTTCGCGGAATCCCTCTTCGAGTTCCTGCTTTTGCGATTTCTTGAAACTCGAAAGCTCCACCGCCCGGTCGAGCTGTTCCTCGGTGGGCTCGATCAGGAGGTGCCGCGCCAGCCCCTTGAAGATCTTCCCGGGATTTTCAAGCATGTCCTCATAACGCATGATATGCAGGGCCTGATGCGGCTTGGCGGTCCACGTCGCAACATTCTGCGACCATGAGCCATAAACTTCATAGACGCCGTGCTCGGTCATCGGCGTTTCCAGATTGACCGAATTCATGTGCTCGATCGCCCTGTCGATGCTGATGCCGTAATGGCCGGCATATGAAATCACCACATCGAGCGGATTGCGGATAATGTAAATCGCCCCGGCCGTCACCTTGGTATTGATCGCCGGCGCGCCGCGGCACATGACGAGCGCATTGTGGGTTTTGGCGAACAACAGCCCCTCTGTGGCCGCTGCCATTGTTTCCTGGGCTTTCAGACGGACTTGCGCAATCTCCTCGCGCGAACATTTGTCGATCGGCTTCTCGAGATGGTCCTCATACCAGTGACCGGACATTTCCCAGGTCGTCCGCTTGCCCATGGCATTGATGTCGTGTTCGTCATCCTGCTTCCCCTCGATCTGATTGAAGAGATTATGGATGAAGATCCGCGTCCAGGTGTTTCCGGAGCGCGGAAAGGATGCGATCCATATGATTGCCGACATGTTCCGAAATTCCTCAAAACCGCGAAGCCCGAACCGGGCGCACTGCACATACAAGTTGAAAGACCGGGTTGAAGCCCATTGTCTCAACCTGGACAGCATGTGCCCCGAATAGCCGCCGGCATCAAGAATTTGATGAATTCCATGCTGTCTGGCCCGGGATCGGTGGATTAACGGTGGATAATGAAACACTGTTTCAGTGCCATGGATGCAATTCGGCAACAATACCGTCCTTTTCTGCATAAACAGATTCTTTAATCATTTGTTAATCCCGCGAATCGGCCCAAAAATTAATCAGCGGAACCTGTATTTGCGCGTTTCGCCTGAATTACAGGGCGTGAATTACAGACCTGAATTAGAGACCTGAATTACAGATACGCGAACGAGATTTTATCAAGCGGGGATCGGATCATGCCAAACACGCAAAACTCAGCAATCAAAAGCCTCAGAAGGGCCCTTTTGACCAGCACGGCCATCTGTGCACTGGCCATTGCCGTGCCTGAGGGTGCAGTAGCGCAGACTATCGAGACACCGCCCGGTGTCTATCTTGAACTCGGTGGAACCTATGCCTTTAGCCTGTCGGATTTTGATATCGGCCTTGGCCCCGTTGCACCTTATCCCAGCGTAAGCACTGACGACGGCGATGGCTGGAGCGGCGAAATCACCGTCGGCAACAAATGGGCCAACGGCATGCACGCCGCCATGCGCTTCACCTACACCGATCTCGACGACAACAAAGCCAGTCCGAATGGCATTTATGTCTATAATCCAATCATCGGCTTTTTTACGGCGCCCAACATGAATACGGAAGTCGATGCGGAATATCATGCCCTGGAATTTGAAGCGGGCATGGAATTCGGTCTTGGTTCCGGTCGCATGCAGGTATTCGGCGGTCTGCAATATGTTGGCGTGGAACGCGACGTGACGACGTCAAGCACCCTCCTTGCCGGCACGCACAATGTCGAAAGCAAATTTACCGGCTACGGCCCATTTGTCGGCGTCCGTGGCGGCATGCCTGTTGGCTCCGGCATAACGGCGGTTGGCGGTGCAAAATTCGGCGTACTCTACGGCGAGGCCGAATATAAGACGAACTTTACCTATGCCGGCGTCACCTATTATCCGTTCAAGGATGGCGATCATCGTGTCGCCGGGACCATCAATCTTGAAGCCGGATTGGCCTTCCAGGTCGGACCGGGTTCGGTAACGCTGGGCTATCGCTTCGATGCCCTTTACGGCGCCCTTGATATGGATGCGCGCGTGGCTGCTTACTACGCGCCCTACAGGTTCGGCGACAGCACGGACGAATTCGTCACCCACGGACCGTTCCTGCGCGGGACCGTGCCATTAGGTAATGTGCTACCCTGAACATCCTGACAATCCAGTCTCAAGAAGGCGCGTCTCTTCATGGGGGCGCGCTTTTTTGTATGGAAAATCGCATTTGTCATTGAGCAGTAAGCGTCTCTTCGGCCATAGATTATCCCTGCTTGTCGCGCACCGGGAGTTCCGCTAGAATTTCCCTACATAAGTTTATATGCGCATATTTGCATTCCAATCCCGGAGATGATCATGAAAGTCAAAATGCTCAAATGTGATGACTTGTCCAACAAGTCCAACAAGTCCGGCAAGGCCGCGCTCATTGTCGGCACATGCATGGCGGCTCTGATGTTTTTGGCCGTCACAGGCGCGCCCACGACAGCCCAGGACAAGGCAAATCCACCCGTTTTTGACTTCAAGGGACTGCCGCCCGCCATGGGCCCCGTCGAACCCCGGATCATGCCGAAAAAGGGCGAGGACGGGCTTTATCGCCACGACTGGTTCGTGGGTTCCTTCCTCAATCTGCGCGACGACTACAGTGAGGCCAGGGCGAACGGCAAACGGATCGTTTTGATATTCGAGCAGCGCGGCTGCTCCTATTGCAAAAAGCTGCAAACCGAGTCCCTGTCGGCTAAATATGTCAACGACTATGTGCGCAAGCATTTCGACGTCGTCCAGATCAATATGTGGGGCGACCGTGATGTCACCGATTTCGACGGCAAGGTCATGAGCGAGAAAAAGCTGGCGGCGCGCTACAACGTGCTGTTCACGCCGACGCTTGTCTTCATCAAGGACGACCTCTCGGGGCTTAAGGGCAAATCGGGCCGCGCACTTGAGGTCGTGCGCCTCAACCAGGTCGGCATGCATACGGTCTATGACATTTTCACCTGGGTCAAACACAAGGTTTATGAAAAACAGCCCAGCTTCCAGCGCTTCCACATCGCCCGCATCAATCACCGCCGGGCCATGCGCGGCGAGGAATTAGGTACCGACGGCAAGCCTCTGAAAAACCGCAAGACCCATTAGGCCCGGTTTATTGCGCTGGGTCGGCGGGCGTGTTCTTCTTCGCCGCCCGCCACAGCCGGTCCAGTTCCTCGGGCGATAAACCCGCCAGCGGTGAAGCTTCATCGGCCCCGGCACCAGCGTCCGCACCAGCGTCCGCACGAGTGCCCGCACTAGTGCGTTCCATATGCTGGAACCGCGTGGTGAACTTGCCATTGGCCCGTCTCAGCGCCGCTTCCGGGTCGAGATCAAGATGCCGTGCCAGATTGCCCAGGGCGAACAGCACATCGCCGAATTCGTCCTCGATCTGATCCTGCGACCCGACGGAGACAGCTTCCGAAAGCTCGCCCATTTCCTCTTCGAGCTTGTCAAACACGGGCCCCAGCGCCGGCCAGTCGAAACCGATTTTTGCGGCGCGCTTTTGCAGCTTGACCGCGCGTGTCAGGGCAGGGAGCCCCAGGGGCACGTCGTCGAGCAGGGAAGCGCACTTGTGCGTGGTTTTATCTGCAGATTCGCCAGCGGGTTTATCAGCCTTTTCCGCCGCCTTGATCTCGTCCCAGAGCACATTCACGTCGCTTGCCGTGGCCGCGCCGTGATCGCCGAACACATGCGGATGCCGCCGCACCATTTTATCGCATATGCAACTCACCACATCCGCGAAATCGAAATGCTGTGCCTCCTGCGCCATGCGGGCGTGATAGACCACCTGAAAGAGAAGATCGCCGAGCTCGTCCCTGAGGTCCGCCAAGTCGCCGCGCGCGATGGCGTCCGCCACCTCATAGGCCTCTTCGATGGTATAGGGCGCGATGGAATTGAAATCCTGCTCGAGATCCCAGGGACATCCGGTCCCCGGCGTGCGCAAAGCTGCCATGATCTCGATCAGCCGGGCCATGTTCCCGGCATTGATATCCTGTTGTTCGTTTTTGTCGTCCGTACTCATCCGCACCATCCCATGAATATTCTCCCTGCCGGTTCCTTTAGCATGGGGCAGGGGGCACATTCCAAGCCCGCTCACATTTTCTTGATTGGAGAAAGTTGCGATCGCATTGCCATCGCCATGATTTGCCGTCATAAGGTGCGGCACGAAAAAGACAAATGTACAACAAGGGGCACCGATGAAAGCGATGAATTTGAAGATTCTGATCAAACGCGTATCATATCCGGTCCTTATGACGGGCGCCGTCCTCTTTCTCGCGTCCTGCGCATCGCCGGACGGCTCGAGTGCTGATAAATCAGCCGATACAAGCAAGACGGAAAACGCCCCGCCGCCGGCCGAGCCAGCGCGCGGCAGCTATTAGCTGGCGGCCATTAATGGCGGCAATCTCTGAGGCGTATTATTCTCCACAACGTCACCTCACACGAACCGTCATCGTCACTTTGCCGCACAGGCAATTTCGAGGATTATCCGATACCGGTCTTCCGGCCGCGGGTTGGCTGGATTCCTGCCTTCGCAGGAATGACGGGATGAGGGGTGTGCACGGCAAGCTCAAACCTTGCGAATACTTCGCCCGACCTTTATCGTCATGCCCGGCATCTAGATGCAAAAAATATTGACGGGCAGGGGCGCTTGGAAATCCTCGATCAGATATTGGACGGCTTTTGGAACATCGTGGCCGCCGTTACAAACTGGGAACCTGACGAAAAGCTTGCCCGGCAGGTGGGTTTCTGGGCAGCCTTATTCACCATTATTGGCGTTATTGGCGCAATACTCAGAAAACTCATCAAAAAACAGCTACCTGTTTCCGAACCATCTCACGTGCCTCAACCCGCTCTAACGGCAGAGGAAATCGCCCGCGCCACCCTGAAGGCCATGGAGGAGAGAGACGGCGAGCTCGAAGCGCGGGAAGAGGAAATAAGAGCACTGACCGCGGCGGTGGCGGCGTTGCAGGCGGAGCGGGATGAAGCTCCCTCAGGCACGATCGATCACGCTCTCGAAAAACTTGCCATCGGTGACACGGAAGAAGCCGAGCGCATTTTCGCCGAGATCGCCACCCGGAAGGAGGAACTCGGCGCGTCGGCCCGGCGCGAAGCGGCGGCGGCCCACCGCCATATCGGCGCCTTGGCCTATCTCCATGACACCGAAAAGGCCCTCAGCTCCTACCGGAAAGCGACCGACCTCGATCCGGACGATCCCGACGGCTGGAACTGGCTCGGAGTTTTGCTCATGCGTATAGGCGAGCTCGACGACGCGAAGGAAGCCTATGAGAAAGTCCTGTCACTGGGCAATCGCACATCCGACAAGGGACTCATCGCGGTGGCCAGCGGCAATCTCGGCCTCATCTACAGGATGCGCGGCGATCTTGACAAAGCCGAAGACATGCACCGGAAATCCTTGGCGATCGAGGAGGAACTCGGCCGCAAGGAAGGCATGGCCAGCGACTATGGCAATCTCGGCCTCATCTACCGGACGCGCGGCGATCTTGACAAAGCCGAGGACATGCACTGGAAAGCCTTGGCGCTCAATGAGGACCTCGGCCGCAAGGAAGGCATGGCCGGTGTATATGGCAATCTC
>CAMYJA010000014.1 GCA_947258705.1 uncultured Hyphomicrobiaceae bacterium | reverse complement strand
AAAGCGCAAACCAAATCCCCAGGAATCATCCGTGCCTTGATTGCTTACGGCACTGGGGTTCGATGAGACGGCGCCAAACGCCTGGACGCCTTGAATATGTATCACCTGCCGTGCCAGAATTGCGCCGACACCGACTGAAATACCGCTCGTGACCTGTTTGGCAGCTGTAGCCTGGATCAGCATTTGCTCGAGATTAACGCCCATTTTGCCGAAACAGAAAAGGCCTGTCTGCGAGCCGATGGGAGTACCTGGAGGTGCAGGGGGCGGTGCAAAACAGTTCCCGGTGGCCAGATTCCGCGGAATGGCTCGCCAATCCGTATTCATGCCGCCATTACCGGAAATCGAGAGACCGATCACGTCGAAAAGAGGAATGCCCTCCACCCGCTGCGAAAAGGCCATGTTCGGGATGACAAAATAATTCGATTTACTTTTAAGCACGCCATCAGGAGTGAAGCCAGTGTTAAACGGAGCAGGAATGGTCGGATCGTTCGTTCCTTTAAACTTGCGTCGGGGAGAGAAGATCGATGCTGAAATCGCCACCTGATCATCCGCGTGCACCAGACCGGCGGGATTATTCGTCGTCGCCGTCGCGTCACGGGAATCGGCAACACCGGCCCCTGCGAGGCCTTTGTGGCGAGCGCCTATCCCATTGGCGAAATAGCCTTCCGTCGCATTCGCGGCGCTGAGCCCAAGACCCAGCGTAAATACGGAAATCGCAGCCCCTGCGACAAAGGTCTTTTTTGATCCTAGCATATTACCCCCCCGGGTGGTTTGATGTGAGGCCGTCAAGATCGACTGAAACATCGTATGATGCTGAGTGATTTTGACGGCTCAATCTCGGCATATTGAAATGTACGTGCCGGTAAAACTAGCAGATACACCTCTGACTGGCTGTAGCAAAACCGTCACAGTTATCTCTAAAAAAGAAAAACACCTGGCTGCAACGGCACTCTGAATTTAGCCGGTCTTCTTAATCACATAAGTGTATACGCCGCCTTCTTCCTTGCTTTCCATCAGCTCATTGCCCGTTGTCCGGCAAAAAGCTTCGAAATCAGCAACCGAACCGGGGTCAGTCGCCTGAACCTCCAGAGTCCCGCCGGAAGCAACGTCGTTAATCGCCTTTTTTGCCTTCAAAATGGGCAATGGGCAGTTCAGTCCTTTTGCGTCAAGTGTTACGTCAGCCATGTTTTATTACTCCTTAGGATAAGTTGGGGTTTGAATTTAAATGATAATTTCCGAAATCCCGACAGTGGCCGATAGGTCTGGCCAATGCCGGAACGGGAATATGTTCTGCCGTCTATCAGATAAACAGATTGATATCCGATTTCAGCGCATTTTCCATATAGGCCGCGGCGCCGGCAAGTTCGACGCCATCGATCATGTCGTCCGGCTTCATCTCGAAGAGATCGAGCGTCATCTGGCATCCAAGCATTTGGACTTCCGAATCGACGGCGGCTTCGCGAAGATCTTCAATTGAAGCCACACCCTTTTTGGCGATCAGGTTTTTCATCATGGTCGTTGCCATGGAATTGACGCCGGGAATCGCGGCAACCACATTCGGCATCTTCATGTGCATGCCCATCATAGGCATTTCCATATCGGGTTTGCCGAGCGGCGAAATCTGCAGATTTAGATCTTTCTTGAGCAGGGCAAGGCCGTAAAATGTGAAAAACATGCTGACTTTAACGCCCATGGCGGCCGCTGTTGTCGCCAGGATAAAGGGCGGGTAGGCCCAGTCGAGCGTTCCCTTAGTCACGATAAGTGACATGGATTTAGCGTTTGTGCCGTTTGCATCAGTCATGCTGCGCGCCTCCGGTTGATGGTTTTGACAATGCGGGCGCGACATGATGAGCAATTCATGCCGAACCCCGAAAAATCAGTGCAACACATGATGGACAATCAACACATGCCTTCCCAATTGATCGTTCGTGAGCGTTTCCCGTCTTCTGTTCCCAAAGTCGTGATGCTTATCATTTTGATCGTTCCACTCGGCTTGTTACAATCAAAGCGCGCACCATCTTGAGTTCTATATTAATATATTAGAACATTCATATAAGTGCCATAAAACTGGAATTAGCCCCCGAGGTCAAGTTCGGAACGCAATTCAGTGAATTACCGGCAACAAATCATTGTGAGATGAGCACTGTGAATGCCGATTTCGGCTTCGGGCCATGAATGGCGCCGACCGGTTTATCCGGGGCGCATCACATGAATGGGGCAGGCCAGATTCTGCAATGCCTTTAAATCGGAATGGCGATCACCGCGCGCAGTCCGCCAAGCGCGCTTTCTTCCAGTAGAATGTCGCCGCCATGGTTTTGCGCTATGTCACGCGCAATAGAAAGTCCCAGGCCGGTATTTCCGATATCCTGATTGCGCGCATTGTCAATCCTGTAGAACGGCCGGAATACTTCTTCGCGTTGATCGGCGGCAATGCCGGGCCCGTCGTCTTCCACCGAAATCTTCAGCCATTTTTCATCGTCAATGGTATTGATGTGGATCTGGGTTCCGTAACGCGCGGCATTGTTCACAAGATTGATCACGGCTCTTTTTATCGCGTGCCGTCTGAGCGGTATGGCCAGTCTCTTGCCGGCCTTTGTCACCTTGAGTTTGATGGGGGTGCCAAGATGAGCGCCATCGTCACGAATTTCCTTGAGGAGATCGTGGATCTTGGTCAGTTGCGTTTCCTCGCCGCTGTCGCCTTTTGTAAAGGCCATGTAATCTTCCAGCATCAGCTGCATCTCATCGACATCGGAACTCAGGGCTTCCGCCTCCGGACTGTTCTCCAGCATCGCCAGCTGCAGCTTGAAGCGGGTCAATATGGTCCTGAGATCGTGGCTCACCCCCGCGAGCATTGTTGTTCGCTGTTCCACATGCTTCTCGATACGGTCCCGCATTTCAAGAAAAGCCCTGGCAGCCTGGCGCACCTCGCGCGCGCCGCGTGGACGGAACTCGGGAGGTACCGGCCGGCCTTTGCCGAATGCGTCGGCCGCCTCACTCAGATTGAGGACGGGTTTGATCTGGTTGCGCAGGAAGAGAATGGCGACCGTGAGCAGGATGAAGGATGTCACAACCATCCAAATGAGAAAAATATGCGAATTGGAAGCATAGGTCTGGCTCCTGCGGGCAAAAACAGCCAGATTCGCGGTTTCGAGTTTGATCCTGATCTCAACCAGCCTGGAACTGCCAACGGTGTCGATCCAGAAAGGCTTGCCCACCCGTCTCCTTATTTCCTTCGAAAGGGCGCGATCGAGAAGGGCAAAAAACGGCCGTGGTCTTGGCGGCGGCAATTCGCTGGCGGGTAGCACCTGAAGCTGGAGCCTGAGCCGGTCCCATGCGAGATCCTTGAGCTGTTTGAAATTGTCGTCGCGATTATAGTTTTCATAAATATCGACAAGGGCGCCGATATCGCGAGCGGTCGATTCAGACAGCCGGCGCGTAACCGCTTCCCAATGCGCTTCCATGAAAATGAAAGCCAATATGGATTCAAGCAGCACGATAGGTGCGATGATAATGATCAACGCACGGCCATAAAGCCCCTTCGGCATCAGGTCCGACATGTAGTCGGCTATTCGCCCCGGCCAGGCTTTAATTGCGGCTGTCTTATATGTGCGATCCGTTGTCGCGACCATCGTCTATCCAGTTACATATTAATCGGCATGGAGAATATACCCTTTTCCCCGGACGGTCTGCAGGTATACCGGATTAGAGGGGTCGGCTTCGATTTTCTGTCTTAACCTGTTGATCTGAACGTCGACGGCGCGCTCATTGCCGCAATTCTCGCCCCCAGCCAATTCGTGTCGAGGGATGGGCGTCCCCGGCCGCTGGGCAAACATACGCAGGAGATCGCGTTCACGTTCCGTCAGCTTGATCGATTGATCGTCACGCTTTAACTCGCCCCGTCCGACATAAAATATGTAGGCGCCCATGCGCAGTTCCGATTGCGTCGTGATATCCGGCGATCTCTTGAGAATATTATTGATGCGGAGGAGAAGTTCGCGCGGCTCGAAAGGCTTGGCCAGATAATCATCAACGCCGATTTCGAGCCCCTTGATGCGTTTGTCCGGTTCGTCACGGGCCGTCAGCATCAATATGGGAATATTGGATTTTTCACGAACGCTTTGAGCAAATTCAAATCCGTTTTGACCGGGCATCATGACATCCAGAACGATCAGGTCGAATTGCAGCCCCTGCATCGCCTGGCGCGCCGCCTCGGCGTGTTCCGCCCGCGTGATCCGAAATCCGTTCTCCTGTAAAAAACGGCCGATAAGATCTCGCAGCCTCTGGTCGTCATCCACAATAAGCAGATGAAAGGCGTTGTCCGCAGGCTGGTCTTTCGCGGCGTTTCTGTTGCCGGGATTATTTTCAGTCATGTCGTTCCACTTCCCGGGCACGCCACATATCGGGTGCAACCTTCGCTTCAATCAGCTCCCTGACGCGCGGCTGGTCCTCTTCGGCGACCATGGACAAAAGGAACTGCCGTACGGCCGAGCAGCCTTCAGGGCCGGCTTCGGCCAACGCCCGTGAGATGCGTTTTCGTTGGAACGCCGAAAGCTTGTCGGCAAGCACCAGCCCCTTTTCCGTTAGATGCAGCCGCCGCTCACGCCGGTCATTGGCCCCTTCCTCCTGCAAAACCAGCCCGTCATCGACGAGCTGTTTCAATACCCGCGCAAGGCTTTGCTTGGTAATGTTCAGAATGTCGAGCAGGTCCGCCACCCGCATGCCCGGATGTCGCCAGACAAAATGAAGAACGCGGTGATGGGCCCGGCCGAATCCGTATTCCTGGAGTACGGAATCCGGTTCGCCGATGAAATCCCGATAGGCGAAAAACAGGAGTTCGGCGATGGCCATGAAATCATCCCCGGCGGGATGCGCACCTCGCTCGTTTTCATGACGTCGGCGGGATCGATGGGGGCCGTTGTCGTACATATTTACAGTTATGTCAGCCATGTTGACTTATATTTTCCCGAAAGTTACATCTGACAGGCATTTGGTGCAAGTCTGGAAAGACCAAATTATGACCGGTACAATGAGGCTGGCACTGAAAAAACGAGTGTACTTTCAATGTCGTCGAATGCAATGGCCGAACTCACTGTCGATAGAGTGGTGCGATGGAGGCCGGGCCGGTATTCATCAATGCGGCCGACCTCCGATCCGTGCAGGATTCATGCAAAATTGAGAACCGGCCGGATAGCCGTTCGTTAACGCCATCCGGTCCAAGGAACCCAGAAAAATGGCAAACATACCCTATGATGATCGCGACGGTTTCATCTGGTTCAATGGAGAGCTTGTTCCATGGCGCGACGCCAAAGTCCACCTCCTCACTCATGCCCTTCACTATGCAAGCTCTGTCTTCGAGGGCCAGCGGGCCTATGGAGGCAGCATATACAAATTAACGGAGCATTCCCAGCGTCTGCGCGATTCGGCCGAGATCCTCGGATTTGAAATCCCTTATAGCGTCGAAGAAATCGATCGGGCTTCTATCGATGCCATGAACGCCAACAAGCTGACCGATTGCTATGTCCGGCCGATTGCCTGGCGCGGCAGTGAGCAAATGGGTGTCGCAGCTCAGAACAACAAGATCAACTTTGCGGTGGCTGCCTGGGAATGGGGATCGTATTTTCCTCTCGAAGAACGCCTGAAAGGCATTCGCCTGACCATCGCGGAATATCGCAGGCCCGATCCGGCGACCGCGCCTGTCAAGGCGAAGGCGGCCGGCCTCTACATGATCTGCACGTTGGAAAAACACCGGGCCGAGGCAGCCGGATACGCCGATGCCATGATGTATGACTGGCAGGGCAGGGTTGCGGAATGTACCGGCGCCAACATCTTTTTCATCAAGGACGGCGTCATACACACGCCCGTGGCCGATTGCTTTTTGGATGGCATTACCCGGCGCACGGTCATTGGCCTGGCGAAAAAGCGCGGTTGGGAAGTGGTCGAGCGGCGCATCATGCCGGAAGAGCTCAACGGCTTTTCAGAATGTTTCATTACCGGCTCCGCTGCCGAAGTGACCCCGGTCTCGGAAATCGGACCGCATCACTTCACGCCAGGCGAAATTTCGAAAACCCTGTTCGAAGATTACATGGCCGAGGTCACTCCGGCCGGCGTGACGGCCAAGGCCGGCTAGGATATTCCGGCGAAGATGATCCGGAAAAGATCATCCGGCAAGGGCCAGCCGGCTAGTCTTCCGCTTCCCACCGGCTGAGCGCGGCGTCATCGCCGTCCTTTGCCTCGACCCAGCTTTCGCCATCCGCACCCGTTTCCTTTTTCCAGAAAGGGGCATTGGTTTTAAGATAATCCATCAAAAAGGATGCCGCCTCGAAAGCGGCCTGCCGATGCGCGGAAGCGGTGATCACGAGGACGATATTGTCGCCGGGACGCAGCGTGCCGTAGCGATGAATGATGAGCGTCTCCGCAAGCGGCCAACGCCTGCGGGCCTCCTTCTCGATCCGTTCCAGCTCCTGCTCGGTCATGCCGGCGTAATGTTCAAGCGTCATGCTCGAGAGCGGATTGTCGGCCCCGCCGTCCCGTACCGTGCCCGTAAAGCTTACAATCGCGCCGATATCGGTCCGCCCTTTTCTGAGCGCATCGACCTCGCCGCCAATATCGAAATCCTCTTTCTGAACCCGTATCACCGCGCAATCCCCGAACCTGTCGTAACTAGCCGCCGGTTACGGGAGGGAAGAACGCGATCTCCCGTGCACCGTCAAGCGTCGTGTCCCGAAGCGCATGTTTCCTGTCGACCGCCACCCTGATGATTTCATCCCGCCCGAATACGGCTGCGAATTCAGGCCCGCGTTCGCGCTGCCATGCGATGAGACCTGCCACGTCCTTGACCTCGGGCGGCAGGGCAATTTCTTCCTCGCTGATCCCGGTCTGCTCTCTTACCCAGGCGAAATAAAGAAATTTAACGGTCATACGGTCTTCCTTGCGTGCGCGGCTGTGCCGGAGAGAGAGCTGGTCCGGGCCGGATCATAGGTCTGCACGGTCGGCCTTAAAGGCGCTCTATGAATATTCTTGAGTTCATTGTCCGAAATTGCGGGACATGAGCGTGATCAAGTCCCTCATTTTCCAGGGCCACGGGCGCTAATCGTCGATGACATGGTCCAGGCTGGCCTTGAGATAATCATAACCTGTAAAAAGCGTGATCAACGCCGAGATCCACAAAAGCGACAGCCCCGTCGTAGTGACCCAAGGGAAATAATTGTCTCCCGCGGGCCCGGCGATGAGGAAACCGAGCGCAATGATCTGAGCGGTCGTTTTGATCTTGGCGAGCTGGGTAACCGGCACGCTGACATCGAGCTCGGCCAGAAATTCACGCAGACCCGACACGAGGATTTCGCGGCACAAAATGATTATGGCGGCCCATATCGACCACCCGGAAATCGTCTGATCCGCCACCAGCATGAGAAGTGCGGCGCCGACGAGAAGCTTGTCCGCGATCGGGTCAAGCATGGCCCCCAGCGACGATTGCTGCTGCCATGCCCGCGCAAGATAGCCGTCGAGAAAATCCGTGATACCGGCGCTAACGAAAATAGCGAATGCCAGCCAGCGTGCGTTCTCGCCTTCAATAAAGAAAAAACAGGCGACAAGGGCAGGTACGGCGGCAATGCGCGCATAAGTCAGGCAATTGGGCAGGCTCAATAGAACCGGTCTAGATGCAGCTTGTTCCATAGCTCTGTTTACTACACGTGTGAACTTACAGGTCAAGATTGCTGATCGCTTTAGCGGTGCTCATCGGTTTAGAGGATATGGATAAAAACTATATGACGGAAGTTCCACATCGATGGGCATGATATCGATCGACAGCCTCGATACGTAATTCCGATCATAATGGATTATTCATGAAAATGATCATAAATTTTTTGTGCGAGTTGCGTGCTGATACCCTCCACCGCAGAGAGGTCCGCGACACCCGCCCGGCTCGCAGCTTTCGCAGAACCGAAATGCTGGAGCAGGGCGCGCTTGCGCGCCGACCCCACGCCCTTGATTTCATCGAGCGGATTCTCATGCATCGCCTTTTTGCGCTTGGCACGATGTGATCCGATGGCAAAGCGATGTGCCTCATCGCGCAATCGTTGAATGAAATAGAGCACCTGGTCCTGAGGTTTCATCATAAAGGATCGGCCAGTGGGCAGATGAAAATGCTCCCGTCCCGCATCCCGGTCCGGTCCTTTCGCAACGCCAACGACATTGACCCGGTCGATACCCAGCTCATCCAGCGCCTTCATTGTCGCCGAGACCTGGCCTTTGCCGCCGTCAATCAAGAGGAGATCCGGCCAGGGAGAGTTCGAGCCCGGATCGTGGCTTTCCCGTTCCTGACAGTTTCGGCTGTCAGGCATTGCGCCGCCATGCTCCTTGATGAGCCGCGCAAACCGCCGGCGAATGACTTCGCGCATCATTCCAAAATCGTCGCCGGGCTCGATAGCGGTGTCCTTGATGTTGAATTTCCGGTACTGGCTTTTCATGAATCCGTCGGGCCCCGCGACAATCATCGCGCCGACGGCAAAGCTGCCCTGAATGTGACTGTTGTCGTAAACCTCGATCCGTTGCGGCAAATCGGGCAGGTCGAACTTTTCGGCCAGCCCCTTGAGGAGGCGCATTTGCGAAGCGGACTCCGCCAGTCTTCGCCCGAGTGCCTCGCGTGCATTCTGGATCGCCTGCGCGACAATATTCTTTTTCTGCCCTCGCTTGGGAACGCTGATATGGACCCGGTGCCCGGAACGCTCCTGAAGCGCCTCCTCCAGTAGCGCCTGACTGGGCACGGCATGCGACAGCATGATATGTTTGGGAATTGGTTTGTTGTTATAAAACTGGGCGATGAACGCATCGAGAATCTCCTCGACCGGCAGGCTTTTGTCGGCACGCGGAAAATACGCCCTGTTGCCCCAGTTCTGACCGGCCCTGAAGAAAAACACCTGAATACAACATTGCCCGCCCTCCATATGGGCTGCGAATATGTCCGCTTCGCCGATGAGCGATGTGTTGATGTCCTGATGGCTTTGAACATGGGCCATGGCCGCGAGCCGGTTGCGATATTGCGCGGCAAGCTCATATTCGAGCGCCTCCGAAGCGGCTTCCATTTTGGCCTGCAGCTCCTTTCTCATGTCACCCGACTGCCCGGTAAGAAAGCGCTGCGCCTCTTCCGCAAGCCGATGATAATCCGTGATGGAAATTTCGCCGGTGCAAGGCGCGCTGCACCGCTTGATTTGATAAAGAAGACATGGGCGCGTGCGCGAGCGATATACGGAATCGGTGCACGAACGCAGGAGAAAAGCCCGCTGCAATGTGTCGATAGTCCTGTTCACCGCCCCCGCCGAGGCAAAGGGACCGTAATATTTGCCCTTGCGCTTGCGCGCACCGCGATGCTTGACGACCTGCGGCGCTTCATGGTCGCTCGTCACGAGGATATAGGGAAATGATTTATCGTCCCTCAGCAGAACATTATACCGAGGCTTGAGCTGTTTGATGAGATTGGCCTCGAGCAGCAGCGCTTCGGCCTCGGTGCGGGTCGTGATAAACTCCATGCGCGCCGTCGCCATGATCATGCGGGCAATGCGGTTGGAATGCCCGGAGAGACGGGAATAGCTTTGCACGCGTTTTTTGAGGCTGCGCGCCTTGCCGACATAAAGCACGCTTTCACGCGCATCGATCATGCGGTAGACACCGGGTTTATTGGGCAGCGTCTTGCAAATCTCGGCGATGAGCTGCACCCCCCGGCCGGAATGGTCGCCTGATGCGGTCTCCTCGCGAGTTTTGCTGTTGTCCGGAATGCTCGAACGTTCTTTCAAGGGCATGGGGCTAATATGCCCTTTGGGAGCGTCATTTCGCAAGCGTCTTGCGAATGCGCACAAACAGAACCATTACTCCTGATTAAGCCCGAGTTCCTTTTGCTTTTTCTTGGTCAGGCCAAGCGATACGATGCGATGGGACTGGCGTATATAGTCCTTGAGGTCGTCATCGCTGAGCCCCGGCGCTTCATAGTGCTGGATCCATTTCATGCCGCGCGAAGCGAGATAGGGGGCAGGGCGCAAGCCTGGCTGATCCCTGAGCATTTCATAGGCAATATCGGAGACCTTGAACGTAATCCGCGTGTCGCCATCGCCCCAGCCGCCAATGGCGAAAACTTTTCCACCAACTTTCCAGACATGCGCGCCGCCCCATTGCACGACATGCGTGGTTGCCGGAAGCGCTTTGCAAAAATCGTTATACTCTTCGTAGGTCACAGCGGCACGACCTTGCTCATTGGATAGAAACGCCGGGCGCGTTCTGTCAGTCGAACTCAATCGGTTGCGTTCACTTTCGGTGTTTTCCTGCTCGCCACCAGCACACTCGTTCTGCCCGCGCCAATATGATAGCCGAGACCGAAATTGATCGGTTTTCTCGCCTTGCTCCGAAAGAGTTTGGCCATGCCGGATTGGTAGCGACCGGAAAAGATGGAAATCGGCCGGACATAGCGTCCGAACGGTTCAAGTTTCCATGTGTCCCTGTTGAAAAATTTCAAAGGAATGCCTGTGTCGTCCTGAACAATGCGTTCGCTTTGATTGAGCAGTAAATTGCGGACCTTCGAGAAATGCGATTTATGCGGAAGATAGGAGGCGCTTTTGATAAAGCTGTCTGCGGGACCGAGTTTGGCGCAAAATTCCAGGAATCCACTCTTCTTGATGCCGTAATCCGAAATATTGGTCTTAAAGTAATAAAGAGTCCGCAAACCCTCCTGATTCTCGCCCGAGAATGTAATCTTGACGCCGGTGGCGCGGCGGGCGTCTTTTCCGGTCAGCGTTTCAAGCTCCCCTTCCGGCGTGAGATTGACGTAGCTCAAATCTTCGACAACCTTGCCGGCACGCGCCAGAAACACATAAAGCACCGGCAGCGTTCCCCTGAAGCCGCCGCCTTTCAGCTTCGACCGCATGTCCTTGGTGATAAAGAAACTCAAACGCAGGACGTTATTCAGCGACGAACGCAGGCGAACCAGGCCGGTCGAAAGGGCGCCGGGCGACATATTCATAATGTCGGGCTCGACACCGACCGGTTCGAGAGCGGACAAGACATAAGTCGAGGCATCGGGAAAAAACGCGTTTGCGTAGAGAAAATCGGGACCGCTGAACATATAGAGCACGGTCTTTTGCGGATTTGGCAGATGCTCCTTCGTCCAGGTCCGGATTTTTGAAAGCTGACGCTTGTCGATTGATGTCCATGCCCGGTCGAAACTTTTTGCATGCGCCTGCCAGCTCCGCCTTTTCGTCAGTCGGCTCACCGGCGAGGAATCCGGCAATTCCAATCCGGCAAGATAGCGTGCCGTATCGGCATGACTGGCGCGTTCCGCCGCCCCGGCAGGTGCTATCGAAATGGCGACGGTAGCGGCTGCGGCCGCCAGGCCGAGGGCAATGCCGCGGGTAAAATTGTGACGCGATATCGGTTTCATTCTATCTATCCCCATCCGGAACGGTTGATGTCTCGTATTTGGTAGTGGTGGATATGGCGTATACGACCAGGCCGGTGAGCAAAAGCGCCAGACCGGCAAGCGACTCCATGGGCCGTTCTATCAGGAGATAAACCAGCATAAACAATGTAATGGCGAGAAATATCAGGGGCGTCACAGGATATCCCCATGTCCGGTAGGGCCGCTCGAGATCGGGTTGTCTGATGCGCAGGACAATCACCCCGAGCACCGCCAGAAACGACGACAGGGTCAGGCTGAATTGAATGAATTCCAAAACACTTTCAAAACTCTGTGTCAGGATCATCAATGTCACGATGGCGAGCTGAAGAACAATGGCCGCAACGGGTACGCCGCCCTCGGTTGTGTTGGAGAAAAATCTCAGCGCAACCAGATCTTCGCCCATGACTTTCGTAACCCTTGGCCCGATCCAGAACATTGCGCTGATCGCCGAGATCAGGCCGAAACATATCAGCCCGCCGACAATGCGTCCGCCGGTATCGCCAAAGACATGTTTGCCGACCACGAGAGCGACTTCAAGCTGGCCCGCCATCTTGTCGATCGGCGTCGTGTAGAGAAAAACCGCATTCAGCCCGACATAAAGCAATAGAACGATTAACGTCGCGGCGAACAGCGAACGTGGTGCGCTGATTTGCGGAGTTTTCATCTCGCCGACAATATATGTCGATGCGTTCCAGCCGGAATAGGAATACATAACGAAGACGAGAGAGATGGCAAAGGGGGCGCCTGTTATATGCCCCAGATCGACCGTATGCGGCATGAACGAAATCGGCTGCGGGGTACCGAACGCGAATCCCGCAACGATGAAGGCCAAAATCAGCACGACCTTGAAGATTGTAGAGATATTGTGAAACGCACTCGATAGCCTGAGGCCTGCCAGGTGGATAATGGCGACCGCCCAGGAGACGCCCATTGCCAGAGTCAATTGCGAGGGACCGTCTGGAAAGACGCCCTTGAAATAGGCGCCAAACGCCATCGCGGCGAGGGCAATGGGTGCGGCGAAGCCGACGGTTGCCGACAGCCACCCCGCCATAAAGCCGATGGAAGGATCGTAAATGCGCGAAAGAAAATTATATTCGCCCCCTGATCGAGGCAGGGCGGTCGCCAGTTCGCCATAGCAAAGAGCACCGCACAAGGCGACGATACCACCGGCCACCCAGAGTAAGATGAGTGAAAATCCGGATTGTATATCGGCAACCTGAAAGCCGAGGCTTGTGAAGACGCCAATCCCGACCATATCCGCAACGGCAATTGACGTTGCCGTAAAGGTGGTAATACCCAGTTTTACCCGACTACTCGAACCTGATCCCTCGGACATCCCTACTAATCGACCTTCTGACAAACCATTTTTTTTAGTCAACCATCTAGCTTGCTCTTATAAATTATTGCAAGGGGAAAGGCGGCAATAGGTTAAGTCCCATTGCCCTGGCGCGACATACTCCAGAAATTCAAAACAGTTTGGAAGTGACCGCTCATCGCGGCCGCGTTTCAAGGCGATCGAACGGCTCACCGAACCTGGCCGGTGAAATCCGTCCGGGCCGAGATCCGGGGACCGGATCTCGGTCCGTGCTGCTGTACCATCGGGTTCTGACGGGCAACACCGGGAATACGGCGCACGATATCCGCGACTGGATAAGTGCGCCAGGCCCTGGTCACAAAGCTCCTGTGCCGGACCGGAGATGATATAAAAATTTTGCTTCCCGGCCGAATTTCGCCACCGAGCTCCGTGCGGTAAGGCCTGTTCTTTGCAGCAAGGATTTCCATTAGACGCTTGTTGCCGCGCCGCGTTGACCGCGCATAGGCGCTGACAAAAAATGTCGATGGATTGCGCTCGATCCATTTCGAAAACGTTCGGATATGGCCATACAGCGCATCGAGCAGAACGACACCGGCGAGGCGTTCGTTAATCCCACCCTGGGCGACGCCCCATGCAGCTGGCAGATACCCGCCGCTATAACCGACAAGCACGACGGGAAGCTCGTCGAAGATCCTGACCTTGTCCGGCCGTCCGATCATATGGGCCAGATGTTCGGATGCTTCATGCAGATAATCGCGCAGCGCCCCCGGTTTCCAGAAATTTCCAATGCTTGAATCGCGTGCATTGACCGCGAATTGCGGCGCCACGAGAACGGCGTTCATTCCCGATTCCGAAATCTGATCGGGCAGTCGTTGGCGCTTCCAGATGTCCCGCGTCAATTTCGCGCCATGCCCGTGAAAAAAGACCACCATGACACCGGGCGCATCGGGATTGAATCCCTTGGGAACATGGAGCAGCGACCGGCGCTCGCTATATGTTGCCGCGGCCGAATAAAGGCGGCCGCGTCGTGTTCTGTGGGCGGGAGCGCCGTCTTTTTCAGCATTCAGAAATCGCCGTTTCGTGCCGGGAACGGTGCCGCTATAGGGAAAAGGCGAATTGTTGAAAGCGACCAGTTCCGTTTGCAAAAGTTTCGGAGGCAGGGCGGGTGTGCCCCCGGGGCGCCGTCGATTTTCGGCCCGTTTCGGCGTCGGTACAATCAGTGGCTTGTCGAGACGCCGGGTGAGGCGTTCCGTAGGCGCCACAGGCCGGCGGGGACGGACCACCCGCACCGGTTTCGGCACGATGAACTCGATTTCCGCGTCCCAATCATGGCTGTCCGCGATAAGCTGATCCAGTCCGTCGCGGTCATATTCTTCGAGCTGTGCAATGTCGTCATCTGCGTGCGGTACGGCGGTCCGGCCCACGGGACCGGTATGTAGATGAGCGCTCTTTCGTTCGGGCACTGAACGATCGCCCCCATGGAGCTTTCGCGGCACAATATCGAGAACAACTTCCCTGTCTGCGATATTGTCGGGAGGCAGCAGGCGATGCACGGTTTGATAAGTGGAATTGACAAGGCCCGACGCGACATTCGAGATGGATTTGACATCGACACTGACCGGTGACGTTGCGAAAAACACGGCTGAACCGGCGCAGACAAGCAGATGCAAAAACACGCGCGCCGGGCGTTGAAGCATCAATCCGCCCCTGTTTTCATATCGGGCTGTTCGACTGTATCGGCCGTGCTGGTCTGTCAAAGCGAGCTATCCCGAGAGAGCCATTTGTTCCTATCGGTCTGACAATGGTTCTTTTCGCCACATTCATCAGTGCGTTTGCATGTCCCCGATCTGACGCTAATGACCAAAAATGTCGAAATGAAGAGCGCAAAACGGGGCCTGTGCGCGTGAAACGCGCTTGCATACAGACTACATCGAATGTTCTCTACACTCGGTTAATCGGGCTTTTTTGTTGTTTGTGGCCGGTAATCCTTCGACCACATCGGCATCGTGCCGGTACCCTGGAAATTGAAATAATTCAGCTTCCCGATCTGCATATCAAAATGAAGTGGCCGGATCTTCGACTTTAGAAATGGCAACTCACCACCGGTAGTGGCGGTATTGATCGTCAATTTGAATTTGTAATTGCCGGCTTCAAAATCCAGAATGCGTGGAATTTTCTCGTCCGTTCTCGGGATGAATTGCACCGCCTCGGAGAACGAATCTTTTCCCGAAAGGGCAACCGGAGAGAATGGCTTTTTAGGCGTTTGTCCCCAGCTCCCGAGATGGGCCGCGTAAAAACGCTTTGTCTGATTTGTGCGCGGATTAGTCACATCGAGATCGATCGACAATACCGTACCCGATCGCGCGCCGTCATTGGCGAGTGTCAATGGCAGTATGAAAACTTCAAACGGGCTGTCCGGTCGATCCGGGTCCGTGTAGTCGATGCGCGGCGGAACAAAAATTGCCAAATCCGGCGACTTCAGAACCGTTTCATAAAAACTGAAGCCGGAAAAAATAAGTGCGAAAGCAGATATGATCGTTGCCAGCAATCCGCCGGTGTGACGCACTGTCCCGTGCGACTGCTCGACCGCGTGATCAATCAACTGTTCCGTCGCACTACGTTGTGAGTTCCCCATAGACCCAACCTCCCCGTGAACTTTTCAATCTCAGTCCGATGTTTGAACACACGACTTGGGCAGGGAGATGTCGGACGGGAATGAGAATTTGAACGGCAAGCCAGCCCCATCTCGGACAGTGGGGATAACGAGGATCTCTCATCCCTTGCCGTAAAGCACCCTCAACCCTTCTTCGCTCCATAAGAGCGCACACGCCGGTTGCGGTCATGATAGCCTGCCGGGCAATCCCCTTTTTGCAGGCAGTCGCACCAGGCATTGCCGCGACTGCCGCCCGAATAGCGGAAGGCATAGCCTTTGTTCAAAAGCAGTTTGTTCATGTCGACCCAGCCATTGCGCAAGCGCACTTCAAGACGTCCCAGACGGCGCGTCGCATATTTGGCGCGTTTCATATGGCACACCCGCGCAAGCTGGCGCGAACGGTTTGAAATGGCCCGGTTAAGGATGGAATTGAGATAAGTGCGGGCGGCTTCGCCCTTGCGCGCCTCCGCAACGCATTTCGCCCGCGATTTCCGCTCAGGCGCGTCAATACCGATCAGGCGTAGATTGACCCGTACTGCCACCACGGGGTCGGATGTATCGATATAGCCGTAAACCGTGTCCCCGTCGATGACCCGGACGACCAGCATATTGTAGCAGACATCGACAGGCGCTGTCCTGGAGGCGGACTGGACGGGACCGGGAGAAACGAGAATGCCGAGAGCGAGACCGAGGGCGAAGGCGGGGGCGAGGATCGCAGTGAACCGCCTTGGAGCGCGCCGCGAATTTCCTGCAAATGCGTAACTGTGTTTCATGATAGCCGGCCTCGTCCATAATTGGATTTTCAACTCTCACGCAGAACACGATTGAGAGATGGGGAGCAAATGAGTCGAGAATGAGATCGGATCCGCGATGAGTCGCGGCGCACCGTCTAAAGGCAGGTTTGCATCACGCAAAAAAAAGCGGGACCCGAAGGCCCCGCCGAGGAGTTCAATATGGTTGTTGTTGTCAGCTTTGCGGGCAAAGCTCATAAGCCCGGGCGAGCGCCTTGTCGCTTGAGCCGTACTCGCCAATGGCCTTGCCGCCCTTGGCCCAGGCCTTGATATAGGCTTCGGCTTCGCGCGATTCCTGACCTTTATGGACAACCAGAGCGGTGTAGTTGACCATGCCGCGGGCCGTGGAACGGATCAGGAGAGATTTTCCGCCGCCATAGCTGGCCGTCCAGACCGCGCATTTGGCCGCGATATCGGTTCCGGGAATCCTGGCCGTTTCATCGGAAGCAGCACTGCTCAAAGCGTCGCCCGATTTGGCGGCGGTTTTCATTTTATCCTTGGCCACCACTTTTTTCTCAGCCAGCTTTTCGACTTTTTTCTCGTCCGCTTTCAAGTCCAGACCGGCTTTGGAAATCGTTGAGGCCGTGAACGCGACATCCTGGGTTCGAGCCGGTTCGTTATTGGACGCTGCTGCGACGGCCTGAGTTGCCGGCTTCGATGTTGCCGGTGCCTGAGCCGTCTGAATGCGGTCCGGGCCGCCGCAATAGAGGCTGCGGAATTTACGCGCGGTATATTCGATGTCGTTGGAGTATCCGCGATCGCCCGGCGACCATTTCGTCGTGAGATCCGTGAATGTGACTTCACGCCCGAACGCCTGGGCCCATGGCAGGATGAGATTCCATTCCTGAATTTTGCGTGTCCGGTCGGAAACCGGATTGGCAACCCGGTGCCCGGAATACATTTGAATGTGCTGGAGATGACCCAGAATACCGTCGCTGATGGTATCGAATCTGTCACCGGCGACACCGCCGCCCGTGGCGCCAAGACCGGCAAAATTGTTCTGATGCGGTTTCACGTCGCCCATGCGACCGTTCGGCGCACGAAATTTCAGATAATTGGTCTCGACCAGCATCTGAAAAAAAGCATAGTCCCAGCGAATGCCGAGATTGTTGCCATGGAGCTGATAATAGGCTGCCGTATCTTTGAATTTGCTTGCGAGACGCTTGTTGCGCGTCTTGACAAATTCCATAAGGCGCCCGGGGGTCACGCATGCCGGCACCTGATTTGTGGCCGATACTCTGATATCGGGGGTTTTTGCGGCAAAGGCGGTGCCTGCAGAAATCATGACGATTGAGGCGCCCGCAAACAGAGAACGGATGAGAAGTTTACTACGCATTATACTAACATTCCTTACATTTATTGACGCGCGAGCCCGGCAGAATTTGTGGCAATGTCCGACGCGCCGCGTACGTGCAAGCCAGATTGCCGCTAATGCTTTAATATTCTTGAATGTTTTGTCAGGAATTTGACGAACACGGTTAAGTAAGAATTAAAACTAACCGGAGGTAAAAACATGTTCCGCGATTGGACCGTTCGAAACGTCGCGCCAAACATGAAAAATCGGCCCGATATCCGCCCCTTGCCGGGCTCATTTCCGCTGCGGCAGGCGATTGTATGAGGCACGGAAACCGGGCCGGGACAAGTCGCACGGCGTTGAAACGCGGCAAATCGCGCGGCGTTTCAAGGCGACAGATATAGCGGTGAATTTCAGAGGGATCTCTGCAGGCGCTCGATCACGACACCGACCGCACCGCAATCGTCGAATACATCGGGTTTTTCTATTGAAACGCGCATTGAGAGAATACGCGGGTTTTCAAGCGCGCGCGTGGTGATGTTTTCTGCCAATGTCTCAAGAAGATTGACATGCCCCGTGGCGCAGACGTCCTTGATCTGTTCAATCACGCCGCCATAGCAGATGACATTCTCAAGCTGGTCGTCAATGTCGTCCATCTCGTCCAGAACCCTGAGCTCTGCATTCACCACGATGCGCTGGGCGTTGGCCTTTTCATGATCGTGCACGCCGACATGTGTCGAAAGCTCGAGGTCGCGCACAAAAACCAGGCGCGTCCTGTTGAGCGCGCCCAGGAGTGGTTTTGATTTCGCTTCAAATAATTCGTTCATTAGCCACACCTTTACGCTTGGCCTTGCCCTGAGACTTTAGTCGCATTGCGCTCGAAACAGGAACTCTAGCCTTCAACGTTGATTACATCCGGGGTTTGCCACGCGAGATGTTGTCCACCATCCAACGCGATCATTTGCCCGGTCATTGCCGGGGCGTCAAGAATGTATTGAACCGCATCTGCAATTTCCTCACCCGACGTTCCGCGCCCGAGCAGCGTCGACGCGCATTGCCGCTCGAACTGCTCCTCGGTTTGATGGATGCTTTTGATGGTCGGACCCGGTCCAATTCCATTGACGCGGATTTGAGGCGCAAGCGCCTGCGCCAGGGTCTGCGTTGCCGTCCATAGTGCGGTTTTCGAAATCGTATAAGAGAAAAACAAGGGTGTCAGCCGGCGCACCCGCTGATCGATAATATTGATAATATTTCCAGGCTTTCCGTCTGGCAGCTGGGCCGCGAAGCTGTGGGACAGGAACACCGGCGCCCTGAGATTCGTATCGATATGCGAGCTCCAGGAATTGATGTCGAGCGTCGCGATTTCGTCGTCTTCGAAAAGAGACGCATTGTTTATGAGACAGTCAACCGGTCCGAAAGCCGAGACGCTTTCCGCCATGAGCCGGTCGAGGTCTTCCATATTTTGCAAATCCGCCTGCAGAGCCCGGGCAGCACCGCCGGACTGGACAATTTCGTCAACCAGTTTATTCGCGCCATCGGCGGAGGAGAGATAGTGCACCACGACTTTCCAGCCGCGCCGCCCCATGTCATGGGCGAGCACCCGGCCAATACGGTGCGCAGCGCCGGTGATCAGCACCACGCCGGGATCGATCGAGCCCTGTTTCATTTAAACCGTTTCTCCGAAAAAACATCTGTCCCACATTACATATTCGCAAGTGCTGTCGCATCCGCCATGCGTGGAATGAAGGCATAATAGATATAGGCGGCATAACTCAATACGAAAACGATACCGGGGCCGCGAGTCAAATGAATGCCGCGGAGCACGAAGGGAGCGAGAGCGAGACTTGCGCCCAGCATGACCCAAAGGTCCAGTCTGAGGAAAACGTCCGGCACGGGGACGGGCGCCACCATGGCGGTCAGGCCCATTATCGCCAACAAGTTGAAGAGGTTCGATCCGAGCACATTGCCGAGCGCCAGGCCGCAATGACCGCGCACGGCTGCCGACATGGTGGTGGCGAGTTCGGGCAGGGACGTGCCCAGGGCCACGATCGTCAGGCCGATGACCGCGTCCGAAACGCCGAAAGTCTGCGCCAGCGTGCTCGCTCCGCTAACCGTGAGATGCGCACCAAGCGGCAACCCGATGAGCCCCAGAACGAGAAAAACGCCCATGAGATAGGTTTTCTCGGGCACGCATTGACCGCCTTCGATGATTTCCAGAACATCCTCGCTGAGTACTTCGGCTTCCTCCTGGCGTATCGCGGCGCGCCGGCCGGCGGCGATGAGAAACAGCAGCATGAAGGCGAATAATATTGCGCCATGCGGAAATGATAATGGCTGGTAGAAACATAGTGCGATGAAAAGCAGGGAGGCGAAAAGAACGAATATGGTATTTCGTTTAATCAGGGGCTGGTTCGTGTTCGTCGATGCAATCAACGCAGGGAGCCCGAGCACGAGAAGAACGTTGGCGATATTGCTGCCGACCACATTGCCGATCGCAATACCGGGCGAACCCGTCAGAACCGCGCGCAGCGAAACCACAAGTTCGGGTGCCGAAGTCCCGAACGCCACAATGGTCAGGCCGATGACCATAATGGGTATTTCAAGCCGGGAGGCAAGCGCCACGGCGCCACGCACCAGCAGATCGCCACAGACGACAAGCGCAATGATGCCAAGAGCAAGTTCAAGATAAGCCATTAAACTTCCGCACACTCCTGATAGTCGTCATTTGTATGAACGCGATTTGCACGTACGCGCAAGCGCGTGAATTGCGCTTGAGAAAACCTGATAAAAAACATGCAGCACCCGGCCATAACGCCCACTGCGTTTCAGCCTTTGCCTGAACTCTATATAGGACCCTTATGCCTGTGAAAAAGACCCTCACCCAATGTTTCCGGCAATGGCGGGCGTTTTACGACAAGGTCAAAGTCCGGCCAGACAAAACGAATAACAAACGCTTCGATTAAGCGATGGGCTTTCCAGCGTCATTGACCGGTAAAGAAAAAATTAAAAATCATTGATTAAAAACAAGGCAAACAGCATGTGAGTCTGCTCAAACGGACAAATATCAGCCTTGGAATCAAGCAACTATGGCATTTTTGTAACACCCTGTTCACTGCTGGTATTCCCAAGTACGAATATGATTGCCAAGAGTTGTATGAAGCAGTTATCCATCGAATTACGTTAATCATTCTGAGCGGTTCATAGGTGCCTGTCACCGGAAGGTAACGAACCGTTCCAGATAACTCGTTAATACAAACCAAGGGCGTATTTCAGATCGACCATGTTTCCGACGGTTTCTCTGGAATTACTCGAAATGATACTAGGAGATTAAGATTATGAGGGGATTAATACCAGGAGCCAGGTTTGCCGGCCTTGCCGCAGCCGTGACTCTGATTCTCAGCACACCTGCCAGCGCAGGAGCACTTTACGAACCCAGCATGAAAGATGCAGAGCCCCCGGCGCGCCGCTGCTCGCTGTCGGCAAATGTGGCAATGACAACGGATTATGTTTTCCGCGGTTTTTCGCAGACTGACGAAAACGCAGCCATCCAGGGTGGCTTCGATGTCGGATGCGGCATGTTCTATGCAGGTGTCTGGGCTTCAAATCTTGATTTTGGCGGCGCCGTCAATGCAGCGGGCCAGAATGTTGACGTAGCCAATATCGAAGTCGATTTTTATGGAGGCGTAAAGGCGAATGTGCCAAATACGCCTGTTGAGGTGGATCTTGGCGTAATTTACTACGTCTACCCCAACGCCTTCGATCCAGGCGCGGAACTCGACTACTGGGAAATCAAGCTCGGCGCCAGCGCCGAGGTTGCACAGAGCCTTACTGCCGGCCTGACCGTATTCTATTCACCGGAATATACCGGTGAAATCGGCGAGAACTGGGTTATCGAAGGCACGGCCGAATACTCTCTTCCCAAGATGGCGATCTTTTCTCCGGCGATCAGTGGCACGGTCGGCTACCAGGAAGGCGACGAGGCGGATGGCGGATTCGACTACTGGTACTATAACGCCGGTATTTCGCTGGGCTTCCATGAGAAGTTTTCGCTGGACGTTCGCTACTGGGGCACGGAAGATCTGGCTGGCTGCAGCAACGCAGTTGTATTCCAGTGTGACGAGCGTGTCGTAGCAACCTTGTCGGCATCATTCTAGGACCTGGGTCCTGGATATGGTAATCTGATCTGATCCCCCGATCGGCATCAGGACTAACCGAAAAGAAGAACGGGGCCGCCAACGCGGTCCCGTTTTTTATTGGTACAGCCGAAACAAGTATTCCGGTCTAGTCGCCGTCCAGTAGGTCGCCGATGCCGCCCAGCAGCGACCCTTCGCCCACATCCTTGCCGGACGGTCCGGCGGAGGCGATCATTCGTCCGGCCAGACGCGAGAAGGGCAGGCTTTGCAGCCAGACTTTTCCAGGCCCCTTGAGCCGGGCGAAAAACAATCCTTCGCCGCCAAAAATAATCGACTTTACCGAGCCGGCGCGCTCAATATCGAAATCGACTTCGGGCGACATTGCCGCTAGGCATCCCGTATCGACATGAAGTTCTTCGCCCGCGCGCAACTCACGCTCGAGAATCGTGCCGCCGCCATGGATGAAAACCCAACCATTGCCCTCCAGCGTCTGCATGATAAAACCTTCGCCTCCGAACAATCCGGTAAGGATCTTGCGCTGAAAGAAAATGCCGAGCGAAACCCCGCGCGCGGCACACAGAAAGGAATCCTTCTGACATATGATCGTACCGCCGATATCCGACAGTTTGATCGCCAGTATATGACCTGGATAGGGTGCCGCAAATCCGACCCGCGCCTTATCGCTGCCGGCATGGGTGAAGACGGTCGTGAACAGGCTTTCGCCGGTAATGAGGCGCTTCCCGGCACCGGCCAGCTTGCCAAAAATGCCGCTGTCCCTGGCTTTTTCCGAGCCATCTCCAAAAACGGTGTCCATGGTGACGCTGCCATCCTTGAACATCATTGACCCGGCTTCCGCGATCGCACTTTCGCCGGGATCGAGTTCAACTTCGACAAATTGCATCTCGGCGCCCTTGATCTCGAAATCGACATCGTCGGCCATACCCGTGTTCCGGCTGTGGCGGGTCATTGGAATTTCCGGTACGGATCCGTATACGGGCATGAACATCTCCAGATTTGTCTGATTCAGAAAAGAACGGTGGATGGAATATGATCATACTGGAGCAAAGGGGTAAAAAAATATTATTGCTTTCACCCAATGTCGTACGGTCTGGTCATATAAAACTTCAAATTTTCCTGCATGGGATGAACCGCAAGGCGCGGCCTGAAAAGAACAAGCACAAAGCAGACGGTATCAGTTGACAGTTTATCAGATAATATTGCTCGGGTTTGCACTCTATGTGATCCTCCGCATCCTACGTTCCCGCTACCGGCATGACCGCCTGGGACATGAGCTCAAGCAGACACCCGATCTGCCCCTGTCGTTTGGGAAAAATACAGGCTGGATCGCCATCAAGACACGAAACACTCGGAAAGTCGCCAATGCCATAGGTCTGCGCAAGCGCGAGACCGCCAATTGGTGGTCGGGCCTGGCCGTTGCTCAGGATCCCCATAAGGGAGCGAACAAGGTGTTCGTGACACCGCCACTCGACGACTGGACGTTTATCGTGGGAAGTGCGATCCCGTTCCCGGCAGGCGCCAATCAATCCGACAGTTGCACACCCATACTGACAAATCTCGGCAGCAAATTCTCAGAGGTGCAATATTTCTTTGCTGACGAAGAGCTGGGTTTTTTCGCCTGGGCACGTCTTAAAAACGGCAAGATTGGACGAGCCTTCGCATGGGGGGATGAAGGTATCATTTGGAACAGGGGACGCGCGACCAAGGAAGAGCGCGCGCTCGGGCTGCGCCCGCTCGAACCACAGACCGCCAAACTGCAGGATCGCGACAGCGCCCTGCAACGTCTTGTCTATCCAAGCGAGGACCATGTTCACCGCCTTGCCGGCGCATGGAGCATCAGCCCGATGGACATTAAATTCCTGGAGACTTCGGAAGGTGTCGGTATCGTCGGCACGACCTCCCCGTCCTGGCGCAAGCACTGAATAGAGGCGTGAAGTCCAGGTCGGTAATGTTGCAAGGCATCGCTTTCACTGCTTGTAACAGTACGACAAACAATGTGATGGCGCCCTCCAAGTCTCGCCCCAGTCATTGTCTAATTTTTCTCCTGACGTAATGAGGGGCTGCTCCACCTCGTGCGCGGCAAGGGATCTGTTATGCCGGTCCTTGTCGGTTTCCCAAAAACGCACATTTGATTCTGGCGTCGAACCGGCGCCATGGAGGAGTAGAATAATGACGGGATCGATTGGCGCTGGCATTGGCGCTACCAAAGGAAAACTGAATTCAGAATGGCCTGCCCGGTCGGCGCGAATGGCGCTAATAGCGGCCATAATACTTGTTGGTGCAAACCAGGCGCACGGGGCTGGATTGCCCGAGCCCGAGCCCGAGGCACGGTCGCCATATTTCGATTTCGACCGGTTTGGCGACAATGATCAGGACTGGTCCGGTTTTTCCCTGGGCGCGTCAATAGGCTACGGCTTCGGCGAAACGGCGGTTTCCGGCGGTAGCGGCAATTTCAATATCGACAACGATGGCGTTTTCCTCAGTCTCTATGCCGGACATGACTGGCAATTTGGAAATTTTCTGATCTCATCGGACCTGCGCTGTTGATCTATGCAACTGGCGGCTATGCCTGGGCCGATATCGACCTCAAGGCCCGCGGGGCAACTAATTTCGATGTGTCGGAAAGTTTTTCGGGATACCAGGTGGGAGGCGGAGCCGAGTTTCGTTTCAACCCGGATTGGTCGCTGCGTTTCGATTACACCTATACGGATCTTGAAGACGCAACTATTACCGCAGGAGGCGTGACCAATAATTTCGATCCCGACATCCATCTCGTCAGAGCCGGTCTGACATACCGCTTTTAGGGGAGCGTCAATTCGCCGTTTTCATTCTCACGCTGCTTCGGTTGCACGCACCGGCGCGGCAGACTCCGGGCCGTAGATCGTTTCTATGTTAGAGAATATGAGCGCGCTGACGTCGCTGGTTTTGCTTGGGACATCAATTACGTTCGGTATGACGGTTTTGTCTCTGTCATGTGTGCAGTGAGCAAATTTGCCTGGAATCTCCTGCGGAGCCTTCCATCGCGGTCTTTTATCGAGCCAGACGATTTGGCGGGTAACGCGTTTTGGCGCCACCGGACCTTTGGTCGAAACAGGTCTGTTGGAAACATGATTGCCTGCAGACGATTTGCGCCTGGATGCAATGACGATACGTTCATTGCGAAGCCGGGGCCGTTGCGCCCTGATTTCAGGTGTCGTCCTCTCCCGGAGAGGAGATTGTTTTGAGCGGGTCGATAAAATGGATCCGGTAAAAGAAGGCTCAGTATGGGAGCGTTCACATTCGGTGGAAACTGTTTCTGCTGTCGCACCAGATCGGATATTGCGTTTTCCGCCTCGCAAAACCCCTGCCCAACCCCGGATAATTTGAAAAAACTTAAATGACATTACAACTTCCCACATCGCACATTACAACAATCAACTAAAACTTGTTCTGAATAGGGACTATGCTACCTATAAGTTAATCCAAGGTTTATATTTGGCCTGAAAAGAGTCAATTGTTACAACTGCTGGTAGACGTTACGTTACAGACAGAAACTTACTTATGGTTGCCATCTTATATCAAGTAACAACTATAGGTTGTATTTGTGGAATTGATGCCTATCCAGCGGAACGCTAGCGATCGGTGTTTTTCTGAACGCCGAGGGCGCGGACAATCGTCTGACATTTCGATGAAACGGCAAGACCGGTTTCCGGATCACGGTGAAAGGCCGTGCAATAGCGTGAAGATTCAGCGGATTGCTGAGACATGCGCTTTTTCACATAGGACAAAACACGAGGCTTTTCATCAGCTTCAACATTGCGTTCGACGATTGTCACATGCTCCGGGTTGGGGAAGACGACGTCGCCGATAAAGCCCCAAAAACCGATGAAATACCAGCAGACGACACCCATAAAAAAACCACCGAGGCCCCAGGTCAAATGACTGCGAATGCCGCTCGATGGAGCCACGGATTGTTCGGTGTCATCACCGAGAAAGCCGGTCGGAAAATCATCCGTGAAATCGGCCTCGTCCAGTACCAGGCCCGTTATCCGCTCGCCCCTTGATTGAGCCGCCGTCTCGCTCGTGTTCTCATGCGCGTCAAGCGGTTCTTGCGTACCCTGCGCCGATCGCTCCGGCGCCCGCCGGGCCGCGTTGGCGCGTTCGAGCTGCTCTACGATTTGAGCCCAGTTATTATCGTCAAATGAAGCTTTATTCATAGCCCCGCCCCCCACTATGGCGAATCGCTTTCCCCGAGTGTGGGCGGGATTTATGCTGTACTCAAGTGCCAACTGCCGCGATAGGGCAGCGCTGGGCGAAATCATGGGAAGTTATGCACCGGTTATCCAGAGGCAGGCGCACAAATGGAACATTTGTCAAAGCGGGCGAGGGGGGTATTTGCGCATATCACGGACGGGCGGCAACACGATTTCCGGAAGGCGGCATAACCGCTTCTGGCTTTCGTTCACGCCGCAGGGTCTGAGAATGCCCTCTTTGGAGAAACAGATTCTGATTTCCCGCAAACGGCTTCGCTTGCTGCAGGAAACCGATATCATATCCGCATCCATTTTCGGATTGGCCTTGAGAAAATCTTTCTCCAGCTCTCCGGGACTGACATGTATGGAAACTGTCGGGTGCCGATAGCGGTCCGGAATGACAATTTTGTTGAAGAGGCGTCGCGCCTCCTCATAATAAGCCTTGGCGCTTAATCCCGCACAGGTCCCATGCTTACGATATTCATGGATAATGAGAGACGGGCTTGGCATGATATCGATCATATTCGAGATGACCTTTTTCGGCACCCATGGACGGTTTTTCATACGGCAGTTTTGCGGCCAGCCACGCTCATATTGCGGCCAGAGCCCATGCAGGACGAATGCATAAGGCCGACCGCCATTGCATTGCGGGTCGCGCCGCCCGTGTCTCCGGACCGCGCAATATGAAGGCGACCAGGAAAGCACCAGCGCGTAATAATCGAACTGTCCCGCACGATGGCTCGAACGGGCGTCGGCTTGGCCGGAGACGACGAGGATTGCTAAAATCCCGAGGACTGCCACATACATGCCAAAGGCAAAAAACGCGGAATTACCGTTTCGTTGAGACATCAAACACCAACCTTTTTAATCGCCCGCACCGGCGAGCCCGTCCAATATTCGAACCCAGGCGCGCGCGCCATGCCTAAAGCTCGACAGGTTATATTTCTCATTCGGGGCATGAATGCGATCATCATCGAGCGCAAATCCCACAAGCAGCGTATCCATTCCGAGTTCCGATTTAAACTGTTCCACGATCGGAATACTGCCCCCGCAGCCCATCATGACGGGACGCTTGCCGAATTCATCCTCAAGCGCACGGGCAGCCGCTGTCATCTGTTTGGTGCCGAGATCAAACACGATCGCAGGACTGCCGCCGCTGCCTTTAAACGCGACCGAACAATCTGCAGGAAGCTTAGAGCGGACAAATTGCTCAAAATTCTTGAGAATTTTCTCGGGATCCTGGCCGGGCACGAGGCGAAAGGATATTTTGGCGGATGCCGTGGCCGGTATCACCGTTTTGACGCCGGGCCCCGTATAGCCACTGATGAGACCGTTGATTTCAACGGTCGGCTGTGACCAGAGCTGTTCAAGAATATCGCGCCCCGTCTCCCCTGCCGATTGCGTAAGACCGATATCGTCGAGCATTGACCGGGCGCTGTCCGCTATGCCGGTCCATTGCTCTTTTTGGGCCTGACCCGGTTCAATGATATCGTCATAAAATCCCGGAATGAGAACCCGTCCCTCGTCGCTGTGGAGCGCAGAAAGGACGGTTGCCAGGACGCGCGCCGAATTGACAGCCACACCACCGAACATGCCGGAATGCAGATCCCGGTTGGCACCCTGGACAACGATCTCGCTGAATGCCAGGCCGCGGAGCATGGTGGTAATCGCCGGCGTATCCCCATCCCACTGGGGCGTGTCGCAGACAAGCGCGAGATCGGCCTTGAGTTCGTCGCGGTGGGCGTCAAGAAAGGGACCTAGGGAGGGGCTGCCGGATTCCTCCTCGCCCTCGAGCAACACGCTGATCTTGAGCGGCAGGTCGCCCGAGACGGATTTCCAGGCGCGCGCGGCCTCGAGAAATGTCAGAAGCTGTCCCTTGTCGTCCGATGCCCCGCGCGCAACAATGACCTCGCCATATCTCGGGTCGGTTTTTATCTCGGGCTCAAAGGGAGGCGTGTCCCAGAGGTCCATCGGATCGGGCGGCTGCACATCGTAATGGCCATAAAAAAGCACATGTGGACCAGTAGTCGGCGCTTTGGGCTGGTAATGCCCCACCACCATCGGGTGCCCGGGTGTATTACGAACGCTGGCTTCAAAGCCGATATCGCTGAGTGTTTTCGCACTCCATTCCGCGGCAGCGCGGCAATCGGAAGCGAATTCGGGGTCCGTCGAGATGCTTTTTATCTTGAGGAAGGCAACAAGCCGTTCCAGCGCTTGCGGCTGATCGTCGTCAAGGGCGCCGAGAACGGCCTGGATTCTGTTGCTCATGGATGCTCCGTGATCGAAAAGCCGTCCTGACGGAGGGTATCAATCCACCTGGGCAATGCCTTTCCAGTTATTGCGCTTCATAGACCCGATTGTAGTCCGCGTCGGAATTGACGGCTTGGCCGGTTGATGGCGCTGCGGGTGCGGTCTCCTCCGGTTTTTCGGTGTTCAGCGGAACCGGGGGAGCTTTTACCTGTGCGGTTTGCGGTTTCGCGCTGGCAGGCGCTTCTGGTGCGGCCGATTGCGCCGGGCGAAGTTCCGGTGAAGCCTTGGCGTCACCCCAGCAGACCGAGGCTTCGGCACGGCATGTATATTCGTCAAACACGATAAAATCGAGAAACAGCTTGCAGCTCACGGATTTTTTCCCAACCCGATAGCCCGTAATGGACCGCTCGCTTGTCCATTTCGCGATATATTTATCGAGCAGCTTTTTCGCGTCCGCCGTGGGACCATCCTTGCCATAGTCGTTGACGCTGAATGCCAGGCGTGTGCATTTGGCATCAGCTTTTGGCATTAGCGTCAGATTGACCGCGATCACGGTCAGCCCAAAGACTATTGCGCGTGTGAAAGTCCCCATCAGAAATCTCCAACTTAATTATTCTAAGCTTGATCGAGGTGACTATTGCAGATCACTGTATTGCGTGGCTAGCCATAATCGCATCACTTTTCACAACTTTTAATAACCGGAAAGCAACCTGCGATCGAACATGTTGTGCCGGTGAGGCGCGCGCTCACGGCAACGGGCAAGACAAATCACGCACCTAGCGATGATCGATCTCACAATGTTCGCATCTCTAAAGAGATCGGTTAATTGAGGTAGGGCGAGCTGTTATGCGGCATGATGGCGGAATCGAAGAAGAAGCCGGAATCGAACGGCATGCTTTGACGCTCGATTTCAGGATCGCGATAAACGGAATCATCCTGATAGCTGATGATTGAATCATTATGGCTGTAGCTATATCCGCCGACACGTTTTCTGAAACCACGGACCTGTGGGCCGGTTCCGCGATAATAGCGCGAATTCGGATGCTCAGATAGCGTAGCTCCGTTCTGCTTGCCGTCAGCCGATACGTCCTGAGCTGAGAACATGAAAAATCCGAGTGCCAAACAGGCGACCATGAGCGTTACGCGTTTCATCACTGACCTCTTACACAAAAACAAGCTGTAGTAAGCATAATCCTTTTCCGCCAAAGCGGACAGGTCAAATCTACTTGTTATTTAACGGCGTGATAAAATAGCGACAGTTTACAAGCACTAGCCGCGTCGGCACGGCGTAGCCTGGAGGGAACATTTCCATTGCCTGCTGAATCTGTCCCGGTTGCACCCAACGCGCTTGTTTTTGGCTATACGCCAATTGGCGTAATGATCGCCATATTCGAATGCCGTGAATCCAGCCCAGTCGCTGATCGCGGCTCTCAGTGCAGCCTTGCGGCTCCGATGGCCGCTGCTCGATCCAAAGTGCAAATGATCGCCCTGGCAATAATACCTGTAGCGCTTGGCTTCGGCGGGTTCGGTAAACACGACACCCGCAGGACCGACAATAAAAATAATGACAACGATCCGTAGAATAGTTTTTCGCATTACAGCAGCCTTCATAATCTTCAACGACACAAATTCGATTGCCTCACTCGATGTCCGGTGAAATGGTCACAACTATCACGAGCAGAACATGAGCAAAAAATACTTGGCAAGAAAAGTGCCAACATATTCATGGAATATTCCGGTTTCGAAATCCGCCCCCGCGAATATCACAACAGAATCAACATGTTGATAGAGTAGGTGGATTATGGCAAGGAGATTTTAACGGCCCTGGAACGCAAAAATGTTTCATGTTGCCATTTTACATAATGGCGGATTCCGGGCTGAACCTCCCAATAAGAATTCATGGCGCAAAAAAAGAACCGCCACCGGAAGAATTCCGGTGACGGTCCCCTCTGAAGAAACGGCACGAAAGCGGGGAAACCGCACCGTTTCGAGGGAAGAAGCGGGCTGCTTACTTCTTCCCATCAAGCTGAGAAGTGACTAGTTTTTTGCGTTACCAAGAAGCGTCTGTACTTGTGCAAGCTTGGTATTGCAGGATTTGCCGTCGCCTTTTTTCTGGGCCTGGACAGCATCCTCAAGGAGTGCGCCGACCTGTGCGCGAAGCTCGGGTTTCACATTTGCCCCGGCTGCAGCTTCCTGCATGGCCTTGATGCCGTCCGAGCAATTATCCGCATAAGCAGGCATTGCGAGAACGAACATAAGGCTTGCTGCTGTAAGTATCTTTCTAGTCATTGTTACCCTCTCCATTGTGTTTCGGACGCGTCTTAAACATCCAACCGGGTGTTGCGCGCCGCTGAAACAAAAAAGCCAGCGAAGCTGGGCATATTCGCGGCCATGGCAAGGCAATCTTGTGACGGCTTTACATAATATTATCAACTGCACGTATTAATATGAAATATTACAAAACAGATATTACGTAATCATGTAATTAATGAAAAGAGCATAAGTAAAAGCAGGTTTGCGTCTGAAATCGATCCGGTCTCAAGCCTGTTTCAACCTGGTTAACAACTGAGTGAATTGAAACAACCGCGCCATAGACCAATCCTCTCGTCATGATGACGTGGCGGAAGGGAGGGGGCGCTGGCAGTCAGGGACTGACGCAGGGCAAGAGAAGACAACCCATGCAAGAGGGGTGCGCCACTTCAATCGTCCGGTGCAGCATGCATGGCATGGCCAGCCCGGTCTGCGCCAGGTTAGGCATGCGTCGGATCCGGCCGGAAAAAATCGCCGCTACCGGAATCCATCACCCATAATTCGCCGCTGCCGACGTCGAACCAGGCACCATGCAGGCTCAACCGGCCTTGTTCCTCGCGTTCGGCAATGAAGGGAAAGGAGCGCATGTTGACGATAGAGTTGGCGATGGATTTCCGCTCGAGTGCTTCCTGCTGTCCGGCCGGCGACAAGGACCGGTCGGCGGCCACCTCCGACGCCACCGGCGACAGCATGTCGATCCATTTGCCGGTAAAGCCGCCGCCATCCGGTAATATGGACGGATCAAGCGCCGCCTTCACGCCGCTGCAGCCGCAATGCCCGAGCACCACGATATTTTTCACCCCGATTGAACACACGGCGAATTCAATGGCCGCGGATGTGGCGTGATCATCGGCATTCGGTTCATGGGGCGGCACCAGATTTGCGACATTCCGGACGACGAATATTTCCCCCGGCAGTGCGTTGAAAATCGTGCCGGGCGCGGAGCGTGAATCGGAACAGGCGATGACGAGCGTTTCAGGTGCTTGCCCCTCCTCGGCCAGCTTTTCGTAAAGCTCACGCTCATTCGCATAGGTTCCTGCTCGAAAGGCGCGATAACCGTCAAGCAGATTTTTGGGAAATTTTTTCATTGGCTGGATGAATAGAGGCATTGCCGGCGATGATCAAGACCGCGCCCTGCCGTGGGGGATGAGCCGCTCTGGGGACGGAAAAGCCCATGGCGCGGGAAGCTGTCATGGTTAAAACCTGTTAAGGCAAAAAGTCAGAATGCCTAAACATTCGTCAAATAACGCATTTACTTAAACCCTAACGCAATTCTATGATGTATATATAATAAGTTAGAGCACAATTAATTAGTGCGGTATGTACGTTCGGCGTAGGTCAGGTATGGGGGGTCAAAGTGTATATTGGTAAGGACGACAAGGTCACAACACATCATGCGCTCGAACAATCCACATTGGATTTCGTCCACAAGCTGGAGGGCATCAAGGACAGGGATGTCGTCTGCGAAACGTTTCAGAGCTTTACCGAAAACCTCGGATTTTCCAATAGCGCCTGCATAAAATTGCCCGAGAAGGGCGAGCACCTGCGTGATTGCGTATTGATGAACACGCGGCCAACCCAGTGGTCGAACGAATATGACAATAGAAATTATTATTTTCTCGATCCCATGGCCCGTGAGCTGGGACGGAGCTATCTTCCCTTCGCCTGGAGTGACGTCCTTCAAACAAGACGGCTGAATGCGGTCGAAAACAGTGTCATGAGCCTTGCAGAGGATTTTGACATGGATAGCGGTTTCGTCGTTCCCATCTTTGAAACCTCAGGCAATGTTGCGCTGGTAAGCCTTGCCGGCAAGGCGGTTGACATGTGCGAGGCGACGCGTGGCGCCGCAACCCTGTCATCGATTTACGTTCATAACCGGCTGTTCACCCTCGGCCGCATGGCCCATGAGGACAGCGTTTCGCTGACGCCGCGGGAAATTGAATGTCTGCGCTGGGTTTCAGCCGGAAAATCGGACTGGCAGATCGGCCGGATTTTGAACATCAGTTCCAAGACGGTGAATTACCACGTCGAGAACGTGAAGCGTAAATTCGGTGTGGCAACGCGCATTCAGGCCGTCGTTGCGGCAATGCGCCAGGGCAAATTGTCAGTATAAAAACTTAAAAAATGTAATTTTTAAATATAAAACCGTCAATAAGAACGAAGTCGATAAATAAATTTATCATAGAGATGTATTTAAACGCCTCCATCTGACAAATCCCGACATTCTTATCATGTCATAGAAAATTCGTGTGGAGTTTAACTAGGTGCTTACCTAGCTATTAACCTTAACATTGAAAATTAACACTTTTCCTTCCGAAGACTATTGGAGGAAAAGTTATGATAGAAATGTTCACACGACGCGACCAGCCCCTCTATCCCGAAATTTTTCAGCAGATGTATCGTCAGCGATACGATATTTACGTCAAGCGCCGCCGCTGGCAGGGGCTGCAAAGCGATGACGATTGCGAAATCGATCAATATGACAATGACGAGGCCGTCTATCTGCTCGCTGTCGATGAAGACGAGAATGTCAAGGCCGGCCTGAGGCTACTGCCGACGACGGGTCCGCATATTTTTTCGGATCTCTTTCCTCATCTCGCAGCCAATGGCGAAGTTCCATGCGGTGAACACATCATGGAGCTCACGCGATTTTACGTCGCCCCGCATGGATCCAACAAGCATTCGCGCTGGTGGTTGTCTGGGGTCATATCGATCGGCATGTTCGAATATTGTCTGAACAACGGCATTACGCAGATCACCAGCGTCATCGACACGTTTCTGCTCAACCAGATGCTTGAGGCCGGCTGGCGCGCGCGACCGCTCGGTTTACCTGAGCATTATGGCGAGGGCATCGCGGTCGGTGTACTCATCGATGTCTCCGAGGAGGCGATCGAGCACACGCGCCGGGTACGGGGCGTCGAGGGCATGGTGTTTCATGACGACCATGACCGGACAGGTCGTATCTCCAACCATGTCATCAGCGCCAAAAGCCGGCCGGACAACCGGGCCGGCCTGGCATGATCTGGCATAACTGGTACCGGCTGGGCATGGGGAGCTTACGGCAGAAAGCGAACTGGCGGCCGAGTGCCGGGCAGTGGGTAAGCAGGAAAATCAATTTGTCAGGTCTTCCCCAGGGCCGGACGGAGGCGTCAGCCGGCTGGTCGGTCGACAAGCCGCCTCCGTCCGGCGTAGGGAAGCGAAGATCAGACAATTATTCCTCATGGTGAGGAGGCGCATTTAATGCGGCGTCTCGAACCATGGGCAATCAAAGGACAGGTCGGGGGCAGCGGCTCCATCCTTCGAGACGTCAGGTCGCCTCCCTCAGGATGAGGTCGATATTTTGCGGCGAGCCACGTGATACTCAATCCACAGGAAGAGGATGGCTTGGCTTTTGGTTTTATATGAACATTGCCGCGGGACCATGCTAACGGCTCTGACAGTTCAGCCGCAACCAACTATGTTCCGGCGGTGGAATTTTATTGCGACCCATCACCGGGATATTCCGGAAGCTGCCGAAAAACAACGGGTTGCTCAGTGCCGAAACCGATTTTCCGAACGCACACATTTTTTCAGAAGTATCATCGCAACAGGGATAAAGCTTCGCCATTCAATCCGGCATCGCTCAGCATGGGGCATCCCATAGTCTCACGCAATGCCTTGACCAACCCTTCCGTCGTTTCCGCGTGAACATATTTTCCACCCGTCAGTTCAGACAGGCAGCGCGCGCCGGTCGCTTCGTTTGCAGCCTCCTCGGACTCAAGCTCCGGAAACTCGAAGAACACGGACCGCACCTTGAATCCGATGACATGAACTGTGAGTTTTGAACCTTGTTCCGCAAGTTTCGCAGCCAGTGCACAGGTTGCGCCACCGCAGGTTTCGTGGCCATCAGTGACAAGCACCACAACGCCCGGCCGTTCGCGATAGCGCAAGGTTTCAGCGGCAATGAAGACCGCCTGTGTCAGGGGGGTCTTTCCGTCTGGCACAAGCTTGTCGACTTCAGCGATAATCCGGGACGCGGAATTAATTGTCGGCCGAAGACGGAGCTCAATATTGCTGCAGGCATCCTTGGGGCCGGGGCCGTAAACAATCAATCCGACCTGGCGGTATGGCGTAATCTGCGGCAATAAGCGCCGCAATGCATAGCGCGCCTCCAGTATTCTTGGGGGCGAGAGGCCGTTGTAACCCTTGCCGGCCATTGAACCCGATGCATCGAATACAAGCATCGCGTCATCGTAGCAATTGGTATGGCGGTCTGCGATTTCATCGGCGGATGCCGGGGATGCAAGGATGCTCACGGAGAGCAAGATTGCGATCGTCAAGCGGATCAAATTCGGAACCATTGAATCTTTCTCCTGCCATGCATGGCGCTGGCCATCATATTGTTATGCGCTGATTTTCACTTGCAAAAAATCCGCGTTGAAAATTCTGCCACTTTCTTTCAAGCCTGTCCAATGGAGGAACATCAAAGGAAAGTGGCGAACGTAGAAAAAAAGAGAGGATAAGCCCAATATCTCCTATGGGGCATCGCCTGATGTTCACTGGGGCGCCAATTCCGCTTGTTCGTCTTTGGCAATTGCGGAAAAGGCGATTTGCACCGTTATACGGAAAATCCGTAACCAATAGACACCTCCTCTTTACAGCCAATGAGCCTACAAATCTCGCCTTAAGGAGACCCCCGTGGCTGGCCTTAAAATTTTTTCTTGTCTCGAATGTGCTGCCGTGCACAATCAGCGGCAAGGTTAACAGGCGCCCCCCTGCCGGGGTGGCAGCGTGATTTACGAGGCGTTTTACGAGGTTGTGCCATGCGTTATGAAGGCGAGAAGGAAAGTTCCAACGTTGAGGATCGGCGAGGGCAGCGGGGCCGTGGCGGCTTCCGGTTTCCTTTTCCCCGTGGCGGCGGCGGACGCGGGATGCGCGTACCCATGCCGCGCGGCCGCTCAGGCGGCATGAGCATTCTCATGATCGTCATTCTGATCGGCCTGGTGACGTTCTGCGGACTTGATCCGCGCGTTATCATGCAGGGTGGCGCACCGCCGCACATGCCCTTCCCGCAGGAAACCACGTCTCCCCGGACCGGACCTGGCGGTGGTGTTGGACTTGACATTCCAGGCTTTCCCGTCCCCGGTCAGGGCCGTAGCGCGGCGCCCGCAGGCGGTGCCGGTCAATCGCCTCTCGGCCGCGGAGAGGTCGCCAGCACAAGCGACGAGATGAAAAAATTCGTGGCCGTGACGCTCCAATATACCGAAGATGTCTGGAACCGCATTTTCGCTCGGCTCGGGCTCGATTACAGCGAACCCAAGCTGGTACTGTTTACGGGCTATACCCAGACAAGATGCGGCGTCGGCATGGCGGCCATGGGGCCGTTTTATTGTCCGCTCGACAGAAAGGTCTATGTGGATCTGGCATTTTATCAGGAGCTCAAGCAAAAATTCGGTGTCCATGGCGATTTCGCGCAGGCCTATGTCATCGCCCATGAGGTCGGACACCATGTGCAGACTCTGCTAGGCATCGCCGAAAAGGTGCAGAAGGCGAAAACGCGAATGTCCAAGAAGGACGGCAATGCCCTGCAGGTCAGGATGGAATTGCAGGCCGATTGCCTGGCCGGCGTCTGGGCGCGTCATGCGGACCGGGAGAAAAATATTCTCGAGCCCGGTGATGTGGAGGAGGCGATCAACGCGGCAGGCGCCATCGGCGACGATCACATTCAGCGAAAGACGCAAGGACGCGTTGTTCCCGACGCCTTTACTCATGGCACGTCAAAGCAGCGCGTGCGCTGGTTCCGGCAAGGCTATGACACGGGCGACGTTCAGAAATGCGATACCTTCCGCGCCCGTAATCTTTAGCCGGGCCTACGGGTAAACTATTTTTGAAATATTTGCATGGCCAGGGCACGGACATGGCGAAGGCATGATGATAACGTCATTTTGACAGTGTCAAACCGGCAGAAAACATCGGATCATATTTGGGAGAAAATGACATGAATATCGGAATGGCAGATCGGATTATCCGTATCATCTTCGGCGCGGCCCTGGTCGCTCTTGCGCTGGACCTGCTGCCCATCGATACGCCTTACAATTATCTTGGCTGGATCGGCGTGGTGCCGCTGCTCACGGCAACGGTCGGCCTGTGCCCGATCTACTCGCTCCTTGGTATCAGCACCCGCAGCGATAGCTGATTTTTCCTGGCCGTTCAACAGCCGGCAATTTAAACACCGGTCTTTTTAACTCTGGCTGAATAAGATGGGGGGCTCCACATGGAAACGGATGATCGCGTCAGGCTGGTTTTGTTCCTGCTTCGGATCAGCGTCTTTATCGTGATGCTGGTGTGGACTCTGGACAAGTTCATCATGCCGGACCACGCAGCCAGGGTTTTTGGCAAGTTCTATCTGCTGCCCGGCCTTGAAGCGCCCGTCCTCTACGCCATAGGGACCGCCCAGCTCATTGTCATATGCGCCTTTGCGATCGGCTTGAAGAAGACGCTCACCACCGCTCTGGTGCTGGCGATGCACACCGTCTCGACGCTGTCGAGCTATGAGCAGTATGTGTATGTCTTCCAGCCCAAGACAAGTCTGTTGTTCTGGGCGGCGTGGCCGATGCTGGCCGCGTGCTTTGCGCTCTTCTACCTTCGCGATCTCGACACCATGGCCTCCGTGGACAAATCCTGACACCGGACGCAGCGCAAGGCCTTAAGCCCCGGAAGCCATACCGCTCATTGGCGGCCATCGGCTATTTTTCGGAGTTCAAATCACTTGGGATCGTCGTGCCACCGTTCCCGATATTTGTTCGGACGCCCAAATCCTGTAAGCCCGCGGCTATTCCCGGCGACCGCACCGCGACACGTTGTGAACGGTCGGGTTTGATGCAAATCAATGCCATCGAACTTGATGGATGAAAAACTTCTTCAAGAATGAAAATCGCCCTTGTCGGATAATGAAAAACGCTCTTGTCGGACAAAGTGTCAGGAGGTGAGCAACATGGATGTCAACGCATTGCCGAAATATGATTTCAGCGACAACCCGACCAACTGTTGCCCGCGTTTCGACCCCGACGGATGGGATGAACAGGATCTCCATTTCGACCGCAAACTCTTCGTCAAGGCCGAGACCAAAAGCCTGTTCCATATTCCGGTGAATATGGGGTCCGTGTTTAAAAAAACATTCGCAGCCATCGAGAGTGCAGGCGCCCAAAGCGACGACGACATGATCGTGCTCAGCCACGATCCCTCATCCTGGTCGAGCGAGCATTATTTTGCCGTCACGAAAGATGTCCCGGGCCAGGAAATGGTACATCTGTCCGGCGACTACATGACAAAGGTCTTCGAAGGCCCCTTCAAGGATGTGCCCAAATGGGAGGCTGACATGACGGCCTATGTCGAGGGCCGCGGCAAGAAGGTCGGCAAGATGTATTTCTTCTATACGACCTGTCCCCGGTGCGCCAAATATTATGGCAAGAACTACGTCGTGGCGGTGGCGCAACTTGCTTGAAGAGACTGTGGCAGCCGCAGTTTGACGAGATGACGGTGACACGCTTGCCGGACTGCCCTCGCGCGCAATTGAACCGGACGGCCGCTTTCCTCATTCTCCCCGGTCCAACGCCACAACACCGTCCATGGCGAGCCGGCCGATCTCGTCATCGTCGATCCCCAGGAGTTCATGCAGGACGTCATGGGTGTGTTCGCCGAGCCTGGGCGGGAAGCGGCGATAGCTCACTGGCGTGGCCGACATTTTCAAGGGATTGCCGACCAGTTCCGTTGTTCCCTCTCCGTCATGATCCGGGGCCATGGGGACGCGCATTTCGCGTGCCTGCGTCTGCGGCTCACCGAAGGACTGCGCCAGATCGTTGATCGGCCCCGAGGGCACACCCGCCTCATCGAGTTTATCGATCCAGAAGCTGACGGGCTGCGAACGCGTCAAATCGCGAATAAGCGGGATCAGCTCGTCCCGGTTTCGAATGCGGGCCGGATTGGTGGCGAATTTCGGATCTTCGGAGAGACGGGGCGCGCCCGCCAGCGCGCAAAACCTGCGAAACTGGGAATCATTGCCGACCGCCAGCATGAAATAGCCGTCTGAAGCGGGGAATACCTGATAGGGCACAATATTGGGATGGGCGGTCCCTCGGCGCTCAGGCACCCTGCCGGTGAGGAGGTAGTTCTGGGCCTCGTTGACGAGCCAGGCAAGCTGGGTATCGAAAAGCCCGACATCGATATGCTGGCCTTCGCCTGTCCGGTCGAAGTGCCGGAGCGCGCCGAGAATGGCCGTGCCGGCATAAAGGCCGCAGACGATATCGGCGACACCTACGCCCACTTTCATGGGCTCGCCATCAGGCTCTCCGGTCAGGCTCATGACGCCGCCCATGGCCTGGATCATGGCGTCATAACCCGGCCGGTGCGCCAATGGGCCGGTCTGGCCGAAGCCGGTGATGGAACAATAAATGAGACCGGGATGCCCGGGCTGAAGGTCGTCATATGCGAGACCGTATCTGCCGAGATCGCCGACCTTGAAGTTCTCGACGAGAACATTGCACTCAAGCGCTAGTTTGCGGACGAGGTCCGCGCCCTCATTCCGCGATATATCGATAGCGACGGAGCGCTTGTTGCGGTTTGCGCAAAGGAAATAGCTGGACAGGCCCGGCTCGTCCCCATCGCCGGTTTCAAGATAGGGCGGTCCCCATTCCCGCGTATCGTCGCCGTTGCCGGGACGCTCGACCTTGATGACGTCTGCGCCGAGGTCGCCAAGGAGCTGGGTCATGGTCGGCCCGGCAAGGATGCGCGAAAGATCGAGTATCCGCACGCCGTCGAGGGGGCCGGGGGCCGCTTTCATGTCAGCCATGGACAGCGTGTCCTTTTCGGCTCCGACCCTTTCGGCTCCGCCCCTTTCGGCTCCGCCCCTTTCGGCTCATACCCTTGTCGATCAAATCCATTGCCTTGCTGCTTCCTCCGCTGCCCCGCAATAACACCCTGTACCGATCCAAAGCGGCACCACAGGGTGAAACGGCTCAAATGTTAGTTTATTCAGTCCCTTTGGTCCATGCAGGGCGTTACGCAAGCAGGCCGCGAAGGGAGACGGGCGCGCCGCCTGTCGCCATGGCCAGCGCCTGATCGATCAATTGTCCGCTATTGCCATGCACCGCCTGACGCAAGAGGACACCTGCCTTGTCGATCAGGTCCGAAGGGCTGAGAGGGTCTTCAGGATCGCCTTTAGCGTCATGTTTGACGATTTCTATCTTCTCGCCGTTCCGCAGCTTCGCTGTGAGAGCGCAGCCCCAATGCAGGGGATAGGCGGCATCGAGAGCGGCATCCGCGCGCAGGGTGACATTGGCCGCAAGTCCTGCCGCCTCGCGTCGCGCGCCTTCCTCGAAGCTGCCGGGCACAACGCGGCCTTCGCGTAGTGCAGCCGCGATGCAGTGCTGCAACGAAAACTTGGCGGCATAATCACTGTCGGGCCTGGGCTGGTCGCAGACATCCAGGGCGGCCTGATATGTCGCGAGTTCGATCCCGGCGATATCGTCAAGCGGAAGTGACAGGGCCGCGACCCTGTCATGCATGGCAAGGCCGGCGGCGATCGGGCCATGGGTGTGGCGGCAACACGGCCAGGGCTTAATGGAGGTCAGGTGGAGCTGCCATGGTTGGTCGGGATCAGCCAAAACGGCATCGGGCTCGGGGTCGGGGCAGGCGCCGGCAAACATTCCCTGCCCGCCTTCCAATATTCGTGCGGCGCCGGTGAAGCCCCGCTCCGCCAGCTGGGCGCTGACCAGACCGGCTTCTGCCGCGCGTCCGGCATGAAGGAATTTGCTCATAGCGCCATCGGCCAGAAACTGCCACAGACCGGCGGACTGAGTGCCTGCGTTTCCCAGAGCATTTATCGTCTGCGCCTCGCTGAGCCCGATCAGACATGCCGCTGCCATGGCCGAGCCGAAAGGACCGCAGGTTCCCGTGTTATGCCAGACTTTGTAATGTCCGGGGCCGACGGCCATGCCCACCCGGATCGCAGCCTCATATCCCCACAAAACCGAGGTCAAAACCTGACGGCCCGATACTTCCGGCAGACAATCTGCCAATGCGAGCGCGGCCGGTATGACGGCGCAGCCCGGATGAACCACGGATGCCCGGTGCAAATCATCCGATTCGAGCATGTGGCAGAGACCGCCGCCGATGAGCGCGTTGCGCCCGGCATCCGGACCCGGAACACCGCAGCAATCGCGGGCCCAGGACATCATAATCCGGCCCGGCGGGTATTTGCGCGCGGCGGCGATATTGGCGGCCGCATCGAGAACGAACAGGGCCGCCGCTTCCAGATCCTCGTCGGTGACGGGTTTGCTTTGGATCAGCGCGGTCAGATCCGCCGTCAGACTATTGTCCTGCAACGGATCTGGCTCCGGTTCAGGTCGGGTATATTCCGGCTTATGTTCGCCATGCATCCTTTTGCTCCTCACGCGCCGACTTTTTCGCATTACGCGTTGACCAGCAGTCAGCGTTCCGGAAAGCCGACCGGAAAACCGCCCGCATACCGAGTATCGATGGAATTTCACACAAAGTCGAGCTTGCCCGGCTGGTTCCGCGCATGGGAAAAGCAGCCGCTCAGTGGTGATCGGAATGTCGGTGGTGATCGGAATGAATGAAATGGCCCCGCTGTGACGAAACGGGGCGCAAGAAAAAGCGTTACAGCCTGCGGCCCGTAAAGACTGTCACCACGCAATTAATATTCTGCTTGTGAAGTTTCTTGCAGATTTGACTGGCCTTCGAGTCCGACCGCAGTGGGCCGGCGATCAACCTGTAAGGCATATTGCTCCTGCTGGCGCTCCTGACATAGCGCGTTTTCAGGCCGCCGAGAATCGGACGGTTCATTTCCGTGAGCAGGTCCCAGGTGAGACGCAGGGATGCGACCGATCTCCCCGAAGTGAGTTTCAGGCCATAGGTCTTACGTACGGGCAGGGGAACGCTGGCAATCCGCGGTTTCGGCTTGACAGCTACCGGCTCTTTGGCCGGCGTGTTAAGGGCAAGCTTTTTGGCGGCGGCGGCTGTTTTTGCCTTGGTTTCTGTTTTCAGGGCCTCGGCCGTTTTTGCCGCATCGGCTGTTGTCGGCGCGGCGATGATTTTAGGACTCGATGCAACATCGTCGGCCTTCGCTTGAACCCCGGTTCTCCCCGCAAGCGCTGCCGTTGCCGCGGCGATTGCGACGGGATTGATTTCGCTCATGTTTTCCACCGTGGTGCCGATTATATCGGATCCGTCCACTGGATTATTGGCGACTACGCCGACCACCGAAGCCGCAGGCCCGGCCCCCAGGCCCTGCTGGCGCGCGGCGCTGACCTGTTTGATCGCATGGGCAACCGCACCATGAACGGAGTCCACCGAGTCCGATGTCGTCTCGTCATGCCCCATGACCTGTTTGATATGTCCGCCATTCGGCTTGATGGTCCCTGTCCGGGGCACACCGGCAAGCGGTTTCAGGTCTTCCTGTTTCCACGCGAGCAGCCTTAGGCGCTTTTCCAGATCGTCAATCCGCGCCACATTCTCTTTGCCAAGGGTGCGCGCCTGTTCGGCGATGGCCATGGCCGAGCCGATTTTCGCATCGTGCTGCTTGAATTGGGCGCTGAAGGAGTTCGGTTCCTGTTTTTTACTGATCCGCAACATCCGCGAGTCGCCCGCGCCAAAGGCGAGATAGGCAATATAGCCGATCGCGGCCAGCGAAAGCAGGCTCCAGATGACATAATACCCCCTCGTATAAGGCTCTGATTGTACTGGCATTGGTCCGCTTGAAGCCATGATCTAAACCACCCCGTCTCGGTTGTGCCCCTTCAAGGCAACATGAATGCAATGCTGTCGAAGGCTGCTGGGGGAAGGGGCTTGTCGAAAAGGAACCGAAGACAAAGCCGGCTCATGCATGGACGCTTCCCCCAAAAGCCCTGAATCAAAGGTTGAGGCTGTCTGAGTCGGCCCTTTGGTTCAATCACTGTTTTCAATGAAGTCAACAGACTGTGGACATGTCTGTTGCGCACTTGCACCGCTATGGCTGATTGAGCACACATAAACGGGAACGAATCTCGCGAACTGGAATGAATCTCGCGAACTGGAATGAATCTCGCGAACCGGAATGAATCACGCGAATAGGAATGAATCACGCGATTGGGGATGAATCCGGTGTAATCCCGCGGCGGAATTCGTGTAATTTTCTGAAGATAAATGTTAAATCCATAACGCAATTAACTATGGATTACGGCGCCATCAGCGCCTAGTTTGCGTATAAATCCCTGACCGGAAGGCTGCAGGACCTGCAAACAGGCATTGCGGCATGAATGTTGCTATCCAGTGTCGTTAAAGAGATAGAGTTTATGCGTTTGGGTATCCGGTCAGATTAAAGTCTAGAAACACTGCGATTGGAGAGCGGTTTGAGCGAGCGTCAATTTCTTGCACTGATCCTGGCGGCCGGTAAGGGCACCAGAATGAAATCTACCCTGCCGAAAGTGCTGCATCACATCGGCGGCCGCTCCCTGCTGGCCCATGTTCTCACCCTTGTATGCGATGCCGGCGCTGACCAATGCGGTGTTGTCATCGCTCCGGACCTGAGCGAGGTCGGCGATGAGGCGCTGCGCGTTAATTCCGGCACCCTGATTTTCCAGCAGGCGAAACAACTGGGCACCGCCAATGCCGTGCTCGCGGCCCGCGAGGCGATTAGCGAGTTCGACGGCGACGTCATCGTGCTTTACGGCGATACGCCGCTGATCACGAACAAAACCGTGAGCGCGATGCGCCAGGCGCTCAATGCCGACGCTGACATCGTGGTGCTTGGCTTTAATGCCCAGGATCCGTCGGGATATGGCCGCCTGCTCATGGGTGCGGACGATATATTGCTCGCCATACGGGAAGATAAGGACGCCAGCGCCGCCGAGCAAAAGGTCACGTTTTGCAATTCCGGCGTCATGGGCTTTAAAAGCCAGTCCATGCTGACCCTTCTCGAGGCCATATCCAACAATAATGCCGCGGAAGAATATTATCTCACGGATGCGATCGAGATCGCTCGTTCTCAGGGACTGAAGGCGACGGCGATCACCTGTCCGGAAAGCGAAGTTCTCGGTGTCAACAGCCGCGCCCAGCTTGCCGAAGCGGAAGCCATTTTCCAGAAGCGTATGCGTGACGGCGCGATGCGGAATGGCGCCACATTGATCGATCCCGCAACGGTCTATTTTTCCAGCGATACGACCATCGGCAGGGATGTCGTGATCGAGCCCCATGTCATTTTCGGCCCCGGTGTCACCATTCATGACGGAGCAAGGATTAAGGGATTTTCGCATCTCGAGGGCGCCAATATCGCATCCGGCGCAACTGTCGGCCCCTATGCGCGTCTCAGGCCCGGCGCCGATATAGGCGAGAATGCCAAGGTCGGCAATTTCGTCGAGATCAAAAACGCTGTTATCGGCGACAGCGCCAAGGTTAATCATCTGAGCTATGTGGGCGATGCCGAGGTCGGCACGTCGGCTAATATCGGCGCTGGAACCATCACGTGCAATTATGATGGCTTCCGCAAACATCAGACGGCCATTGGTGCGGGCGCTTTTATCGGCTCCAATACAGCATTGGTGGCCCCCGTGAAAATCGGAGACGGCGCCTTTGTCGGCTCGGGCAGCGTCATCACCAGCGACGTCGAACCCGATGCCTTGGCGATTGCCCGCGGAATTCAGGAAATTCGTCCCGGATGGGCGGCGAAATTCCGCGCCCTGATGACGCGGGCGAAACGTAAAGCGAGTTGAGCGGGCGCGCTCCGGCCCCGAGGCGCCCCTGACGATAGAATGACAGGACGAGATTGATATGTGTGGAATAGTCGGAATTCTTGGAAACGAGGCCGTTGCGGGTCCGCTCGTCGAGGCGCTGAGAAGACTGGAATATCGCGGTTATGATTCCGCCGGTATCGCGACCGTGGAAAATGGCAGTCTCGATCGCCGCCGCGCCGAGGGCAAGCTTGTAAAGCTCGAGAACTGCCTGTCCGAAGCGCCCCTGGTGGGCCACACCGGCATCGGCCATACGCGCTGGGCCACCCATGGCGCACCTAACGAAATCAACGCCCATCCCCATGTGAGCGGAGATGTTTCCGTCGTCCATAACGGCATTATCGAAAACTTCCGCGAACTGCGCGAGGATCTGGAAAAATCCGGCATGGAATTTTCAACCCAGACGGACACAGAGGTTATCGCCCATCTGATCGCAAGGACTCTAAAAGGCGGCGCCACACCGGAGGAGGCGGTGGAGCAGAGCCTGAGCAAGCTTGAAGGTGCCTTTGCGCTGGCCATCATCTTCGCAGGCCATGACGATCTGATGATCGCGGCGCGCAAGGGATCCCCCCTCGCAATCGGTTATGGCGATGGCGAGATGTATGTCGGCTCCGATGCCATCGCCCTGGCACCCTTCACCGACACGATCACCTATCTCGACGATGGCGATTGGGCAGTCCTGAAGCGCGATGGCGCTGTCATCAGGGACCGGGCGGGCCGGCAGGTGGAGCGCGCCAAGGTGAAATCCGTCGCCTCGGCGCTGATGGTCGACAAGGGCAATCATCGGCATTTCATGGCCAAGGAAATCCACGAGCAGCCCGAAGTGCTCAGCCACACTCTGGCGCATTATCTCGATTTTTCAGAAGGCCGCGTCGATCGCTCGCGTTTCGACCTGGATCTGGGGGCGATAGAACGCATCACCATTTCGGCCTGCGGGACGGCATATTACGCCGGACTGGTCGGAAAATACTGGCTCGAGCGCTGGGCGCGCATTCCGGTTGAAATCGACATCGCATCGGAAATGCGTTACCGCGAGGCGCCCATGGAAAAGGGCGGCATGGCTCTTTTCGTGTCCCAGTCGGGCGAAACCGCCGATACGCTGGCGACTTTGCGATATTGCAAGGAGGAAGGACAGCACATCGCCTCCATCGTCAATGTGCGCGAGTCCAGCATAGCCCGCGAATCCGCCTCCGTCCTGCCAACCCTGGCCGGCCCGGAAATCGGCGTCGCCTCGACAAAAGCCTTCACCTGCCAGCTTGCCGTGATCGCCTGCCTGGCCATTGCCATCGGCCGCGCACGCGGGCATATCTCGGAAGAAACCGAAAACGAACTGGTCATGGCCCTGGCCAAGGTGCCCGGGCATATTTCGACAATTCTGCGCGATGAAAGCATTTTCGAAAAAATTTCCCACGACCTGTCCCATGCGCGCGACGTGCTTTATCTGGGTCGTGGCGTGAGCTATCCGATCGCGCTCGAAGGCGCGCTAAAACTGAAGGAAATTTCCTATATCCACGCCGAAGGCTACGCCGCCGGCGAACTCAAGCACGGCCCCATCGCACTGATCGACGAAGATGTCCCCATTATCGTGGTCGCCCCTGATGACGACTTGTTCGAGAAGACGCTTTCCAACATACAGGAAGTGGTGGCACGCGGCGGCAGGGTGACCGTGCTGACGGATCACGATCCCGACAGGATAGGAGCGGACGCGGAAAACATTATCAGCCTGCCAACAGTCCATCCCTTCGCGACGCCGCTGGTTTACGCAGTTCCAGTTCAATTGCTGGCGTATCATACGGCGGTTTTCATGGGCACTGATGTCGATCAGCCCCGTAATCTGGCCAAATCCGTCACTGTGGAATAAATGCTGGATGATGCAGGTCGTCTATTTGCCTCAAAGATGTGCATGACGTAGACTGACGGCAGAGTTACCCCGTCTCGTGATTCTCTCTAATGTCTGGACATCCGGGATTATATTTTGATGGCTACAAAGACCGAACGCATGAAAAAACGGGCGCGATACGCGGCCGCAATAGCCATGGCGCTGATGCTGGCGGTGCCCGGATCGCCTTCACGGGCGGCCGATCCGGTACTGGACGCCGCAAGCGATGCGATCAAACAGAACAGGCACGCTGCGGCGGTCAAGGCCCTCGACAAGGCACTGGGCGCCGGCAAGCTCAGCACGTCCGACATGTCGAAAGCACTCTATTACCGGGGCATCGCATACCGTGCTCTGAAAAAACCGGCGCAATCCATCGCCGACCTCACCAATGCCATCTGGCTTGGAGGACTAAGCCCGGCCGAGCGTGCCGACGCGCTTAAACATCGCTCCCAGGCTTATGATAGCGGCGGCGAGAGCGGACGCGCTAAAAGCGACATGGCCGAAGCCAACCGCCTCGCGAGCAAACTGCCGGCCAAATCCGCAACCTCAGCCACACCCGCCAAACGGGCCAAGCCCGCAACAAACGCGCAGGACAGCTCAAAATCCTCCACATGGGTGACGACTTCGGCGACACAGCCGGGAGCCGCAACAAACAAACCGGCCGGAGGCGGACTGACATCGGGCATCACCGGCTTTTTCGGTAATATATTCGGCGGATCGTCAGGCAGCGGATCATCGGGCACGGTGGTAGCGACGGCGCCAGCGGTGAATTCCGTAACCCAGGCACCTAAAAAAGCGGTCAAGCCATCGGTGAAAAAACCGGCCAAACCCCAGGTCAAACCGGCAGTTATTGCGCGCGCCAAGCCCAAAGCACCGGTCAAGCAGGTGACGACCGGCTGGGCTGCAAATATCGATCAGGGCGCGCCACAGGGCTCGATCGGCCAGTCATCGCCGGGGGCAAGCGGATCCGGCGGCATTTCGTCATATTTCGGAAACTGGTTTGGCGGATCGTCGAAACCGGCGCAATCAGCCGCAAAGCCTGCGCAAACCGCAGCGGTCGATGTCAAAAAGCCGACGCCCGAAAAAGCCGCACCCCAAACGCCGGCAAAAAAGGCACAGCGACCAAAAGGCCGGGTCAAGCTGCAAATCGCAACCGTCCGCAGCAAGGATGAAGCAAGCACGATCGTCAGCAATCTGAACGCGAATCACAGCACCGTCGTGGCCCGGCATCCGGCGCGGATCGACGAGGCCGTCATGGGCAATATGGGAACATTTTACCGGGTCAGGCTCGAAGCCTTCGAGAGCGAGAAAACGGCGCTCAGAACATGCAACAAGCTGCGTGCGACGGGTCTCGATTGTTTCCCCGTGGCGCGCTGATACCCCGGCTGGCCCGGACAAAAATTCCCGTTATATAAATTCCTACATATTCGTTCTATATTGACGGCACTTTGAGCCATATTGATAAGTCGAACATGACAACCCATCTCGATATTGAGCTCAACAATCAGCTTCTCCCCATGAGGGTATTGGTCGGCAATGAACGATAAGACGGACAAAAAGCAGAAAACAGGCGCGGACGTGAACCCCGAACATCATGAAGGGCTAGCCAAGCTGGCCGATTTTGATGAGCCGGTCAAACATGCCGGTCTCGGCACGCGCATGCGCAACTATTTTCTCACCGGACTGATCATAGTCGGCCCGATCAGCATCACCGTTTACATTCTCTGGGGTTTCGTCGATATCGTCGATGCCTGGGTCAAGCCCCTGGTGCCCGATGCGTATAATCCCGACACCTATCTGCCATTTCACATCCCCGGCGCGGGGCTGGTTTTCGCCATCGGCGCAATGATCATTGTCGGCGCCCTGGCGGCCAATCTGTTCGGCCGCACGATTGTCGGTTATGGCGAGACGGTGGTCGGAAGAATGCCGGTCGTGCGAAATGTCTACCGTGCTCTCAAGCAGATATTCGAAACGGTTCTGTCGCAGTCCAACACGAGTTTTAAGAATGTCGGGCTGATCGAATATCCGCGCAAGGGCATTTATGCGATCGTCTTCGTCGCAACCGAGACGTCGGGCGAACTGGTCGAAAAACTCCCCCACGGCGCCGAGCCGATCAGTGTGTTTCTTCCGACGACACCCAACCCGACATCTGGTTTTTTGCTGTTCGTGCCGAGCAATGAAATTCACATTCTGGACATGAGCGTGGAAGAAGCCGCCAAACTTGTCATCTCCGCCGGGCTCGTCACGCCGGCATACACCGAAAATCTCGAAGTACTCGCCGAGGAGGCGAAAGCCGGGGCGGCGAAAAAAGACGACAGTCCTGAAAAGGTCGAGCCGGCCGCGTAGAACGCGGCGACGGCAGGATCAACCTGCCCTGAAAAGCAGAACCGCCTCATCGCGGTCGAACAGGTACAGCAAGTTGCGGAGCGCGCGCCCGCGATCGGACTTCAATCCGGGATCCCTGTTGAGGATCAGCGCCGCATCGTCATGTGCGGCCTCGAGCAATTCCTTGAAATCAGGGATTTCGGCCAGGTTGAAGCTGGCCTCGCCGCTTTGTCGGGCGCCGAGAATTTCACCGCCGCCCCGCAATCTGAGATCTTCTTCCGCAATCAGAAAACCGTCCTCGGTCCGGCGCATGATGTCGAGGCGGGATTTCGCCGTATTGCCGAGCGGCTTGTCATAGAGGAGGATGCATGATGATTGCCGTTCGCCGCGACCGACCCTGCCGCGAAGCTGATGAAGCTGCGACAGTCCGAAGCGTTCGGCATGTTCGATGACGATGATCGTGGCATTGGGCACGTCGACACCGACCTCGATGACGGTTGTCGCAACCAGCACCGCGGTCTCCCCTTCCGAGAATGCGCGCATGACCTCGTCTTTTTCCTCCCCCTTCATCTGCCCGTGCACGAGCGCGACCTTGTCGCCGAAATATTGCCGGAGATGAGCGTAACGCTCCTCGGCCGGTGTGATGCGCAATACCTCGGATTCCTCCACCAGAGGGCAGACCCAGTAAATCTGGGCGCCGGACTCGATCGCCCTGCCGAGCCCCTGAAGCACGTCATCGAGCCGGTCAAGGGCGACAGCGCGCGTCGTTATCGGCTTGCGTCCGGCCGGCTTTTCGAGAAGCTTGGACACTTCAAGATCGCCATAATGGGTCATCAGGAGCGTGCGCGGTATAGGCGTCGCCGTCATGACCAGGGTTTCGACGCCCTGTGCGCCGCCCTTGGCCTGAAGCGCAAGGCGCTGATGAACGCCGAAGCGATGCTGCTCGTCGATCACGACGAAAGCAAGGTTCTTATAGGCAACATCTTCCTGAAAGATCGCATGGGTGCCGATCAATATATCGATTTTCCCGTCTTCGAGCCGCTCAAGCATATCGCGCCGGCCGCGGCCCTTGTCCCGGCCGGTCAGGAGCGCCACTTCAAGTCCTGCCGCCACGGCCAGCGGTTCGATGGTCTTGTAGTGCTGCCGGGCAAGGACTTCCGTCGGCGCCATCAGCGCCGATTGAGCGGAGGCTTCATTGGCAACCGCCATGGCGAGCAGGGCAACCACCGTTTTGCCGCTGCCCACATCGCCCTGCAACAGGCGCAGCATACGCCCCTTGCCCGCCATATCCGCCTTGATTTCCTCAAACGCGCCTTTCTGTGACCTGGTCAGCTCAAAGGGCAGGGCGCTAAGGATTTTTTTCGTGATTTCGCCATTGCCCTCAACCGAACGCCCGGGAGCCGCCTGCATGGACCTGCGGACGATGGCCAGCGCCAGCTGATTGGCCAGCAACTCGTCATAGGCCAGACGCCGCCGTGGCGCGCCGTTCAAGGACAGGTCGGCGGCGCTTTCGGGTTTATGGATGTGGACAAGCGATTCCCTGAAACCGCCCCAGCCCTGTTGCCTGAGCCATGCGCCATCCTGCCATTCATCGAGATCGGGCAATCGGCTGAGCGACTGGTCTATGGCATGGACCAGCACTTTCGGCGAAAGACCCGCGGTCATCGGGTAAACGGGTTCAATCAGCGGCATGCGGTCGATTTCGTCGAGCGGAACGATATAGTCCGGGTGAGGCATCTGCAATGCATCTCCATATTGCTCGACGCGTCCGCTGACCACGCGGATCTCGCCCATCGGCAGCTGCTTTTGCAGATAGCGGGCATTGGCGCGGAAAAAGACGAGAGCGATGCGGCCGGTCTCATCCTCGCAGATCACCCGGTAGGGCGCGCGCGATTTTCCCGGCGGCGCATTGTGCTTCAGGACACGGATCTGCAACGTCGCAATGACGCCGGGCGTGGCATCCTTGATTTGCGGCCGGAAGCTGCGGTCGACGACGCCGGTCGGGCAGTGCTTGAGCAAATCGAGAACCCGGGGTTCGTGCGCGTCCTGGCTCTGGCGCAGCGCTTTCTTCAGGAGATCGACGACTCGCGGGCCGACGCCTTCGAGGCTTTGGGCGGTCGCAAAAACCGGTGTGAGAATGGCAGGGCGCATGATAGGCGTGGGCTTAGCGCGGGCACGGGTATTGAACAAGGGTGCCGCGCGAGATATTCACTGACAGATTGAATCTGGCTCGCTATACAGACTGGCTACGGTAGCGCGCAATTGAAGGCGTTGCCGCCATCAAACGGACGCCTGTATAAAAGCAACTTAAACGCAGGATAAACGCAGAATAAACCAGGTTGAACCGGTTTGATGACGGGCAGGATCATGAGAGGCGATGCGTGGTGGATGAACTGGAAGTGCGGCGCAAACGGGCGCTTTTTCGAGCGACCCACCGCGGCACGATGGAAATGGACTGGCTGCTCGGACGATATGCAGAGGCCAGGCTGGACGGCATGGATTTTGAGGCGCTTGAGTTTTTTGAAGCCTTTCTCAGGCTTCCCGATCCTGAGTTGCAAAACATGATCCTGAACAAGGACGATGTCTCCCATCCGGAATATCAAACATTGGTGCGAAAGCTCCGTGATTTTCACGGCATAGGAGCCTGAGGCCATGACCGGACACGGTGAAATTGACGGCTGAGGACGCGACGCAGAAAATATGAGCATCGAAGAGGCAGAACCAACCGGACCGCGCATTGTCGCAAACGCGCCCGAAGGCATCGACGCGAAATATCTCGGTGAACAGTTGAAGGAACGCGTGGGCGCGGGCGAGCCATCCCCGCTGGCCCTGCACATCGCGCGCGACGACCGGCGCATGGAAGCGCTGATCGGCGCGCTCGGATTTTTCGCGCCCGGTATGACCATAATACAGTTTCCGGCATGGGACAGCGTGCCCTATGACCGGGTATCGCCCAATGCGGCCATCGTCGCCCGCCGGATGAGCGCCATGGCGCGGCTGGCGGCGGGCAAGCGCAAGGGGCCGACACTCGTCCTTGCCACCGTCAACGCCATATTGCAGCGCATCCCCGCGCGCGCCCACATTAAATCGGAAATCAGGTCGATCGCGCCGGGGCAACGCATGGACATCGCGCGGTTTTCAGCACGCCTGGAGCGCATGGGCTTTAGCCGGGCCTCGACGGTCATGGAGCCGGGAGAATATGCTTTGCGCGGTGGTATTGTCGATCTCTTTCCGCCGGGCCGGGCCGCACCCGTGCGTCTCGATTTCTTCGGCGACACGCTTGAAAGTCTCAAATCATTCGACCCCGAAACGCAGCGCACGACGAAACCGGTCGGGCGCCTGGTGCTGCTGCCCGTCAGCGAGGCCGGGTTCGACAAGAATACCCGGTCGGCCTTTCGCCAGCGCTATGTCGAGCTGTTCGGCGCGGTCACGACCGAAGATCCACTCTATCAGGCGATAAATGCGGGCGTCCGCTATCAGGGCATGGAACACTGGCTGCCGCTGTTTCACGAAAAACTCGAAACCCTCTTCGACTATCTCGGCGACGGGCTTGAAATCAGTCTCGACCACAATAGCGATGCATCGATCAAGGCGCGGTTCGAGCAGATCGACGAGCATTACCGCTCGCGCGAGCAGACCCTGGAACGCGAGGCATTCGGCACGGCGCCCTACAAGCCGGTGCCGGCGGACATGATGTTCCTGACGCCGGCCGGGCTGGATCGGCAATTGGGCGCGCACAGGACATATATCTTTTCGCCCTTCAACGCGCCTCCCGGGGGCGGTGGCGCGGCGGGCGGCGGCGGGCTGTCTCTCGATTGCAGGATCGGGCGCAACTTTGCGGCGGAGCGGCATGGTGAAACGGCCAATGTTTTCGACGCCGTGGTCGGCCATGTGCGGCGCCTGCAATCCCAGGGCACGAAAACCATCATAGCCGCCTGGAGCAACGGCGCCCGGGAGCGATTGAAAAACCTTCTTGCCGATCACGGGCTGGAGGGACTTGAGAATGTAGAGAGCTGGGATGAGGCACAAAGGCTGGCGACCGGCGTCACGGCTTTCTCGGTTCTCGGCATCGAGGAGGGATTGACCGCGCCCGGCCTTGCCATCATCTCGGAACAGGACATATTGGGCGACCGGCTTGTGCGGCCGAAACGCAAGAGCCGCAAGGCGAGCGAGGTGCTGACCGAGGCCTCGACCCTGGCGCCGGGCGCCCTCATAGTCCATGCCCAGCATGGCATCGGGAGATTTATCGGCCTGAAAACCATCGACGCCCTGGGCGCGCGCCATGACTGCCTGGAGCTGCAATATCATGGCGGCGACCGGCTTTATCTGCCGGTTGAGAATATCGAGCTTCTGTCGCGTTATGGATCCGACGAAGCGTCCGCCAATCTCGATCGCCTTGGCGGCAGTGCATGGCAGGCGCGCAAGGCGAAACTGAAGAAGCGCATTCGCGACATGGCCGAGCGGCTAATCGGAGTGGCGGCGCAGAGGGAGCTGAAAAAGGCACCGGTCTTCAACCGTCCCGAAGGTGTTTACGAGGAGTTCTGCGCCCGCTTTCCCCACGAAGAGACAGACGATCAATTGTCGAGCGTCAATGCCGTTCTCGAGGATCTGGCAAGCGGCCGCCCCATGGACCGGCTGGTTTGCGGCGATGTCGGTTTTGGCAAGACCGAAGTTGCGATGCGAGCGGCTTTCGTGGCCGTGATGAACGGCAAGCAGGTTGCGGTGGTCGTACCGACGACGCTTCTCGCCCGGCAGCATTTCCAGACCTTTGAGGAGCGCTTTCGGGACTATCCCGTCCGCGTCGCCCAGGCCTCCCGCCTCGTCGACGCGGCGACATTGGCCAAAGTCAGGACGGGGCTTGAAACCGGTGAAATCGATATCGTCATCGGCACCCACGCCTTGCTGGGAAAATCGGTGAAAATATCCGATCTCGGCCTCCTGATCATCGACGAGGAGCAGCATTTCGGCGTTCAGCACAAGGAGCGCTTGAAGCAGATGCGCGAAGACGTGCATGTGCTGACCCTCACCGCAACCCCGATACCGCGCACATTGCAGCTTTCTCTCTCGGGCGTCCGGGAACTTTCGCTCATCACGACCGCCCCCGTCGACCGCCTCGCCGTTCGCACATATGTGGCGCCCGTCGATCCGCTCATCCTGCGCGAAGCCCTGATGCGCGAGCGTTTTCGCGGTGGCCAGAGTTTTTATGTCGCGCCGAGGATCAAGGATCTCGAAGAAGTGTCTGAATTTCTTGCCGAGCACGTGCCCGAGCTCAAGGTGGCGAAGGCGCACGGGCAGATGGCGCCCGGCCGCCTCGACGATATCATGACGGCGTATTACGACAGACAATATGATGTTCTTCTCTCGACGACCATCATCGAATCGGGGCTCGATGTGCCGACCGCTAACACACTCATCGTCCACAAGGCGCATATGTTCGGGCTGGCCCAGCTTTATCAGCTGCGCGGACGGGTGGGCCGCTCGAAGACGCGCGCATACGCCTATTTCACCATTCCTGAAAACCACAAGCTGACCGAGGCCGCCGAAAAGCGTCTCAAGGTGCTCTTGTCTCTCGACACGTTGGGCGCCGGTTTCGCGCTTGCCTCCCACGATCTCGACATACGGGGCTCGGGAAACCTGCTTGGCGAGGAGCAGTCGGGTCACATCCGCGAGGTTGGATTCGAGCTTTATCAATCGCTTCTCGAAGAAGCCATCGCCTCTCTCAAAGAGGGCGGCGAGGCGGAACTCGAAGACCAGTGGTCGCCGCAAATCTCATTGGGCACTTCGGCGCTCATTCCGGAAAGCTATATCGTCGATCTGCCGATCCGGCTGGGGCTCTACCGGCGTCTGGCGAACCTCGAGGCGCGGGAGGAAATCGATGGCTTCGCGGCCGAGCTGCAGGACCGTTTCGGGCCGCTGCCGGGCGAAGTGCGTCACCTGCTGGAGATCGTCGAGATCAAGGGGCTTTGCCGCCGCGCCAACATCGCCAATGTGGACGCGGGACCGAAAGGCGCCCAGGTCGGTTTCAGGGACAATGTCTTCGCCAATCCGGAAGCATTGCTCAAACTGCGGGACGAGGCGCCCGAGGAGGTGCGCATCAATCCGGATCAAAAGCTTGTCTATGCCGGCGACTGGCAGGACGCCGAGGTTCGGCTCAAGGGCGTGAGGGACTTCGTGTCCCATCTTGTCGAGCTGGCGGAGGAAAGCGGCCGCGCGGCGGCATAACCGCGGTGGCGTGATCGCGGAGCGGCGTTGTGAGGATAAGAACCGCCGAATGGTGCGCGGCTCTAGCCGCGTTTAAGATTGTTGCTCTAGCCGCGTTTAAGATTAATGACGAGCTTGGCGATTTTCGAGCTCTTGGAGGACATCACAACCGATTGTTTCGCCCCCTTGATCGTGACGGATACCTGCGCGGAAATATCATTGCCGGTCACCACGAGCTTGAGGTTGTTGCCGGAATTATTGCCGGTTACCTTGCCTTGATTATTGAAGGTCTTCTCGCTCCAGCTGCCGGTGATGCGGCCGCCTTTGCTGTTGAATATGTTTTTGGCGTCAATCGTGTAGCTTGCGCTCGCGCATCTGAGATTCTGATTGAGCGTGTTGCCGCCATCAAGCACGAAATAGGTCGCGCGACAGCGAATGCGCTCGCGGTCCCCAGAGGACATCTCAAGCCATCCCCCACCGGTCCAGCGGCCGGCAAACTTGTTGAAGCTACGATCCGCGGCCGGGGCGGTCCCGGGCAGAGTCAGAAGTAGCAGCAGGGCGAGAAATGCAGGGGCCGGTTTCCAGAATCTGTAATTCATCATCACAAATGAAATTCCTTTCAATTGCACATCAATATACCGCTTGCCTGTGACAATACAAAATATGCCTCCAACGTACAGACAAACAATGGGTTTTTCCCATTAAATATATATTGGTACGAACAAAACAATACGCAACTTCTTACCTGCGCGCCGATGCTTTTGATAAAGTGCGCAAAGATCTGCCCGGCTGTGACGCAGAGAAAAATTCGTGCGTGCCGGTCCCGGCTCGCCAGGACCAAATGACGGCAACGTGAGCTGTACAGGTCATTTATATGTGTTATTCACGGCGATATTATGCGCCACATTCTCAATTCTGCCCGATAATGTCATATATCCTGCGAACGCAGGCGCTCCCGCGACCCATGCGCGAACGCAAATGTCTGGCAATCCGTGACGTCTCCAGTATGGTACGCAGATGCGGTATGGCGGAATTTCACAAATTGTGGCCAATGGCCGCAAGTGTCGGATCCATGTGGTCCCGAGGAACATCAGACAAATAAATGTCCACTGAAGGAGCGGTCAGCGTGACGGAACATGTGAAGCGTGCGGGTTTTTTCATAGGGGCGTTAATCTGCTTCGCTATCGGCATTCTCATCCTGCCGACACCCTTTCCCATAGGGATAGTCTTCTGGGTGCTGGGCATCGCTCTATTGGTGATGTCGAGCACGACCGTTCGCAACTGGTTCCATGATCTCCGCCTCCGCAACGGCTGGATCGACGACCGCCTGCGCGACGTGGAAGGGCACCTGCCCGAGGAAATGCGCGAGGCCCTGACGCCCGATCAGGATAACGAAGCCGGCATCGATCCGGGCTCACGGCCTCCCTCCGGATAACCCACTTCCCAAAGCCCCGATCCCGTCCGGCGAATTTTTTTTCAGTTCGATCACGCTTTCGCCGAAAAGTTCCCCGATAAATAGCCAGGACACGAAACTGGCTGCGTCACCGGGCGGTAATTGCGCCGCATGGTAACTTTGACCGATAATTATTGATGCCAAGCCGGTCAATGTCGTACATATTGCACTCAAGCGATTGAAATTGAGTAACATTTGACAGTAGGATGTTTTGCCGGCGCCGAGAAGCCGGTGAAAAGTGTCGAAGGGGAAGGAGAAGCGAGGATGAGCTATCGAACCATCGGGGGTGTGCTTGGCATGTTTACCCTGTTCACGGCCTATCTCGTTGCAGGGGCGAGCCACGCCTGTTCATGCGAGCCAAAAACAACCGGCTATTTCAAGCAGATGGGCTCGGCAGTCGCGACTGCGACGCGCCTGCGCAACCGGATCGGGCTTGAGACTTCGCTGACCGGCGTCAACGGCAGCCCCGGCAAGGGCCGGCAAATCATGATTGACCGGAAGCGCGGAAACTGCCTCGCCTGTCACCGCATCAGCATTATGAAGGAACAACCGTTTCACGGCGATATCGGCCCCTCGCTGGACCGGGTGGCGCTGCGCTATTCCGAGCCGCAAATGAGGCAGATGCTGGTGGATGCCCGGCTGTATTTTCCCAAGACCATCATGCCGCCCTTCCACGTCAAGGCGGGAATGCACCGGGTGGCGAAGAAGAACGCCAACAAGACAATTCTCAGCGGTCAGGAAATCGAACATGTGGTCGCTTTCCTCATGACGTTGAACTGAAGACATCGCCTGCCGCCGTCGCCTGAGCGCAATGATTCAAATAATCGCGCTGGGCCGGGGGCGGAAACCGGGCGAGGCTTCGTCCATGCGGCGGCAATAATTTACACGGGGCTGAGCAGGCCCGCAGAGAAGGCCAATTGAGAGATAACACATGAAATACATAGTTCGAGTTCTCACAGTCAGTATCATGATGACCGCTCTGATAGCGCAAGGCGCATCGGCCCAGACCAGGAAGTCCCAACGCCCCGCGGACCCCGCCAATCCGCTCCGTGAAATCATTTCGGGCTATTATTTCTCCAGCCTCGCAACCCGCGCCCTGCAGGATGACGATTTCGACAATCCGGCCTCGCTCTGGATTCAGGAAGGGGAGGCCTTGTGGAACAAGGTCGAGGGCCAGGCAAACAAAGCCTGCGCCTCCTGTCACGGCGACGCGAAAAAGAGCCTGCGAGGCGTCGGTGCGCGCTATCCGGCCTATGATAAGCAGGCAAAACTGGTCATCAATATTGAGCAAAGGATCAATTTATGCCGGGTCAGAAACATGAAAGCCGCACCCTGGCGTTATGAATCAGGGCCGCTTCTCTCGATGTCGGCTTTTACAAAATCATTTTCGCGCGGCATGAAGGTCGCCGTGAAAGTCGACGGGCCGGCAAAGCAGTCTTTCGAGAACGGCAAGAAATTTTATTACCAGCGCCGCGGTCAGCTCAACATGAACTGTGCCCAATGCCATGAGTTCAGCTATGGCAACCGCATCAGATCGGACCTCTTGAGCCAGGGGCATTCGAATGGTTTTCCGACCTATCGCCTTAAATGGCAGAAGGTGGGTTCGCTGCACCGCCGATTCAGAGGCTGCAACAAGCAGGTCCGCGCGGAACCGTATAAATATGGCTCGCGGGAATATGTGGATCTGGAACTTTATCTGGCCTGGCGCGGAAACGGCCTTGAGGTCGAAGCGCCTTCGGTCAGAAGGTGACATTTGCGCAAAGCCGTCCATGAGCGGCCAAATCGGTATTTTCAGAAGTTTTTTTCGGCGGTGTCGGGCGTGATTTCGTTGGATTCACACCTGTTTTAGTACCAATTCAGAATTCTAAACTTGACTTCACCTCCAGAACAATTTTATCTGTCACCTAATCCGATATAAAAATCGGAGCGAACCGGACGGTTTCGGTTTGCATAATTTGGAAGGGTGGGAACGCCAGATCCCTGGCTGACCTCGTTACAACGGATTGCCGCATCGCCATGCGTCGGCAAATCGTACCCAAAGAGTTCAAAATCGGTCTGTCTCCGGTTAGAAACGGCGACAGCGATAAGAACGCAAAATAAATATCGAGGAAGGACAGCATGAATCTTGCAACTAAAACGCTAAAAGCCGGACTTGTACTGGCATTGGCCGTAGCGCTCGGATCATCAGCGGCACTTGCAAAAAAGAAGAAAGCCAAATGCAAGGATGGTGAAACAGCCACTATTGCGAAATACAAATTGAGCAAGGGTGAGAATCTAGACAAGGCGATCAACGCATCTCTCACGGGTGCTGCGGGTGATCCCAAAAAGGGTCTCAAATGGATGACCCATCGTAGATTGGGCAACTGCATTGCCTGCCATGAAGTCAAGAAGATCGCAGCGCTTGCCAAAGCCGGCGACGTGAAAAGTCAGAAATCTTATGCCTTTCACGGTGCTGTTGGACCAGCTCTCGACGGTGTTGCCGGACGTTATACGGAAGGTGAACTCAGGCTGCTAGTTGTGGATATCAAAAAAGCGATGCCTGATGCCGATTCGATCATGCCGTCATTCCACAGGGCTGGCGGAATGACCCGCGTTCACAAGGACTGCGTTGGACATAACATTTTGACCGCTGAACGGGTTGAAGACGTTATCGCTTATCTGAAGACCTTGAAATAGGCGCAAACGAATAAAGCGAAACGTTGGAGGAGAAAAAAATGAGAATTAACAAACTTATCACCGGAGTGCTTTTCACTGCAGCCATATCCATTTCGGGTGCGGCGTTGGCGGACGGAAAAGTAAAACCGATTACACCGGCAAAGGGGCATCCCCTGAGCGAACTCTATTCCGGATATAAATTTGCATTGCCTGACACCAAGGCCATGCAGGATGACGAATTCGCCAATCCGGGAATGGCATGGAACGATATTGGTGCCTCCGAGTGGACCAAGGTCGATGGCAAGGCGGGCAAATCATGTTCCGAATGCCATAAGGATGCGGCCGTTTCGATGAAAGGTGTTGGCGCCCGTTACCCGGTTTATTTCGCACCAGCGAAGAAAATCATGAACATCGAAAACCGGGTCAATCTTTGCCGCACGAAATTCATGCAGGCGAAGAAGTGGAAATATGACTCGAACCAGATGCTCGGTACGGTCATCTATATCAAGCGGCAATCAGCCGGTATGAAGGTGAACGTCAAAACAGACGGTGCGGCCAAGAAGCACTATGAAGCCGGTAAAAAGTTCTATTATCAGCGTCGTGGTCAGCTCGATATGTCATGCGCCCATTGCCATGAAAAATATTATGGTACGAAAATTCGCATGAACACCCTTACACAGGGACAGTCGAACGGCTTCCCGGTTTATCGTCTGAAATGGCAGAAACCTGGCTCGATACACCGCCGCTTTAAAGGCTGTAACAAGCAGGTTCGGGCAATACCGTTCAAGTCGGGTTCGGATGAATATCTCAACCTCGAACTCTACCTTGCAGCGCGAGGCAATGGTTTGACGGTTGAAACTCCTGCGGTTCGCAACTGATCTGAGCCACCGGAGTTCCCCTTTATGGGACAAGGTTAAAAAAGGCGGCGTTTCAAATTTGAAACGGCGCCTTTTTTCTGCACGTCACATTAATTTCATCGGATCGCGGCTCATTGTTATAAGCTCCAGGCGCATTTACCCGCGATACGTGCTATAGAAGCACTCATTACCGGAACGGGGTGGGACCGGACCGGAGTCGAATCGCGGAACAGAATGAGACATGCGCGCGCGGGACTGCCCGTGAGTCGACCGACATGACGCGCAAACGGAGAATTCTTCGAAAGGGTATCTCGGAATGCTTGCAGACGTTTACATCTACTTTGCCATTGCTATGGCCGGGCTCATAAGTTTTCTGAGCCCCTGTGTGCTTCCATTGGTGCCGCCCTATCTGGGGTTTCTGGGCGGGTCCACGCTCGATCAGATGACTGGCGAGGATGGCGAAGGCGTCGACTCCTATATTTATCGCAGGATTATCATAGCCTCCGTTTTTTTCGTTCTCGGCTTCACCACCGTGTTCATGGCTTTGGGCGCGGGCGCTTCCGCTTTCGGACAGTTGATTCAGACCTATAAGAGCGAACTTGCACTGGTCGCTGGCGCAGTCATCACGATATTCGGATTGCATTTCCTCGGCGTAATCAGAATACCGCTGCTCTACCGGGAAGCGCGCTATCACGCGAGCGCCCAGCCCGCGAGCTATATCGGCGCCTATGTCATCGGCCTTGCATTTGCATTTGGCTGGACGCCCTGCGTCGGGCCGGTTCTCGCGGCCGTACTCGCCATGGCCGCCAATGAGGCAAGTCTGAATACCGGCATGACCATGCTCCTTGCTTATTCCCTGGGACTGGGAATTCCCTTCATACTTGCCGCCATCGCCATCCGCCCCTTTCTCAGTTTCATGTCCCGCTTCCGCAAACATCTCGGATCGGTTGAAAAGCTTATGGGCGTATTGCTGGTCATCACGGGTATATTATTCATGACCGGATCGATTAACTGGATGGGACAATGGTTGCTCGAAACATTCCCCATACTGAGTCAGGTCGAAGAAATGGTTGTCCCGGAAAATCTTCAGCAGGACATTTTCAGAAAGGGTACGGAACAATAGTAGCCTTGCGGCATGGGCCGGTAAAAAAACAGGTCGCATATTGACCAGCACACCTATCGCGCTAACGATCGCGGGATCAGACAGCTCCGCCGGCGCCGGCATTCAGGCGGATCTGAAAACATTCGAGGCGCTCGGCGTTTACGGCACCACGATCCTCACCATCCTCACTGCGCAGAATACCGAAAAAATTCTGGCACTCCATGAAGTGCCGCCCGAATTTGTCAAGGCGCAGTTTGAAGCGCTCTTCAGCGATCTCGAAATATCGGCCATCAAGACCGGACTGCTGGCAACAGCGCCGATGATCGAATGCGTGGCGGAAAATCTCACCAGCCGCGCAAGCGGCATACCCCTCGTTATCGATCCGGTGCTGAGCGCGTCGAGCGGTATGGCATTTATGGGGGAGGGCGCCGCAAGGCAGGCTTTCACCGACGAACTCGCGCCGCGCGCCACTTTGCTCACGCCTAACCTGAACGAAGCGGCTCTGCTTCTTGGCCGGGACCGGGCCCGGAACAAGGACGGCATGGCGGCCCAGGCCGAAGAGCTCTGCGGCAGGTTCGGCATTCAGGCTGTGCTCGTTACCGGAGGGCATCTGGATGGCGCCGATGACGCCACGGATATTTTAGTTGACGGATCCGGGCGCCATGAATTCAGCGGCCCCCGGATCGAGACCGATAACAATCACGGCACAGGCTGCACATTGTCGGCGGCGATCGCCGCCTTTCTGGCGCGCGGCGCAAGCCTTCATGATGCCATCTCCAAGGCTAAATCCTTTGTCACAGATGCATTGCGCCATGCCGACGAATTGAAAACGGGTGCTGGGCCGGGTCCCCTCAACCATCGCCGCGCTTCACCAGACAGTCCAGGCGATTAGGCACTGGATCGGGCATCATCGATTGCATAGAGTCTGACGAATCGGAATTGTCGGTTAAAAGAGTAAATCTGGCACTGGACAGGATCGAAGGATCGAGCATGCCGTCTCTGGGCTTTGGATTGGAAAAACTTGGCAATCTCGCGGTTGGATATCCGCGGATCTGCATGGGTATTCTCCTCATATTGACGGCGGTCTGCGCAACCGGTCTTCCACGCCTCGAGGCCGATGACGCCATCAGCGATCTGTTCCGGTCCGATACCAAGCACTATCATGATTACGCGAGCATGAGCGAGCGCTTCCCCGTCAGTGAATATGACGTGCTGGTCATCATCGAGGGGAAAACGCTCCTGCAGCCGGCAATACTCGAAACCTTGCGTACGCTGCATTTCGACCTACAGCTCTCCGAAACGGTTTCGGGGCTTCTGTCGATCTTTTCCATGCGCGGCAAACCCAATGAACGCGGCTATCCGCCTCCCCTGATCCCGGATGAACTGCCCGGGGGGGAGAAATTCGACGCACTGGTGAAGCGCATTACCGATAATCCGCTGGTCAAGGGCAAGTTCTTTGCCCGCACCGGCTCGGGCGAGCTTGCGGTCTATGTTCTGAGCCTCGATCAGGAGACCAGGGCCGAAAGGGGCCTCAAATCGGTCGTTAACGAGATCAGGGATATTTCGAAATCCGCGATTAAAGACGGTCAGGTGACGGTCAAGTTCGCGGGCGCGCCGATGATGCAGCTTGAGATACGCGAATCCATCAAGCGCGACCGGATCATTTACAATTCAGCGGGCTTTCTCATCGGCTTCATCGTCAACATGATTTTTTTCCGGCGGTTCCGGCTGGTCGTAATCGCCTCGATCTGCCCGGCCCTGGCCGTCATCTGGGGCCTTGGGATTTTGGGTCTGGCGGGCGAGAAACTCAATAGTTTCAACAATGTCATCCCCCCCCTGGTCATGGTCATCGCATTTACGGACGCCATGCACATGATGTTTTCCATAAGGCGGAAGCTCGGCCAGGGCCATACGCGCAGGGAGGCGGTCCTGCACGCTATAAAAACAGTTGGGCCCGCCTGCGTCCTCACATCGGTGACGACGTCGCTGGCGCTTTTATCGCTGACGTTCACCGATTCAGGCCTGATACGTAGTTTCGGCTTCGCCTCGGCATTCGGAACCCTGATCGCGTTCATCAGCGTCATAACAGTCATCCCGACCCTGACCGTGCTGTTTGTCGATGAGGAAAAATTCCGCAAATCGGAAGCCGTCCACCGCAAGGTCGTGGACTGGCTCGAAAATGCCTGCATGAAACTCGCGGGCTGGCTCCAGCAGCGTTATCTCGAAGTTCTGCTCACGAGTATCGCGATAATCATCACCTTCGCATATATGCACACGCAGCTTGAGCCGCGTTACCGCCTGAGCGATGAAGTGCCCGGCAACAAGCAGGCTGTTGCTGCGTCCCTGACCATTGACAAGGCTCTGACCGGCGCTCATCCGATCCACATCATGGTGCACTGGCCAGAAAGCGCAACTTTCAGATCCGAAACCATGCTCAATATCCTCGCCGAGGCGCATCGGATACTTGAAAAGCAACCGGGTGTCGGTAATGTCTGGTCGGTCGAAACCCTGCGGCGCTGGGCGCGCGAAGCCGGCAATGGCGACATCGCGGTCGTCAGCGGCTATATCGACAGGCTGCCGTCGCATCTGACCAGCCGTTTCATCAATGAAGACATGCGCGCGGCGCTTGTGACCGGGCGCCTGCCCAACCTGACATCCACCGACGCGGTCAAAATCATGCAACAGCTGAATACGCAGTTGCAGGATCTTAGAAACCGCTGGCCCGGCTACGAATTTTCGGTCACGGGTTTGAGCGCCCTTTCCGCGCTGCAAAGCTCGAACATGATCGGCCAGCTCAATCGCGGATTGCTGATCGCCGTGATCGTCGTCACCGCGCTCATGGGATTTGCATTCCGCTCCTTGAAAATGCTCGCCTTTGCGGTTACTCCCAATCTTTTCCCCATATTGACGGCGGGCGCGTGGCTATACATGACAGGGCGCGGACTTGAATATGCGAGCGTGATTGCAATGACCGTGGGCTTCGGTCTGGCCGTCGACGACACGATCCATTTTCTGGCGCGCCTGCAATATGAGCGGGCGCAGAAACACGCAGAGACGCTGCATGATGCCGTGAGAATGACCCTGGCGCGGATCGGCCCGGTTTTCGTTCTGACGACGACCGTTCTCGTATTGGGGCTCTTCGCGACCGTTTTCAGCGAGCTCTATTCGATGCGCCTGTTTGGCGAGCTCACAATGATGACATTGACCGCGGCCCTGATCGGTGATGCAATCATATTACCGGCAATCATATTCACATTCGCTTATTATCAGCAGAGCAGAAAAATCAAGGCGCCAACTTCATGACGGAGATCGTAATGCCCCCGATTAGCCGCGCACACCGGATCAAGGAGCAGGGCGCGCGCATCGCCAGAGCCGCAGCTGCGGCCCTTCTCTTGACCTGCCTTGCGTTTCAAGACGCCGACGCCGGGGCGGAAACGCTCTTTCAAAAACTCAGCGGCGACTGGACCGGATGGGGCTGGATTGAGCTGACCTCCGGCGACCGGGAGCGCATCAGGTGTCAACTCGCCTACGAATTGCGCGGAACGGGCAATGAAACGGCACTCAGCCTGCGCTGCGCCGGCGCCAGCTACAACCTAGATGGGTCGGCTGATTTTATCAATGAGGACGGCAGGATCTCCGGCTCCTGGCAGGAGAAATTCTATAACGCAAAAGGTGAAGTTTCCGGCCGGGCGACGTCTAACTACATGACGCTGCTGCTCAAGGGCGAGACGGTCAAGGCCGGCCTGAGCCTGACGAGTAGCGACAAATGCCGTCATTCCATGAGCATCAGCCCGAATGGCGTCGAATTCAAGAAAATCATCATCAGTCTGAAACGGTGTTAGGGCCCGTCATGGCCCGCCAGATCTTTCCCCGCCGCGTCTCCACACAGTCTTTTCCGATTCGCTTGCACTGCGTTTGGCACCTTCTGTCGTGGCGTTGTTTTTCGGCAGGGCACGAGTGCGTGGTCTGAATGCAACATGTTAAATTTAAATGAAAATAACGATTTCCAGCAGCTCGGACGCCGCCCACCGCCATTGGCGGGAAAGGCTGCCCAATCAGTGGACAAATACCACGAAAAGCCCGGTGTAACCTGTTGAAAAACTGTGCATTTTTATGCGCGGGACGGGGCAGTCCGCGCGTTCCACATGCCGCCCTGGAAGGTCGTTTGCCACTGTGGCTTTCGTGACACGGGCAGCGGGGGAAGTCATTTGGACATATTGCGCCGGCCACCGTCATTTGAGATAAAAGATACCAAGATCAATATGTTCTCGTCATTCGGGGGGATGATAGAACGGGCTGCAGCAGATCAAATGCGCAGGAGTTGATCTTAATCTTGGGGGGGCGAAACGGAACCTTTTTCAGGGCTAAGGAACCGATTTCGCTTTAAAGACCGGTCCAGTCTCTCTGGGCCGGTTCTTTATTGCGAAAACCCTTTCACCAAAGTGAATTCCACCATTATCGACGACCGGACACGGAAACGGACACCGGATAACAGCGCCTTGAGCTCAGCTCTGTGCGCGAACCATATGTTGCATAGGTGTCACATAGCCGGGAGAAACGCGCGGCAATGGAACGAATCTCGCGGACTCCGCTTGTGAGTCTCGCAAC
>CAMYJA010000013.1:89111-131122 GCA_947258705.1 uncultured Hyphomicrobiaceae bacterium | reverse complement strand
TTGACCGGTTGGGGTGAAGCGCCGGCTTATACCGCCGAATTTCATCAAACCTTCGGCGATTTTTTCATCCGGAATTCCGGCTTCGGCCGCGACCAGGAGCGCGGCCAGCGCATTGACGGCGTTATATTGGCCTGGCATGGGAACCCTGAGCCGCTCAAAACGGCGCGCACCGCCCTGTACGCGGTCGCTTATATCCGCATCGAACAGCATCTGCCCGTGCCGCGCCTGCACATTCATCAGCCGCGCATCGGCATCCTCGGACGATCCATAGGTCAAATAGCGCTGATTCCGGGGCAGCAACTCGGCTTCCGCAATCTGTCGCACGATTGGATGATCGATACAGGCCACCGTAGTGCCGTAAAAAGGTATCTGCCGCATAAACAGGCCATAGGCCTCGTGAAGGGCCGAAAGCGCGCCGTAATAATCGAGATGTTCCGCATCGATATTCGTGACCACCCCGATTTCGGTCGGCAGCCGGACGAAAGTACCATCCGACTCATCGGCCTCGACAATCATCCACTCGCCCTTGCCCATGCGTGCATTCGATCCCCAGTCCTCTATTATCCCGCCATTTATGACGGTGGGATCGAGGCCTGCATATTCGAAAAGGTGTCCGACAAAGGCCGTTGTTGTGGTTTTGCCGTGCGTTCCCGTAATGGAGACATTGCGCGTGGCGCGCATCAGTTCCGTCAATGCATCAGCCCTGCTGATAAGGGGAATGCCCTTGTCGCGTGCGGCCCGGAACTCAGGATTATCGTCCTTGATTGCGGTCGAGGCGATAATGTATCGCGCGCCGATCAGATTGATGGGGTCATGGCCGATGAAAATCCTTATGCCCTTGTTTCTGAGACGCTCGACATTGGCATTGTCCTTGATATCGCTGCCCTGAACGATATAACCCCGCGCAGCCAGAACCTCGGCAATGGCGCTCATCCCGATACCGCCAATTCCGATAATGTGGAAAGGTCCGCTATTGGACGGGATGTTCATCGAATATGCTCCAGGTTCGAAAGCTTGTTCATGCCGTTTGCGCCATTTCCTCAACCAGATCCGCAAGTAGTGTCACAGCTTCCGGGACACCCATGCTCTTGGCTTGATCGGCCGCCGTTTTCAAAAGTCCAGGATCGCCATAAAATATTCGAATGCGATCCGCAAGAACCTCAGGTGAAAGATCCTTTTGTTCAATGCACCATCCCCCGCCTGATTCGGCAAGACATGTGGCGTTGTACAGTTGGTCGTTATCCAGCGCATGCGGCAAAGGCACCAGTATGGCGGGACGCCCGAGCACTCCCAGTTCAGCCACGGTGGAAGCGCCGGCCCGCGCAATTATAAGATGCGATTCTGCCATAAATTCGGGCAGGTCAGAAAAAAAACTGGCTGTTTGTGCGTGAATCCCCGCAAGTTCATATGCCGCATTTGTACGTGCCAGATCCTCTTCCCTGCATTGCTGTATGACCCTCAGATTGGCACGCGTTTTTTCGTCAAGAAGAGCAAGCGCTTCCGGGAGTAGGTCGGAAAAAAATCGCGCCCCCTGACTGCCGCCAAAGACCACCAGGGTGAAAACCCCTCCCGACACATGCGGAAGATATGGCTGCTCCGACCTTTTAAGCACCTGGGAACGAACCGGATTGCCGACAAGCCTGGCCTTGCGAAGCGCCTTGCCCTCTAGCCCTTTTGTCATTTCGAATGAAGTCGCAACCGCATCCATATATTTCGCCAGCATCCGGTTGGCTCGGCCCATCACGGCGTTTTGCTCATGAACCACCGATGGCACACCATAAAATTTTGCGGCCAGGAGCGGCGGAAATGAGGGGTAGCCGCCAAAACCGATAATCGCCCTGGGCTTGATCTCGCTGATCAGCTTGTAAGCGCGACCGATCCCCCGTGCGAGTTGGGAGCCGGTTTTCAATGCGCCGCCAATGGAGCGTTTTGAAAGAGTGGCCGACGGGATTTTATGAATTTTCCTGGCCGGGAAGTCCGAACCATAGCGATCCCCCCGCATATCGGTCATCAGGTCGACCTCTATACCGCGTTTTCCCAACTCCTCGGCAAGCGCATATGCCGGGAACAGATGCCCCCCGGTTCCGCCGGCAGCCAGAATGACCGATGCTTTTGCCAGTGCCCCTATCCCTTAACCTGCATTGCGTTAATGTGCCGCGTCAGCTGATGTTAAAATCTTGGTGTTTTTCAGGCGGTCAACAGCCACCCGGCGTCGAGCCAGGGCAAGCAGAAAGCCCATCGTTACAGACAAACCCAGAAATGACGATCCCCCGTAAGATATGAACGGCAGCGGCATTCCCTTGGTGGGTACAAGCCCGGAATTGACACCCATGTTGATCAGCGCCTGCAGTGCGAACGATAGCGCCAGCCCGAGAATTGCAACCCGTCTGAATCCGTCCGGCTCACGTCGCACATACGCCAGTGCGCGCAACGAAATAAAAGCAAAGAGAAGCACCAGGACGAGGCAGGCCGCAATACCATATTCCTCGGCGATTACAGAAAAAATAAAATCCGTATGACTGTCGGGAAGAATTGATTTGATGGTTCCCTCGCCCGGACCGCGACCAAAAAAACCACCCTCCCTGAAAGACTGAAGCGCCCGGTCGATTTGATAGCTGTCACCGCGCGTGGGGTCCAGAAAAACATTGATCCGGTCGTGCACATGAGGGAGAAAAATATATGCGCAGGCAACGCCTATTCCTGCCAGCGCCAGCAATCCAATCACCCAGGAGATCGAATAAACGGCGATGAAAAACATCCCCAGCCATACGAGAGCTACAAGTATGCTCTGCCCCAGGTCCGGTTGAATGATCAGAAGGAACAGGGTGAGTGACAAAAGCGCAAGCGCCATCGGAAAGGCCGGCATATCGGATCGCTTGCGGCCCTCATCGAGGAGCCACGCAGATATAATAATAAATCCCGGTTTCATGAATTCGGAGGGCTGCAGTGATTGCTTGCCAAGCCTGACCCAGCGATGGGCGCCATTGATTTCCGGCCCGAAAAAGAGCGCGACAACCACCAGCACAAGCGATGCGACCAGAACGCCCAGCGCCACACGTCTGATCTGTTCTGGCGAGAGAAACGAAAGAATAATCATCAAGGGCACGCCGGCCAACGTGAAAACGGCATGCCGTTCTGCGAAATAGAACAGATCATAACCCTTTTTATCCGCGACCGCCGGGCTCGCAGCCAGTGAAAAGACCAAACCAGCACCAATCAGTATTAAGAGTGCCGTAAGCAGCAACCGGTCGACGGAATACCACCATCGCGACAGCAGGCTTTCATCGGACCGCGAAATTCTCATGCGCCCCGCCCTTCCGCCATTTCCACCCCTTCATACCGCCTCACGGCGTCACAAAACGCATCGCCTCGAATTTCAAAATTGGCGAATTGATCAAATGACGCGGCGGCGGGCGACAACAGCAAAACCGCTTCGTTCAATTCTTCCGACCGGAGGTCGTCAAGCGCCGCCTCGACCGCGTCTTCAATGGTGCCGCTATCTACCCAGGGCACAGCCCCATCGAGTTCTTCGCCAAAGTCGGACGCGCATTCGCCTATAAAATAGGCTTTCCGTATTCTCGGGTAGAGTTTTTCAAGACCCTTGAGCCCGTCCGCTTTTGCCCGTCCGCCTGCAATCCAGTAGATGTTCCCGAATGCAGACAGCGCTTGAGCAGCGGCATCCGCATTCGTCGCCTTGGAATCGTTAACGATCAAATGTCCACCCAGGCGCGCGACAATTTCCATGCGGTGCGCCAGCCCCGGAAAACTGTTCAGCCCCTTCTCCAGAGCCGCATCGTCTGCTCCCATATGACGCGCCAGCCCCCAGGCAAAGGCGGCATTTTGCTTGTTGTGCAAACCACGCAACGCATCGACAGAGGTCAGCGATAATTCGCGCAGCTTTTCACCTTTGCGCATCTCCCAAATCAAATCCCTGGAATAACCATACCCGTTTTCAACATCGCGGCTGGTCGAAACGTCAAAGGTCTTGAACGCGCCCTCCAGCCCTGCGGCAATCCGAGCCGAATATTCGTCGTCGAGAGAAATCAGAGCCAGATCGCCCGGACCGAGATTGGCAAATATGCGGGATTTTACCTCGCAATAATGATCGATGGTGCCATGCCGGTCGATATGATCCGGAGTAATATTCAGAAGCGCCGCAGCATTGGGTGCCGCATTGGGCGTCAGGTCGAGCTGATATGACGACAGCTCCAGAACATAAACCCTTCCCGCCCCGAAATCGGGCAGGCCGAGAACCGCCGCACCGATATTCCCCCCCATGGCAACATCCATACGGGCTTCGCGCAGGAGATGAGCCGTCAGCGCCGTGGTCGTCGATTTCCCGTTTGTGCCGGTGATGGCGACCACCCCGGCATCCGGCGCGCGTTTTTTGCGCTCCAGAAAGAAGAGCTCGGTATCGCCGATGACCGGTACATCGGCAGTCTTAGCGGCGAGCACCGTCCAATGGGGCTCCGGGTGGGTCAGGGGGACGCCGGGTGCAAGAACGAGGGCTGTAAACCGCGTCCAGTCCTCATCCCGAAGATCACTGGTTTCGATCCCATCCTGGGCTGCCATCTCGCGTGATTTATCAGAATCGTCCCATGCAACCACCCTGGCGCCGCCGGCAAGAAGTGCGCGTACGCTGGCGCGGCCCGAAAGTCCGAGCCCGAACACGGCAATTGTCTGGCCGTCGAATGTGGTAACGGGAATCATTTAAGCGAGTTTATCGCAAAAATCGCGGCGTTTTGCCGTAATATTCACGATCATCAGCGCAGTTTCAGGGTGGCCAGGCCAATCAGGGCCAACAGCACGGCGATGATCCAGAATCTGATCACCACCGTCGATTCTTCCCAGCCCTTTTGCTCGAAATGATGGTGCAGCGGCGCCATTCGGAATACCCGCTTGCCGGTCAGCTTGAACGATGCAACCTGCACGATCACGGATACGGTTTCGAGGACGAACAACCCGCCGACAATGGCCAGAACCAATTCATGTTTTGTTGCGACCGCAATAGAGCCCAGCGCACCGCCCAGCGAAAGCGAACCCGTATCGCCCATGAAAATCATCGCCGGCGGCGCGTTAAACCACAAGAAACCGAGGCCCGAACCAAGAATGGCCCCACAGAATATTGCCAGCTCCCCCGTGCCCTGTACAAAATGGATTTGCAGATATTTGGCGAAAATCGCGTTTCCCGAAAGATATGCGATAAGACCGAATGTCGATGCTGCGATCATCACGGGAACAATCGCCAGCCCGTCGAGCCCATCGGTGAGATTAACCGCATTGCCCGAACCCGCGATAACAATGACGCCGAGCAGAATGAAAAATGGCCCGAGATCGATCAGTGTGTTTTTCAAAAACGGTATCGTCAGCGATGTTGAAAACGGCTCTTTGCCGAGCTTGATCACGAGATAGGTGGCAGTTGCTGCGACAATGATTTCAATGAGAAATTTTATTTTTCCCGAAAATCCGGCAGTCGTCCGTTTTGAGACTTTGAGAAAATCGTCATAAAACCCGATCATTCCATAAATCAGCGTCACTCCCAGAACAATCCACACATAGGAATTGCGCCAGTCGGCCCAAAGCAGCGTCGCCACAGTAATCCCGGCAAGGATCATCAGCCCACCCATAGTCGGTGTACCCTGCTTTTTTATGATATGGCTTTCGGGGCCGTCATCGCGAATGGGCTGACCCTTTCCCTGGCGCACGCGCAGCGCATTGATCAACGCCGGCCCAAACAGGAAAACGAACAGAAGCGCAGTGATAATCGCCCCTCCGGTTCGAAACGTTATGTAACGAAAGACATTAAGGCCGCCAAATTGATCGCTGAAGTTGACAAGTTCGTATAGCATCCCTCAAACCCTGCTTCTTACTTTCTGTTCATATGCGAGCAGCTCTTAATTGACGCACGAACTAGGCCTCAATGAGATGATCGTTCAGCGCATCCACAAGCGGTCCCATCCGACTGCCCAGCGAACCTTTAACCATCACTAGGTCACCTGGCCTGACCGCGTCAATGAGTGCGGTGCGGATTTCTTCCGAAGTTCGCCCATAGGCGCCTCGCCGAGAAGCCGGCAGTTTCTCGAACAGTCGCTCCATAAAAGGGCCCGATGCGAACACGAGGTCCACATCTGCATCTTCAATATTCTGCACCAAAGCCACATGAAGGTCTTCCGATGCCTCACCGAGCTCAAGCATGTCACCGAGCACCGCAATTCGTCTCGGGAAATCCGATTTCGGGGTGCCGGCAATGGATTCGAGCGCTGCCCGCATGGATGCGGGATTGGCATTGTAGCTCTCGTCAACCACGGCCACCCGCCCGCCCTGAACCTCATACAGGGTGCGCTTTCCGCGTCCCTTCTGCGGCGAAATGGCGTGAAGCGCTTGCGCGGCCTGTTCGATATCGGCATCGGCGGCGGCTATTGCGAGAAGAATGCCGAGTGAATTTTGAACGATGTGACGGCCGGGGATCGAGAGCCGGTATCTGATTTCCTGCCCGCGGAACATTGCCGTCACATCCGAACCGGTGGGTTCCAGTCGTACATCCACCAGCTGCATATCCGCGGCACTCCTGTTGTCGTCCCGGGCGCCAAAACTCAATATTTCGCCTATGCCGGCATCGCGCGCCCTCTGGGCCAGCCTTTCATAAAACTGATTGTCGCGATTGAGGATCGCCACTCCCCGTGGCTCGACACCCTCGAAAATCTCGGCCTTGGCATCCGCTATTTCTTCCAGCGATTCGAAATATCCAAGATGAACCGGCTCAACTGTGGTGATGATCGCAATATGGGGGCGGACCATCTTTACAAGGGGGCGTATTTCACCAGGATGATTCATGCCGATCTCGAATATCCCATATTCGGTGTCCGCCGGCATGCGCCCCAAGGTCAATGGCACACCCCAATGATTGTTGAAGGATTTCTCGGCCGCATGCGTCCGCCCCTGTGGCGCCAGACAGTGGCGCAAAGCCTCCTTGGTGCCGGTTTTTCCGACACTCCCGGTGACCGCGATAATTTTACCGGCGCACCGGTCACGCGCGGTCCGGCCAATCGCACCCATGCTATCGAGCGTCTCTTCCACGACAATAACCGGACCGCTCAGCCTGGCTCCATCCGACAGGCCCGGCCAGTCATTCGCGACCATTGCCAGCGAAGCGCCCGCCGCAAAGGCCGCTTCAACATAATCATGACCGTCGAGCCGGTCCCCCCTGATCGCCACATATAAAGCGCCGGGCTCAAGCGTGCGCGTATCGATGGATATCCCCGTAATATGAGTTGGCGGTGAACCGACAAGCCGCCCGCCCGTTGCATCGAGCAGCGCCTCTGTCGTCCAGAGAGTCTTACTGGCATTCTTACCGGCAATCTGGTTCACGATACCGCACTCCGCATATTTTCAAGATGCGCGCGGACGGTTTCATGGTCCGAAAACGGCAGGACCTTATCCCCGACAATCTGCCCGGTCTCATGACCCTTGCCGGCGACGAGCAGAACATCTCCCTCATCGAGCATTTCTAGCGCCTGGCCTATAGCCTGAGCGCGGTCTCCGATTTCCAGCGCCCCCGGCGCCTCGGAAAGTATTTCCGCACGGATGTCGCCGGGCATTTCACCTCTCGGATTGTCGTCGGTGACAATCGCCAGATCTGAGTGACGCACGGCAATCGCACCCATTTGCGGGCGTTTCCCCTTATCCCTGTCGCCACCGCAACCGAAAACGACGGCAAGCCGGTTTTTAGCGAACGGCCGAAGCGCCTCCAGAGCAGTCGCCAGTGCATCTGGCGTGTGGGCGTAATCAATAAACACCGGTGCCAAACCTGGTGTGCTGCCCACATGTTCCAAACGCCCCTTCGCCCCTTTGAGCCTGCCGAGGGCCGGAATGACCTCGGATGGATCGGCCCCGGCCGCTATCACAAGCCCGGCCGCGACAAGCGCATTGGATGCCTGAAATGAGCCGGCCAGAGGCAGGAGAACTTCATGGGTATCAGCCGCCATTTCTATCTTGAGCAACTGTCCGAATCCCTCCGGTCGGCATTCCACGAGGCGAAGATCGCTCCCTCGTTCGCCGACGCTGAATGTTTCGAGACCACGGCGATTGGCGATCTCGATAACGGCCCGGCTTTCATTCGCATCCGCATTGACAACGACAATTCCGCCAGCCGGCAGCAATGTATCGAACAGGCGAAGTTTTTGCGCGAAATAATCTTCAAAACTGGAATGATAATCGAGGTGATCGCGCGATATATTTGTGAAGGCCGCCGCCTTGATTACGAGCCCGTCGAGACGGCGCTGCGCAAGCCCATGGCTGGATGCTTCCAGCGCCAGATGCGTTACACCGCTATCCGCGACGCGCCCGAGCAGTTTGTGCAGCGTAACCGGCTCCGGTGTCGTGTGGCTGACCGGAATGATTTCACCGGATGTTTCCAGCCCGACGGTGCCAAGACTGGCCGACCGGATCGAAAGGTGCTCCCAGATCTGCCGTGTAAAGGAGGCGACCGAGGTTTTTCCGTTTGTCCCTGTTACAGCAACGATGGTCTCCGGCCCGCGCCCGTAAAACCCGGCAGCCATCTTCGCCAGCACGCGGCGCGGATCTTTTGCACGGACGACAGCGATATCCACCGGGACCTGTATTTCGGCCGCGTCATGGCACAAAACTGCCTGCGCTCCGGCATCGAGCGCAGGCTGTATGTATGTTGTGCCGTCCACAGTGCTTCCCGAAAGGGCCGCAAAAAGAAAACCCGGACCGACCTCTCGGCTGTCCGGCGTAATCCCGGAAATCGAAACATCCAGATTGTCGGGAACCGTTTGAATGTCGTCAGACATTCCTGTTCCATCGATGAGAGTCGAAAGCTTCATAGAGGGCGTTGTAACATTTCAGAAATTGGATTTGGCCAGAACCTGGGGGAATGTGGTTTTGCCATCTTACTACGTCTATCCACCCTATGCGTCAAATAACCCATGGCGGTAATCCTGTCTCGCGGATAGACGAAGGCAAGCATTTCGTCCGCCAGAAAACACTTGAAGGCGCAGTCCACGAGAAATTCCAGACTGAACCGGTTCGAAACCAATGATTAACCCGTCTTATTGCCGGAATATTATCTATTTTCAACTATTACTGCTGCAACTTCAAACCTCCGTGGAGCATGGGTATGGACTGCAGTATTGTCGCCAGGAGAAAATTCCGGATCCGGTCTTTTGGACAGGACCAGCAAGGCACGGTAGCTATTCTCTTCGGCCTCATGGCCTTGTCGATATTCGGTATTATCGGAATGGCGATTGATTACAGTCGGGCCTATTCGGAACGATCCCACTTGCAAAAAACCGCGGATTCCGTTGCCACCTCCGTAGCCTCGGCGGCGGCCTTTGAAGCTATGGAACAATCCGAACTTGAAGCCTTCGCCGCTTCCATGTTCACCGCAAATTATAACGGTATGGCAGGCGGTTCTATCTCACCCATCGTGAATATCGTTGATGGCCTGGTCAAGGTCACAACGAACTATTCCGTCCCGACAACGATCAGCACCGTTTTGGGTTTTGATACGATAAGCGTCAGCACGCATTCGGAGGCTGTCATCCCGGCGATGATGAAAGCTGAGATCGTGCTCGTTCTTGATTATTCGGGATCAATGGACAGCGCAGGTAAATATGACGCCATGCGTGACGCTTCGATCAAGTTGATCGATGACCTTTATCAGAATGGAGCAAATCCCAATCTCAAATTTGGTCTGGTTCCGTTTTCCGACCATATCTATCTCAGCTTGCCCGGAAATTACGTGGTCGGACAGGATCCTTCCGGCAGCTGGACAAATTGTCTCCAGGATCGTCCCTATCCCCATAATACGTTGAATGACGAACCCATTTCGTCGGATGACACAACAAAATGGACATCTGGGGCACCCGTTGACAATGGCGGTTCCGGCTCCGGAGTTTGCCCGGAATATTTATCGCGCAATCTGGTCGTCGCGCCGCTGACAGACAACATAACCTCCATCAAGTCACAGCTTTCGTCGATGACGCCCTATGCGAATACCCATATTGCACTGGGCATGGCGATGGGATGGCACCTGATCTCACCCGCCGCACCCTTCACCGAGGCAGCCGATTACACGGAGGAGGAAACAAAAAAATTCATCATACTTCTAACGGATGGCAGACAGACCGAAAATGCCAAAGGGCCGGCGGGTTCGCTGAGCGTTGCTGACGGAGAACTGAACCTCGTGACCCTTTGTGAAAATGCGAAAAATGCCAACATTAATGTGGTAACCGTCGCATTCGATCTGCAGGATTTACCAACCCGCAACCGTCTCGAAAATTGCGCATCCTCGACAAGCTACTTCTTTGAAGCCGAGACCAACAGCGATCTCGCCGCGGTTTTCGCAGAAATTACCGGCAAACTGGCAGGCGAAATCAAGCTGGTCAAATAGGCTCTGCCGGAGAGCATCGCCGGAGCTGCCAATGTGTCCAGCAGCAGTTGAAGGGATTTACGACTGCGGCAGTACCTTTAATAGGGGCGCAATACGACTGATAATCCGCGCAGTCAAAGGTGCCGCGTTGATCCCCGCCGTTATCTTTCCCTTGGTCTCATCGCTCGGCTGTGGCTCGAACAGAAGCACATAAGTAAGGTAGCGCGGAGCTTCCATGGGAAAAGCGCCGACAAAGGATGCGATTACGCGCCTTTTGTCGTAGCCGTTGCGCCCCGGCATTTCAGCCGTTCCCGTTTTGCCGCCAACATTATATCCAGGAACATCGGCACGGCGTCCGGTTCCCGGACGACCGACAACATTGGCCCTCATCAAACTCCGTATTATATCTGACGTCGATCGCTTCAGTATCCGTTTCCTTCCCCCGGCGGTTGCGGGCTCATCTGTGAGAACGAAGCGCGGGGGTACATAGAAACCGCCATTCACAAGCGCGACGCTGGAAGCTGCGTATTGAAGAGGGGTCACTGCCATGCCATGCCCGAAAGCCGTTGTCATGACCTCGGCCTCCCCCCAGTGTTTGGGCAGACGGGGAGAAGCGGACCGCCCTATTTCCGTCTTCAGGGGCGTCATCAAACCGAATTGACGAAAATATTCCATCATGCGCGTTTTACCGAGGTCCATTCCCATTTGCGCGGCGCCGAGATTGGAGGAATAGAGGAAAACCTCTTCCAAAGTGAGCCTTCGCCGGCGCCCGTGAAAATCATCGATTTCGTGAACACCGATCTTCACCGCATTGCGCGCGTCATAAGTGCTCTTGAGATCACCGACGCCGCTATCGAGGATCATCGCGACTGTCTGGGCCTTAAAAACCGATCCCAGCTCAAAAATGCCCTGGGTCATGCGATCCATATGGGCCTTCTCGAGGCTGCCGGAAGGGCGGTTTGAATCGAAGTCGGGCAGGGATGTCATCGCCAGGACATCGCCGGAATTTGCATCGAGCACGATGCCCGCCGCCGCCTTTGCGCCATAGAGCTTCGCGCCTTTGGAAATTTCGTCCCGCAGCGCATATTGAACCTTGAGGTCCAGGGTTAACCGTACCGGCAGCTTGTCCCGCGCACCCGGCCCCTGCACCAGGGCAACGCCGACCTCTTCATCGATATAGCGTTCAACCCCCGTCATGCCGCGATTGTCGACATTGACAAAACCCAGGATGTGGCCGGCCATCTGACCCGCCGGATAAATCCGCCTGAGTTCATTTCTGAAACCGAGTCCCGGCAATCCCAGATCGTGTACCTTCTGGGCAAGAGCGGGAGAAATACCTCGTTTGAGCCAGACAAACCGGCGTCTCTTATTACCGAGTTTTTTGCGGATCGATGCAGCTTTGAGTCCCGGGAACACGGCGGATATTTTTTCCGACACCTCATCCTCATCGAGAATGCGTGCTGGATCGGCAAAAAGAGACGGCATGGAAATATCGGTTGCGAGCAAACGCCCATTACGGTCGACAATATCCGGCCGTGCCAAAGATCCCCCCAATGTGCGTGCCATGCTGAGCTGCACGATTTGATCGTCTTGCGCACCAATGCGGATCAATTGCGTCATAATGGAAATGAACGCACCGGCACACATGAACGACAGGATCAGCGCGCGCCGGCGCAGAGGATTGCCTGTCCGGTTATCGGCTTTCCCACGGTCCTTGAGCAGGCGATGGGGTGAGGTGCTTGAACGAGGCATCGGTCACCCTCCTATTTGCGCACCGCTGGCGCCGCGGCGCCACCAGCCCTTTCAAGGTCCAACAACGTCCGGTATTGATCCGATCCGGCGGGTTTCATACGTAGATGCTTTTTGGCAAGCAGCTCGACGCGCTCGGGTCGCGTCAGAAAATTCCATTCGGCGCGCAACACCGCAATATCGTTTTCCGCCTTTTCAATGAGGTGGTCGAGCTGCTGCACACGCAGCTCGACCCGCCGTGTATCGAATTTCAGCTTATAGAGCCAAAACGCCGCGCCGATACAGCCAACCATCAGTATCAAAATGATCGCCTTACGCATCTATGGATCCAATCTGTTTTCAACGCTTCTGCAAATCCGGCAGCCCAAAATCATCAAGCTCATATGGCCAGGCCGGTGCTTCGAGCCTGGTGGCAGACCTCAGGCGCGCCGACCGTGCTCTTGGATTGCGCGCAATCTCCTCCTCACCAGGAATAACAGGTCGACGGTTAATGATTTGGAAACTTTGCGGCATCATTTCGTCCTGAATTTCCGGCAGATGGCGGGAGGCTTTGGGCGTTTGCCCGGCACGGATGCGAAAAAACCGCTTTACAATCCTGTCCTCGAGCGAATGAAAGCTCACCACGACAAGCCGGCCCGAAGGCGCGAGGAGTGCTTCAGCCGCCGACAAACCGCGTGCCAGTTCGTGCAATTCCTCATTGGTCGCAATGCGCAATGCCTGAAAAGTCCTGGTGGCGGGGTGCTTTTTGTGCGGTCGCGGCCCGCCAAGCACGGAACAGATAATATCGACAAGCTCAAAAGTCCTGGTGATGGGGTTTTCATCGCGTACCGCAACGATCCTGCGGGCGATCGCCCGTGCCCGGCGCTCTTCGCCATAGAATTTCAGGAGAAACGAAAGTTCCGTCTCACTGAGAGAATTGACGAGATCGGCAGCGCTCACACCGGCACCCGACATGCGCATGTCGAGCGGCCCGTCGGACTGAAAGGAAAATCCGCGTGCGCCATCGTCGATTTGCATTGAGGAGACGCCTAAGTCGAAGACAACGCCGTCGACCCGGCCGAACCCGGCATTGACCGCTACCTCGTGCAACTCGCCAAAGCGGCCATGGCGAAATATCAACCGTTCGCCAAATTCTTTTTCCAGGGATTCCGCGAATTGGCATGCATTTGGATCACGATCGATCGCCAGAACCCTTGTACCGGTATAACCGAGTATGGCGCGCGTGTAGCCGCCGGCCCCGAATGTGGCATCCACATAGAGTCCGCCTTCCCTGATATCGAGATTGTCCAGCACCTGACGGAGCAACACGGGAATGTGGTCCGACCCCTCTTCCGCAGCTTCCTCTCCCTCAAGAGGGCTGCGCTCGGCCATCATTCCCGCGCTCCAGTTTTACCGCGCTCATTCACTTTGGAGTGAGAACGGTCCCCCGCGCCGAAGAGCTTTCTGTGATCCCGGACCTTGTCGCGCGCGACCGCTCTGTGCGCTTCGAACTGACCGGCTTCCCAGATTTGAAATTTCTGACCCATGCCGACAAATGTAACATGGGTGGTGATATTTGCGTGTTCTCTAAGCGAGGGGGGAAGGACAATCCGCCCGTCGCCGTCGATATTGAGGACCTGGACATCCGAATAGAGCGCGACAGAGAGTTCATCCCGCTCATCCGAAAAGTCCGGGAGAGATTCGAGTAGCGTGTCGATTTTCCGCGCCAACGCGTCGCCGCCAGCATCGAGGGCCGGATGCTCGAGCGAGGGGTAACAATAGATGCCCCCGTCATAGCCGTCCCGGGTAAGGACCGCACGGAATGGCGCCGGGACGGAAACCCGCCCCTTGGCATCGATTTTGTTCGTAAAGGTCGAGACAAAGCGATCCATCCTTCTTCTCAATACTCCTGACCATTTACCCTGAACCATGTGGCCGGTGGGATGCGGTCCGGGCTGATCGCCCTGCACTCGTCAGAGCAGATCAGACCGGGATCCGCGCGTTGGCAAACAGCCCAAACGCCCATTTCTGTTCTCACGGGGTATGGCGGTCAGCGAAGATCATCTCTTAGACCTCTCGCAAGATGAGCCTCACGGGCGCCATACACCCTTATCCGCCCCGCTCGACGGATTTTTATGGGATATCATGGGATTTTATGGGTGTCAACGGATTGTTAAGGAATTCAATTGGGATAGCTAATGAAAGTTCCGGCACAATCCTTGCTTTTCATGAGTAGAGCTCTCCAGATCCCGTGCCAACGGGGAAATACGGTTAAACAGCGGTCAAAGAAGGTGACGTCATGAGTGAGTGGATAAATCTCGATAAGGGTCAGTCGGAACGTTTCGGTGAGGGCACGGTGAATTACAAGCATCGGTTGCGCGACAGCGGTTTGTTCGAGGACGATAAACTGGCCGAACTGATCGATCGCACCCCGCGCGAACATTACATGATCACCACAATGAGCCATGTCGGTGAGAAGAAGATCTGGCGCAATGGCGATTTTAACGGGCTCAGCGGCCGCGAAGTCCTGGATGCCATAAAAACGGGCCGACTTTGGCTCGCCTTGCGCAATTTCGATCAATTTGCGCCCGAATATCAGGATCTCATCAATGCGGCAATCGGCGAGATTAATGCCTGTATGCCGTCCGGTTACATCGGTCGCAAGCAGGCCCAGCTCCTGATATCCTCACCCGGCGCGCGCGTCTTTTATCATACCGATATCCCGCTGGTGAACCTCTGGCATATTCGCGGCAGAAAACGGTTTTACCTTTGGGACGCGGAAAACAAGACGTTCCTCCCCGACGACCGGCTCGAGGGCGTGATTCTGCGGCAGACCGAGGAAGAAATAGCCTACGACCCGTCCTGGGACGACCATGCGGAAATCTTCGACCTGGAACCCGGCGACGGCATCACCTGGCCGCATAACGGACCGCACAAGGTCGACAATCTGGACGGGCTGAACGTCTCCATATCGATGGAGTACCTGACCGCAAAAGCCAAACGAAAATATGGTGTCTACTACACCAACGGGCTGCTCCGGCGTTATTTGGGACTTAACCCGAACAACACCTCGCCCGACGGCGTCGGTGCCCTGGCCAAATGCGCCATCGCTCTGGCCGTAAAGAAAAGCGGCATCGCCAAAACCGCTGAAAGAGACATGATACAGAGTTTTGTTCTCGACCCTCGAAATATCGGTGCAACCATTGACCTGCCCCCCGAACGGCACAGCCCTATTCAACAGGCCTGATCGATCACTCCATCTCCTTGAGCCCCCATGCTGACATCGAACCATAACCAATTAAAAATGAAACGGTCCCTGGCGCCACCCACCGTCGCGACCGAATTCACCGACCTCCGCACCATGGCCGGTCATGTGGATGTCTGGGCGGATCTGTGCCGCAACGCCATCGAACCCAATTTTTTCTACAGCCCGCGTCAGGCATTGGCCGCGGCTGAACACCTCGACGGTGATCTGGATCTGCGGGTTCTCCTGGTTTGGCACGATCCCGGCGAAGGCTGCCCCCAACTCATTGGCCTTTTTCCGTTTTCCCTGTCCCGGTTCCGCTGGGGATATCCCGCCAAACTTTATCTTGGCTGGATCAATAATTATTCCGCCAGCGCTGCCCCCCTTCTCCGCGAAGGTTTCGAAAATACCGCTGTTCTCGCCTTTCTCGACTGGCTCGATCATGGCGAGGTGCAACCCGTAGCCTGTATGATGAACGAAGTCGCCCTCGATGGCCCGGCGATCGCGGCGCTCAAACGCGGCTTGGACGCCACCGACCGCCCCTGGAAAATTACCAAATCATGGCAACGGGCATTGCTTGATAGCGATCTCGATGGCGACAGCTATATCGCCGAACGCATTGGTCGTTCAACACGCCAGGGGCTCAGGCGGAAACTCAGACGGTTGCGCGAACTGGGAGAACTGACTTTCCACATTTATGAAGACAGGCAAGACCTGCCCGGCGCGGTCGAGGAATTCATCGAGCTTGAGGCGAAGGGTTGGAAAGGCCGTGCCGGAACCGCCATAAAGAACAATGGCGAGACCCTGGCGTTCGCACGCAAGGCATTTACCGGTTCCGAAGCGGAAGCACGCACGCGGGTCGACATGCTGCGTCTCGATGGCCGCCCCGTCGCCATTTCTGTGACGGTGATCGCAGGCGACAGCGGCTGGTATCTCAAGCCGACCTATGATGAGGAATTGGGCCGCTATTCACCCGGCCTTCTGGCGCCATTCGAAAACCTCAAATGCGTTCTCGATGAAGCGAGTGTCAATCACTTCGATTCCGCCTGCATCCCGGGTCATGTCATCGAGAAAATCTGGACAGAAAAAAAACGCATGGGCGATATCCTGTTCGCCGGACGCGGTGGTGGACGCGCAAATCATGTCTCTCTCATGGCCTTCGCCGAAGCCTGTCGTCATAAGCTGCGTGCGGCCGCCAAGACGCTGCGTGACCGCGTCAGGGCAATCTTGAAAAAATGAAGCCGCCTTCCCTGATCCTGGAGTCAGCCGGGCAATAGCAGGGCAAGCGCCAGCACCGCAGGAGCCGCCTGCACGAAGAATATTTTTCGGCTGACGGTCACACCGCCGAAAACACCGGCAATGACGACGCAGATCAGAAAAAAGATTTTGATCGAAAAACCGGCTCCACCGAGACTAAGCCCCCATAAAAGTCCTGCCGCCAGAAATCCGTTATAAAGCCCCTGGTTCATTGCAAGCACCTTGCTTGCTTTGGCCGCCTCCCGGGATTGGCCGAAGACCCGCAATCCATAAGGCTTGTCCCAGAGGAACATCTCGAGGATCAGAAAATAAATATGCAGCGCCGCAACGAGTGCAATGAGGACGTTGGCAATGAGTTCCATGAGTGAGCCCCCTTCACAATATTGACCTCTGTCCCCTCGCCCGGTCAGTCATATTTCCTGGTTCGGTAATTTCGTTCAGGCTTTTTCTTCGGTGGCTTCTTTCTCCGAACGCCTGAGACGCCAGCCCTTCAAGGACAAATAAAAACCGAACGCGCCAAAAAAAGCGTTCAGTCCATCGACCACGACTTCCGCCCAGTTCAAAAAAGTACTGGTGCTGCCTCCAATCCCGCGCGTGGACAGCTCTCTTTCCGGAGCCGGAGCCTGAAGGACGATCTCCGAAACAGGTGACAAAAACCACAGCGCCGCCAGCGCGATCAACAAAAGTCCAAATATCAAAAAAGCCGTACCCTTCATGCCTGCCTACACCTCCCGACCACAAAATTGAACGAATGAAAACAATCCTACCCGCTTCCGCCGCCCAAGCCAATTCAGATCTGCCCTGATCGAGACGGCTGAAAACCGGTTCGCTCAATGGTTTTCAATCGCGCGTCATTTCAGCCCGCCCGCCAGTTTCCGGGCTTCGGGCAGTGCGCGAAGCCTGAGCATGCCGATCGTTCCGACAAGCGGACCAAGGGCCAGATAGGCAAACCCGTATCGCCACCCGACCAGCTCCACAACATAAGGGGTCAGTTGTATGGTCACTATGGTGAGCAAAAATCCGGCGGACGTCTGCATCGTCAACATGGTGCCGACCAGCTCCCGGTCGCTGAGCTCCACGATGCTGGCCGAGAACTGGGCCGAATCTGCAACCGCTGCTATGCCCCAGATCACGCAGATCACGCTGACAAGATAGGGATTGGCGCCGAAAAAGAAGCCCACGAGAACACTCAGAATGCCGGAAATTGTCATGGCGGCGCTTGTCACGATTGTCCGCCCGAAAATATCCGCGAGCCGCCCTGCCGCGAGGCAGCCCGCAGCACCCGCGCCCACAGCCAGAAAAGTCACGAGCTTGGCAAAACCGGCTGCGTCATCGCCGCCGGGTGCGACCGAAAAGCTCGCAGCCAGAAAAAGTCCCACCCAGGACCACATGGCATAGAGTTCCCACATATGACCCAAATAGCCGATATTGGCGAGACGCAGCGAGCGGTCGGTGAAGGCCCTGAGTGCATATCGCGCCTTGAAACGCACCGCATCGGCATAGCCTGGCCCCAGGCGGACCGCATTGATCATGATCCCTGCAATCAGGCACAGAAGGGAACTTGCAATGATTGTACTGCGCCAGTCCTCAAGCGTAAAAAACCCAATGAGATGAGGCGAGGCCGAACCGAGTGTCGCAGCGCCGACCAACAGCCCTATGAGAAGGCCGCGGTCGTTTTGCGCCCATGAAGACGCGATTTTCATACCGACCGGATAAACCCCCGCCATCATCGCGCCGGCCACACCGCGCAACACAAATGTCGCCCAACTGTCAGGATGCACCCAGACCATGGCCAGGTTCGAAAGGGCGGCGATAAAACAACAAAGCATGAAGAAGCGGCGCGGAGCGAGGCGGTCGGAAAGCCCGAAAATTGCGCTTGTCAGCGTTCCAAAGACAAATCCGATTGCAACGGAGCTGCCTGCCAGCGCGCCCCATCCTGGCGAAAGATCAAATTCGTGGCTGATAATGGGAAGAATGGCGGCAGAAGAGAACCAGACGCTCAGGGCGAACACGGTGCTCAAGACAAGCAACGCGATTGAGATCCATTTTCCCCCGCCCATCAGAAATATCCAATTCACGTTCAGCCAATACACCCGTCCCTGACCTGATCTCTTATATTTTACACGCGGACCGGCGCAAATAATACAGCATCGCGGGAGAACAGTTTTTTACACGAAGTAGCAAAGCGATTACCCGACAGGCGAAATTCCATCGAACAAAATAGATTTGATCTGCATCGACAGCTCCTCGATCGAACCTTTGTCAGGCTTGTGCCATTCCACTGTCCAGTTAAGCGAGCCTATCGTAAAGAGCCGTAATATTTTAAGATCGAGATCCGCTCTGATCGCGCCCGCTTTCTGCGCCTCGAGAAGAAGCGCATCCCAATAGCCGACATAGGCACGCCGCAGAGGTACGTTTTTTTTGCGAAGATCTTCCGGCAATTGCCCATAGTTGCGAATGTTGGCCGACAGGAAGCTTTCATGGGATAACAATCCCGACAAATGCCCATCGATCGCGACCTCGAGCCTGGCCTTCGGCTCGGCACCTGGGCCGAGCTTCTCGACCCGTCGTTTCACCTCATCGAAAACATAAGTGATTCCGAGGTCAAGGATTTCCGAGACGATCGCGTCTTTCGATTCGAAGTGGTAATAGACGCTTCCGGCCTGCATTCCCGCGGCATCGGCAATTTGTCGAAGAGTGGTCGATGCATATCCCTTGTCGCGAAAAAGATCGGATGCAGCATCCAGTATTTTTCGCCGCGTCACATGCTCCTGCGACGCCGCCTTCCTGCGCTTGTTCGGCTCCTGGACGGCCTTTGCGGTTTTCCTGCTCTCCGGCTCGCGCACAGCGCCAACTCCATGGCCGTTTCTAACAATCATTTGATAGAATAAAGCACCGGATTGGGAAAGGGATAATTCTGTCCCCGACACAAATTGGCGGCGTCGCACGGAAGCATGCCCGGCCTGTCAGGATTTTCCGTCATAAGTCCGAATCACGCAGCTCTAATCGCTATTACCTGGCTCTCCGGCGGGCAATTGTTTCTGCCCATCATGCTCGATACGCAGCGTTTCTTCCTGTTTCGCATTCTCGATAATTTCAGGCTCTTCGATCCCCAGCGCCTCGGAATTAAGGACTGTCAGAAGCGGCGTCAGCCCTTCCGTGTCCTCAAAGACGAATATTTCGACATCCCGCCGGGCTCCCTCACCCCAGCCGGCAAATTCAAGCGCCCGTTCCGCTTTCGAGAACAGACCGTGATTGCGCTGGATTTGCTTGGCCTTGTGCTCTTCGGCTGTCTTGCCTTCGATGTTCTGCGACGCGATCCATTCCTTCCTGATCTCGGTTAGGTCGGTTTGGCTGGCCACTTTCTCCTCGGCAATCAGAGCCTCCATTTCCTCCTTTTTCGGCCAGCGCACGAGATCAAGATCATTGAGCACGCCCGCGAGTTGGTTCATTGCCAGCGCCTTCGCCGTTTCTTCTTTATTATCCGGATCACCCCCATGCAGATTGGGAATGATGAAATAGGCCGACTGCCTGTGATGCAGAAAATGTTTCCGCACCCATTCGAAATCGGCATTGGGGGCGCGCGCAATGGCTGTTTGAATGGCATCCCGTATGTGCCGGATCACGGTCTCGGGCGGCAGGCTGAGCCGCGCCCCTTTGAGCGCGGTGCGCACCGGTTGCTGTGCCGGCGGATTAATTATCATCAGCGCAAACAGCCCCAGATCGATCCCGAGCGTGGCGAGAAGCGCGATCAGGTCCCGTCCGGTCATTGGCGCACCGGTCTCCGCAGCCTCTTGCTCATCACCCATGATGCGCGAGGGAATGCTGGTCACGAATTGCGCGACATTGTTCCATAATTTCTTGACCGCATTGGCAACGCCCGCGGCCCCTTCCGTAAACGCCGCCTCGCGCAAATTCAGCACCGCCGGTGCGGCCGCCTGGTCTGCCGCCTGCCTCAGTCTCTGGGCCAAAGTCGGATCGTAGCAGCTAAAACCGCTTTCCCCCGGCGCCACCGAAACCGCATCGGCGAGCGCCCGCATCTCACTCGCTGTCGAAATGCCGAACTGATTGCTTCTGGCTGCAATGCTGCGCGCCTTGCCCCTTATTTCGGAGGCCTGGTTTTCGAACGTTTGCTGCCGCTCGGCCACAGTTGCGCCCTCAAGCCGGGCCGCGCCCCGGCGTAATTGCTCGAGGTCAGCCTGCACGGGCGCCACCCAGGAATTCGTAATACCGTCCCTGAGCGTGACAACGGAATCGCGCACGCCCCGGCGTGCATTGTAGAGCGGCCCCTGACCGGCACCCGATGGAATTCCGCAACTGCCGCCGCTTTGCTCCTCCCGCGCCATCTGCGTTTCCGACCAGCTCACCACATTGTCGAGCTGTATGCGCACGGCATCGAGACGCGCAGCCACTACCGCACCGGCGTCCCGGGCGTCCTCCTGAAGACCGGACAGGCTTGTCCGCGTCGCCTCTTCACCGGCAATGAGCGACCACCAGAACCCGTAGCCGAACCCGATCGACCAAAGAGCGAGAAAAATATATAGCGGCAGTGTGATCATCCGCTCGCGCCAGAAGCGCGACGCCGCGAAGGTTTCGCGCAGCGCCAGCCACATCAGAAATGTGAGGGTAACGACAATGGCAATAACCAGAAACTCGTTGGTCACCGACAATCCGAGCGGCGTTTCACGGGCCGTGCTGCCAGGCGAGGTCGACACACCGATGATGAAATCCGTCATGCCGCTCCAGGTGGCAAAACCCGATATGCAAAGCAGCATCAGGGAGGCCACGCCGATGAGCGCATTCCGTCCGACAACATAATCGATAAATCGCCCCAAACGCGACGTCGCAGGCTCTTGATATTCAGCCATCAACCATTCCCCCATGTCCCAATCCAGCGGTTCCCCTTCTTGATAATATGATTTTTAGCCCGTCAAGGGAAGCTGCCCGGGGACAGGGCAAGCTAATCCTGCTGTTCCCCTTCCAGCAATGCGCTTAGCGAGACGCTCGACCGTCGGCCAATATCATCGCCATGAACCGCCAGCCAGGACCCTGCTTCCTTGCGGCCGGCCGAAAAAAGGTCTTGCAGCATTGTTTTGTCGGGACGGGACTTGCTGTCGGGTGCCAGATGGGCCGTGTGTTTCGCACCGTCAATATGATGAAACCTGTGCCGTCTGTATCGCTCCTGACGCGACGCGTCCTTGGCAAAAAATCCCGTTTTCATGTCCCTTATCGCCAAAAAGCATTCGATTTCATGTCGAAGCGGTTGATTGAATGTCAGATTGGTCATTTGCTCCGCGATCTTGCCTGCGGATTTTGGCACGTCGTCGATCCGCATCGGGTTGAGTAGAACGAGCAACGTATCAGACGTATTCGAGTTCAGAATGAGCGAACCGAGGTCGGGGTTTGCCGAAAAACCTCCATCCCAATAGTAGCGGCCCTTGATCTTGACCGCCCTGTGGATGGTCGGCAGACAGGCCGATGCGAGCACCACGTCCGAACTCAGCTCATGATGTTGAAATATGCGGGACCGCCCCGTTTGGGCCTCGGTCGCGGCAATAAACAGCCTGACCTCAGAACTCCGCCTGAGACGTGCAAAATCGATATGCGCCTCCAGCAGCGCCCGCAGCGGATCGATATTGAGGGGATTGAGCTGCTCGGGTGAAAACATCTTCATGAACTGTTTGACCGATGCCCCCGCCGCTCGGTCCATCGTATCCAGCCCGAACAAAAATGGATTGTAACGTTGAAAATCGGGTTGAGAGGATCGTCCGATTGCCTCCCAGATCTCGCTGAGCTTCTCCCGTGCGCCCGGGGCGCCACCCTCCGCATAGCCCGACGCCAGCGCCGCACCGTTGACCGCGCCCGCGCTGGTTCCGCTAATCGACGTGATATTGATCGACGGCTCTTCCAGCAATCGGTCCAGAACACCCCATGTGAACGCACCATGCGCACCCCCGCCCTGAAGCGCGAGGTTAAGCTTCTTCCCGCCCCATCCAAACAGGCTCATTCGGGAACTTCCTAGTTCAATGCGGCCTTGACCAGACCCTCGAGCAATTCGTCGAGTTTCATCAACGCAGCCTTCGATTCTTCGGATCCAACGGGCGCGGGGCGGCGATAACCGACATAAGTGGTGTCTTTTTCTCCGGGCAGGGAATAGAAAATCAAATTATAGGGACAAAAAGCGATGTTGCGGGGGTCCGCAGCCATCGTCGCATAGGAATGTGGGGCGGAACAGAACAGAAAAAATCCAGCCTGCTCATAGACCTTTTTCTTCGATCCCACCTCGCCGGCGGTTCGCTCCAGCATCTTGCCGATATCGCCGCGATATATAATTTTGTAGCCCGCATCCACGATCGAATTTTCAACGTCAAACTTCACATCGTCATAGGCGGTTTCAACCTTGAACAACCTTAAAGGGTGAGACACATCAACCGCCCGGCTGTTCGACATGCCCATAATCAAAACACCGGTGGAGACCAGAATGATGGCCAGGGACAATACCCTGGCCGAGCCAAGGAGCGATTTCAATAGAACACCGGAATTCGAAAAAAACATCAATTACACTCCAACAATAAAATAAAATTCTGCCCGGCGTTTCACCCTGAAGATAGGCGGCGGTCAGTCTGGTCTAAAGCCCTCATGTGGTCAAGCCGGGGCGATGGTGGAAAAGCTACCGCCCTTCGGCGCGCATGGCCATGACCTCTGTCCTGAGGGCGCGCAATTCATGAAGAACCTCATCGAGTTCCCGTTCGGCGACGTCAATCTCATCATGAATGGCCTGGTTCTGCGGTTGCATGGCATCGACGATGATGCCGATAAAAAGATTGAGAACCGCAAAAGCCGTGACCAGAATATAGAGGACGAAAAATGTCCATGCCCATGGGTGAAACTTGATGACGGCATCTGCGATATCGGGCCAGCCTTCAAGCGTCATGACCTTAAACAGAGAAAATGCCGAATGGCCGAGCGAGCTGAAATATTCCGGCACGGTTGGACCGAATAGTTTGGTCGCCATTACCGAAGACACGTATAATATGAGAACGAGCAGCAGACTGATCGATCCCATGCCGGGAAGGGCGTTGAGCAATCCGCTCACCACCCGGCGCATGGATGGCACGCTCGAGACGAGACGCATTGCGCGCAAAATGCGAAACGCCCTGAGAACGGATAGATTTCCGGTAGCCGGTATGAGCGCGAATGATACGACGGTAAAGTCGAACAGGCTCCATGGATCGCGCCAGAACTGACCGCCGAATGCAAAGATGCGTAATAGAATCTCTACGACAAAAACCGCAAGAATAATCTGATCCAGATACACTATGAACGGAGAAAGCGAAGCTTTCATTCCTTCGTCCGTCTCGATCCCCAGCGTTATCGCATTGATTACGATCAGAGCAATGATGCATTTCTCGAATCCGGTGCTCGACAACACCCCCCTCAACCAACCTCTAAATCCCCGGTCCGCCTGATCCCCGATATCAACCGATGAAGAAATATCGCTCATTTTCAACCGTCCCCTATAATCCATCCTGTAACTGATGATTTGGATTCATTAGCATCTGAACCTAACCATCGATCATTTCAGATTCGCGCTCCTTGTGAAACGCCAGCTCTATTTCGTGCGTTTCAATAGTCTGTACCGGTCCTTCCAGACTACTCAATCCTCGGCCCGTCATATGCGCCGTCCACTGATCGCCCTGTCGATAAAAATCGAACAGATTATATCTGGCAAGAGGTTTGTGTCCGACCTGCCCCGACGATGCCGAAGGCACGCCTATAATCGGCACATGTCCATTCGCAACATCCATGGAGTTCATGGTCTGCTTATGCCAGTGTCCGTGCAATATGAGCTCGGCGCCATGCGATTTCACGATTTTTCCAAAGGCTTTTGCATCCGACAATCCCCGGTACCAGTTCGAGCGGCTGGTCATGGGCGGATGATGCATGAGAACGATGCGGCACAATCCCTCCCGTCCCAGTTTCTCGAAGATACCCCCAGCCGGAGCAATCTGTTCCGGCCCCAACCTGCCGGATGCGATGAAAGGCGGCGTCGGAACCGCACTCGAAAAACCAATGAGGGCGACATCGCCAAACCGTTTGACATATGGGAATGCCTCCTCGCTGTCCTCAAAAGCGCGGCCACCCTCATTGCTTGTCATGTAAGGCATCCAGCGCTTGAAGCCGGGATCGTTTCGCAATTTGACATAGGCGTCATGATTGCCGGGAACGACGCTGACATAGTCCGGTGGACCGATCGCTTCGAGCCACTCCATGGCCGCGATAAACTCCTCCGGCAGACCGAGATTGACCAGGTCCCCCGTCACCGCAACATGATCGGGTTCATGCAACTCGATGTCCTGCATCAATAAATCGATTTTATCGCGCAAATGCACGTTTTTCCGGCCTCGATGCCAGTTGATATAGCCTAAAATGCGCTTGTTCGTGAGCGAACGCCAATTGAGCCCTTTCAGCGGACCCAGATGCACATCGGATAAATGGGCTATGCGAAACACATGTTTCATGAGACTTACCAAACCATGCGGGTGAAAACACACCCGCCCTCATTGACGAAAAATGGAAATATAGTACCAAATCACACATTCGGAGAGTAAATTCGTGTTGAGCGTGCGATCAAAGAGAACCATGTGAGAATAATCGGAAAAATATTGCAGCCCTATTGGCGTCTGACCCGCGGTCAGACATTGGGGGCGCAGGCCGTTATATTCGGCGAAGATAACTCCGTCCTCCTTGTTCGTCATGGTTACAGGACCGGATGGCATTTTCCGGGCGGCGGCGTTGAAAAAGGGGAAACTGTCTTTGAAGGCGTTGCCCGCGAAATTCGTGAGGAAACAGGCATCGATATCGGCGGAGAAGCCCTGTTTCACGGCTTGTTTGCCAATTTCGAGGCATTTCCCGGCGATCATGTGGCGCTGTTCGTCATCCGCGATTGGCAACGCCGGGAAATGCCGGCGCCAAATGCCGAAATTATTGAGCAAAAATTTTTTACCCCCGATGATTTGCCCGCTGGCGCCCGCCCGGCGATAAAACGGCGGCTTGGCGAAATCCTCCATAATCATCCGGTCAACCCTCACTGGTAACGGACCACCCGATCTGCTATTGCCGCGCTCTCGGATATGAACACTGCGCATAAATACATTTTGAATTGAGCGAAAATCGCAAACGATGTCATCCCACTATCAAATACGTGCCATGCGGAGTTCCGACCGCAATGACGTGGCGGAGCTCGAAGCTCGGGTCTATGGGCCGGGCCGCTTCGCCCGCACGGCGTACAGGCTGCGCGAAGGGCAGGAGAGCCATACGGCGCTCTGCATGACCGCCTGGTCGAACAGTGAATTGGCGGCGGCCATCCGCTTCACCCACATTAATCTTGGGCAGGACTGCGTTGGCGCGCTGCTCGGCCCGCTCACTGTAAATCCCGACCATGCCGGGCACAATCTGGGGCTCCGGCTGATCGAGGCTGCGAGGGAAACGTCCCAAAGAAAAGGCCTCGACGCGCTCGTGCTGGTCGGAGATGTTCCCTATTACGGCAAGGCAGGTTTTCAACCGGTTCGAAATGGCCAGTTTACGTTCCCGGGGCCGGTCGATCCAACCCGACTGCTGATACTGCCCTTGCACGAAGAGCGCATCGAAAACTGCAACGGCCCCATCACCGCAAGCGCACCAAACGATCGGCCCGCCAAATGACGCAAAACACCCGCGAGATCGCATGCGCGATCCTGATCGGCTCGGACGGAAATTTTCTTCTGCAATTGCGTGACGACAAGCCGGGCCTTCTGTTCGCCGCCATGATCGGTCTCTTTGGCGGCCATCGCGAGGGAGACGAGACATTTCTTGAGTGCGTTGCGCGTGAGATCAGTGAGGAGACGGGCTATGCTCCTTCTGCAAAAAAATTCGAACCTCTTGTCGAATATCAAACCCGTTATCCCGATGGAACCAGCGTGCTGGGTCATTACTTCGTGCTTGGGGGCGTCCCTGAAGAAAAACTCACAATCACCGAAGGCACGCTTGTTTCGGTCGAGCGCGAAAATATCGTCAGCTATCTCGCGCGCATGACGCCGGCCACCGCTTTCGTGATAAAAACCTATCTCGATATCGAATCCGGCCGCGACTGATCGGCTGTTAGCACCGTCAATAAATACCAATCCCCGGATTGGCGCCTATTCGATTTCCTTGGTTTTCAGAAATTCGATGCCGTCATGTTTTTTAATGTGATAATCGAGTTCCCAAGCGCCATTGGCGAGAAATACCGGATCTTCATTCCGGTCCCGCATGACATGAAGCGATTGCGCCGCGATAAAGCCTTCAAGAACCGTCTCATCGTCCGAACGCAGCCAGCGCGCAACCGAATAATTGATGGGCTCGAATTCGATATCGATGCGGTAATCCTGCTTGGCGCGCGACTTGAGAACGTCAAGCTGCAATACACCAACAACGCCCACGATCCAGTTCGCGCCCAGCGAAGGTTTGAAAACCTGAACAAGCCCCTCATCCGCCAGATCGTTCAGAGCCTGCCGCAACTGCTTGATCCGCGTTGTGTCCCCAAGACGCACACGGCGCAGAATTTCGGGTGCAAAAACCGGCAGTCCGGTAAAGCGCAATTCCTCGCCTTCCGTGAAAGTATCCCCCACCCGGATCGTTCCGTGATTGGGAATGCCGATAACGTCGCCGGAGCTGGCATCCTCGGCCACCTCCCGGTCCTGCGCGAAAAAGAGAATGGGACTATGTATCATGATGTCCTTGCCCGTGCGGACCTGTTTGAGCTTCATTCCGCGGCGGAACTCTCCTGAAGTCAGGCGCATAAACGCAATGCGGTCACGATGGTTTTTATCCATATTCGCCTGTACCTTGAAGACGAATCCGGAAACCGACTCCTCCCCCGGTTCGACCGTTCGGCTTGCCGATTTCACCGGCTGTGGCGCCGGCGCATTCGCTGCAATAAGGTCGAGCATGGTTTCGATGCAATAGTCCTTGAGCGCGCTGCCGAAAATAACCGGTGTCAGATGACCGTCATTATAGGCGTCCCGGTCGAAGGCGGGATAGGCGGCTTGGGCCAATTCGACATTCTCCCTGACCGAGGCAAGAAGAACATCGTCAACGGCCTCGTCTAGAACCTTGTCGTCCACCCCGGTACATTGGACGACCGTGTCACAAACACCGCCCTTGCCCTCTGTGCTCGTCAGGAATTTCGAATTCGGGATATCGAAACAACCATGAAATTCACCGCCCATCCCGATCGGCCAGACGAGCGGCACGAGATCAAGGGCTAATTTGTCCTGAATCTCGTCAAGCAGCTCAAAGGGATCGAGCCCTTCACGGTCGATTTTATTGATGAACGTAATGATCGGAATATCGCGCAGCCGGCAGACTTCGAACAGTTTCAGGGTCTGGCTCTCAATACCCTTGGCGGCGTCGATGACCATAATCGCGGAATCCACCGCCGTCAGCGTCCGGTAGGTATCCTCGCTGAAATCCTCATGGCCCGGCGTGTCGAGCAGATTGAACACCAGCCCTTTATACTCGAACGTCATCACCGAGCTGGTGACCGAGATCCCCCGCTCCTGCTCGATCTTCATCCAGTCTGACCGCGCACGGCGGCGGTTGCCCTGCGCCTTGACCTGGCCGGCAAGATGAATGGCCCCACCCATGTGGAGCAGTTTTTCCGTGAGCGTGGTCTTGCCCGCATCCGGATGCGAAATGATCGCAAAAGTGCGACGCCGCTCAAACTCTGACGACATTAGAAATTAATCTCCAGGAAAATACAGGATTCACATATGGCGTTATTCGCCGCGAACCTCAAGCACCCTCATGCAATTGTTTTTACGGGTTTTCATCAAAGTACAGCTTCAGCCGCTGCCTTACAGCTGCAATCGCGCTGTCTTCATAGGCAACCGCCGCACCGACCCCCCAAACGGGACCGGGCCACCCCGGATCGCCTGCATGCCGCGCAACGACATGAACATGCAATTGAGACACAATATTGCCGAGCATTCCGATATTCATCTTGTCTGGATTGTAAAGCGACTTTAGCGCCTTCGAGGCCCGTGCGATTTCACCTCCCAACGCGCTCCGGTCGTCTGGAGAAAGGTCGATAAACTCGGTCGCACCGCTCCGCCTCGGTACCAGTATCAGCCATGGATAACGCGCGTCATTCATCAGCCGCACGCCCGAAAGCGGCCATTGCGCGACCTCGATACTGTCCGCCTCCAGCCGATGATCGAGTTTGAAAGCCATTTACTTCAAATCCCCCTCGACCGTCTCGCGCAGCATTTCAAGCTCAATCCATTTTTCTTCCCGCGCGTCGAGTTCGGCCCTTGCCTCGGAGAGCCGCGACGCCGTCGCATTGAAACCCTCCGGATCCGTGGTAAAGAACTGCGGATCGTCGAGCCGGGATTGCAGTTCTGCAATTTCGGTAGCAAGTTCTTCCATCTCTCCGGGGAGAACCTCAAGGGCGTATTTATCCTTGTAGGAAAGCTTGACCGATGCGGGAGAAGACGCACCATCCCCCGTTTCATCGGTATTGGGCGTTGCCGCCGCGCGCTTCTTGCGCTTTTTCTTCGAACCTTCGCCCTCCCCGGCAATGCCACGGCCCGTTCTTTGGGCCAGCATGTCCGAATATCCGCCGGCATAACATACCCACTCGCCGTCCCCCTCTGAGGCGACGACCGATGTTACGACCCGGTCGATAAAATCCCGGTCATGCGAGACCAGCAATACCGTGCCGGAATAGTCGCTTAAAAGCTCCTGCAAAAGATCCAGCGTTTCCAGATCGAGATCATTGGTTGGCTCGTCGAGAACCAGCATGTTGGACGGCCGCGCAAATGCACGCGCCAGCATCAAACGCCCGCGCTCTCCGCCCGACAATCGCTCGATGGGCGTGCCTGCCTGTTCCGGCTGAAATAGAAAATCCTTCATATAACCGATCACATGACGCTGCGTGCCCCCGACGCTGACCATGTCGCCGCCGCAGCCCGTCAGTGCATCCTTGAGCGATGTCGTGGCTGCCAGACTTTCGCGTTTCTGATCGAGACTGTTGAGCTCGATATTCGTTCCCATACGAATATCGCCGGAATCCGGTTCAATCTGCCCGGTCAGAAGCTTGAGCAGTGTCGTCTTGCCCGACCCGTTCGGGCCGACAATGCCAATCCGGTCCTTGCGGTGAATTTTAAGAGATAAATCGCGGATGAGCGGCGCCCCGTCCCAGGACTTCGACACACCGTTCATTTCAACCACCAGCTTACCCGAAAATTGCGCTTCCGATGCCGTCATGGAAACATTGTCCCTGGCCCGCCGGGACCGCTCGTTCAACTTTTCCCGCTCAGCCCGCAATTCGCGCAAATCCGCAAGTCGTTTTTGATTGCGTTTCCGCCGCCCCGAAACGCCGTGAACAACCCAATGGTTTTCCCGAACGATTTTCCGGTCGAGCTTGTGGCGATCCCGCTCCTCGCGTTCGAGCAGTTCATCGCGCCATGCCTCGAACGCGCCAAAACCCTGCTCCAGCGTTCTGGTCTTTCCCCGGTCGATCCAGATCACCCGGCGTGACAAATTGGTGAGAAAACGCCGGTCATGGCTGATCAGAACAATCGCCGAGCGCATCTCTTTAAGCCTGCCCTCGAGCCATTCGATGGCAGGCAGATCGAGATGATTGGTCGGCTCGTCCAGTATCAGGATGTCAGGCTCGGAAACAATTGCGCGCACAATAGCCGCCCGGCGCGCCTCTCCTCCCGATAGGTTTCCGCATTTTTCATCACCCGAAAGCCCGAGTTCGGAAAGAAGAACTTCGATCATATATTCATCACCGCCCGGGTCGAGATCGGATGCTGCATATTCCCTCACCGTCCCGAAACCAGAGAAATCGGGTTCTTGCTCCAGATAGCGAAAGGTCACGCCGGGTTTGACGAAACGGATGCCGTCATCCGGCTGAACCATGCCCGCGGCGATCTTGAGAAGAGTGGATTTACCCGAGCCGTTCCGTCCGACGAGACACAAGCGGTCGCGCTCGAACACGCTGAACTCAGCGCCCTCGAACAGGGGCGTGCCCCCGAAGGTCAGATGGATATCCTGCAATGTCAGTAATGGTGGTGCCATCTAGAGTCCTTGTGAACATCTGATGGAGGAAAACTAGTCCTGAAAGGGATCATGAACCAGGATCGTGTCGTCACGTTCGGGACTTGTCGAAAGAAGTGCGACCGGCGCTTCGATCAATTCCTCAATGCGTTTGACGTATTTCACGCATTGCGCCGGAAGCTCCGCCCATGACCGTGCGGCCTCGGTTGATTGCGACCATCCCTCGAGCGACTCATATATCGGCTTTACGCGCGCTTGGGCGCCTTCGGCGGCGGGAAGATGATCGATCCTGTTGCCGTCAAGCTCGTAGCCGGTACAGACTTTCAGCTCTTCAAAGCCATCCAGAACATCAAGCTTAGTCAGGGCAATCCCGTTGATGCCAGCAACCTTGATCGTCTGGCGCACGAGAGCCGCATCGAACCAGCCGCAACGCCGTTGTCGCCCGGTCACCGTGCCGAACTCACGCCCCCGCTCGCCGAGCCTCTGACCTACAGCGTCTTCAAGCTCGGTCGGAAAAGGTCCCATGCCCACCCGCGTGGTATAGGCTTTTGTGATGCCGAGCACATAATCGATGGCCCCCGGCCCGATACCCGATCCTGTGGCCGCCTGCGCGCCGACCGTGTTGGATGAGGTCACATAAGGATATGTGCCATGATCGATGTCGAGAAGCGCTCCCTGTGCGCCCTCGAACAAAATACGTTTTCCCTCGCGCCGCGCACCGTCGAGAAGCGACCATACCGGTACGACATAGGGCAGAATTCTGGGGGCAATTTCACTGAGTGCGTCGAATAGCGGACCTGCCTCGACTTCCGGTTCGCCCATGCCGCGGCGGAGCGCATTATGATGCTTGAGCGCCCGCTCGATCTTTGCGCCGAGACTGTCGAGATTGGCAAGGTCCATTGCCCTGATTGAGCGCCGTCCGACCTTGTCTTCATAGGCCGGGCCGATCCCGCGTCCGGTGGTTCCGATCTTGCCTTTGCCCGCGGCCGCCTCGCGCAGATTATCAAGTTCTGAGTGAATGGGCAGAATCAGCGTCGTGTTCTCCGCGATACGAAGGTTTTCGTGCGATACATCGACACCCTGTTCCGCAATGGACTCGATTTCGGCCAGAAGCGCCCAGGGATCGAGTACCACCCCATTGCCGATAACCGAAAGTTTGCCGCCACGCACGATCCCCGAAGGCAGTGCCGACAGCTTGTACGTCACACCATCAATAACCAATGTATGCCCGGCATTGTGCCCGCCCTGAAAGCGCACCACCACATCGGCGCGTTCCGACAGCCAGTCAACGATTTTACCCTTGCCCTCATCTCCCCACTGGGAGCCGACAACGACCACATTGGCCATAACCCGTTCCTTCACATAAAAGCAGCCCCTTAATTTTCGGGGCCTTCGGGCGCATTTATAGCGCAGATCGGAACATTATCCACCCGTCTATTTTTTCGTCCACAAACCTGGCTTCCCTGCGTATAACAGTACCCGCCTCAATCGGTAACGATAACAATTCGAAAGACCAAGCGATGCGCGCCTTCACCGGCCGGTTATTCGACAATGCCTATATTCTGATGACTCTCACGGCATTTTTCTGGGGCGGCAATTTCGTACTGGGACGCGGCATCGCCGACCATATACCTCCCATTGCCTTGTCCTGTCTCCGGTGGAGCTTTGCATCGCTCCTCATTGCACCCTTCGCACTCGCCCGGACCCGCGCTGACTGGCCGGAAATCATCAACAACTGGCGCATCCTCGTCTTTCTCGGCGTTGTCGGCGGCGGCACCTTTAACACCATGACCTATATCGGTCTCAATCACACAACCGCCCTGAATGGCCTCGTCATTCAGTCCTCGGGACCTGTCATGATCGCAATAGCCGCTTATCTCGTCTTTTCCGACCGCTTGAGCCGCGCCCAAATCTTCGGCATAGGTCTTTCGCTCGTCGGCGTTTTATGGGTGATATCGTCCGGCGATATGGCAAGGCTGAAATCCCTCAGTCTCAATCCGGGCGACCTCCTCATCCTGTTTGCATTCGCCACATGGGCGATCTACACGATCTATCTGCGCAAACGGCCAAACATCCACTGGACAAGCTTTATCCTGATACTGAGTCTCATCGCGGCGCTCATCAACGTTCCATTCTGGATATTTGAGCATCTCGCGCTGCGCCAGATCCAGCCAACCATGACGACGCTCCTCTCGGTCGCCTATGTCGCCATATTCCCGAGCACCCTCGCCTTCATTTTTTTCAACCGAAGCATCGAACTCATCGGCGCCAACCGCACCGGCGTTTTCATGCACCTCGTGCCTTTGTTCGGCTCCTTGCTGTCAATCATTCTCCTGGGCGAGGAACTGAAATCCTATCACCTGATTGGTTTCGCTTTCATTGTCGCGGGCGTCATCACCACCGCCCGCAAATGATGCGCAGGCCGCAGACAAGGCGGCGGTGCTAACGCACACCCGCAGCGACTTCCCGGATCTTGCGGTCTTTCGGCCAGCTGATTTCATAACCGAACCAGACGGTCTGGTCCTTGCCAGGTTTAAGCGTCATATCCCAGGCCTGCACACCCGATTTGTCGTCAATATCCACACGCGACGGTTTCGTCGCGCCGGAGAGAGGTTTAATCAGAATGTCCTCATGGCCCGAAACCGGAATCCGCTCAATGACTTCGATTTTGACCGGGATCTTGTGCAGATTGGAAACCGTGATCTTGTATTTCCGTTCATCCGTTCTGGACTTGGTCAATATTCCAGACTCGCCCTTCTTCTTCGAGATCACCGCATACTTTATGCGTACCCCGTCATCGACCCCGAAACCGAGTTCATGATCTTCACCGCCGCTCAATAGCGGCAATCCGCCATTCCCGACAAACACCCCGTCCCTGAAGAGCGCGACCTGCCCGCCCAATAGCGAAACATCGGGATTTATTTTTATTTTTCCGTAAAGATAGGCCGTAGCCGAGTGACTGGGAACGCTGCGCACCACAAGTTCAGGCTTCATTTCGAGCGCATCGATCTGAACCTGCTTCGCATCGCCCTCATTCGGGATGCTCTGAGCCCCTGGTATTTCATATATGGCCTGAAACGGCGCTTGAATGATGTTGGCAGTTTTTTGCCTCATCACACGTCTTGTCAATGTCCCAGCGCCTCCGACCCGAGTGGCAGGTTTCATCGCTGTTCTTTCCGCCTCGTCCGACATGGCGCCACCCATGCCGTATGACTGCTGTTGTGGCCTCACCTTGGGAGCGGGCTTTGGCAGAAAAACAATGCGCACCGGATTGAGTACCGGCGCAGCGGTGCCTTGCGACGGCCGCGTTGTCGATAGTCTGAGTTTGACATTGTCCCAATCCTCGCCGCTCGACTGCAAGATGCGGGCGCGCCTGATGAGACGAAGCCCTGCCGCGCCGCCACCCTCGCCCGTTACCAGCCGCGCCTCATAAAGCGGTTGCCAGGACGCCCCGCGGATCTGGTATTTGATCGTGAATTGGGCCGATCCGGCAGCCGCTGCCGTGACGCGGATAGCCAATCGCGTCCGTCGTTCCTGCCTTGATGCGGTTTGCGCAAGCTTCTTTTTTAAATCCTTTATTTTTTCGTCAATCTCCCTTTGCTTGACCCGTGTTTCCAGAATAACGGCCTGGGCCTCGGCCATTTTTCCGCCGATAACAGAGAAGATCTTTCCCCAGTCGGCGCCGCCCGCAAGTGCTGCGCCATCGCCTTTGATGGGACGTGTCGGCAGCTCGGCAAGATTGGCAATGAGACGTTTTTGCGCCTCGGCCGTCTGAATAACGGCATCAAGTGCACGGCGTTCGTCACCGGCCTTCAATATCTGATCCTCAAGCGCCTTTCTCTGTGAGGCATTCTCCCGCCCTACATAGATTGTTTTGACGTCGAGCCCGCCGATCTCAACCCCGGCCTGGGATCTGCCCTCGACTCTGATCGAATTGGAGCGCAGTCCATATGGCAGATCGTCGAGAACGACGACATGGTCGCCACCGTCTAGCGTAACGCGCGCCTCGCGCGTCACATCGGCGCCGCGCGGAAATACGGTAACCTCCTTGATCCTCGATGCCCCGGCAAACTCGGCGGCAGAACTTGGCCCGGTTCCGATAAGAAACAACACACCGAAAAAAAGAAAGATACGCATATTTTTCACTCCCGATTGCACAACCAATAAAGAAAAAACATACCCCTCATAACATGACCGAACTTTGTCGTGCCTAAACTTCCCGTAAAAAAAAGCAGCCCCATCAGGGGGCTGCTTTGAGAAACGCAATATACTGATTGCCGGCCTTGGGATTTTAGAAGGCCATTCTGCGGGCCCGCACCACATGCGGAAGATGCCGAACGTCATCAATCGTTTCGTCCTTGATTTCATCGTCGATCCCGATCAGCGCAATGGCATTGCCGCCAGCCTCTTCCCGCCCGAGGTTGAAAGTCGAAATATTCACATTGGCATTGCCCAGCGCTGTCCCGAGGGCGCCGACAAAACCGGGCTTGTCGCAATTTTCCGTATAAAGCATATGTGGACCCAGTTCAGCCTCCATATTGATACCCCGAATCTGGATAAGCCGTGGTTTGCCATCGGAAAATACCGTACCCGCAACCGAACGCTCCTGCTGCTCCGTTTCAATGGTCAGGCGCATATAGCTTTCATAGGCCCCTTCCTGCCCGCGGGTCGTTTCCTCGATATTGATGCCTCGATCCCGGGCGAGAACAGGCGCGGAAACCATGTTGACGTCCGAAAGCAAAGGTTTGAGAACACCCGCCAGTGCGGCTGATGTCAGCGCTCGCGTATTCATCTCGGCAATATCACCGGCATATTCGATTTTGATGGATTTAAGTCCTGTTTCCGTAATCTGACCGGCGAATAATCCGAGTTGTTCGGCAAGCTTCACATATGGTTTCAGCTTAGGCGCCTCTTCGGCCGAGATGGACGGGAAGTTGATCGCATTTGTAATGGCGCCTGTCAGAAGATATTCCGACAATTGCTCGGCGACCTGAACGGCAACATTCTCCTGCGCTTCGGTTGTAGATGCCCCCAGATGCGGCGTGCATATGACATTTTCCATGCCGAACAGCTCGTTGTCCTTTGCGGGCTCCACTTCGAATACATCCAGCGCCGCACCGGCGACATGACCACTCTCGAGTGCCGCCTTCAGCGCCATCTCGTCGATCAAACCGCCGCGCGCGCAATTGACGATACGAACCCCCTTTTTCATTTTCGCAAAAGCTTCGGCATTGATCATGTTGGCGGTTTTATCCGTTTTGGGGGTGTGCAATGTAATGAAATCGGACCGTGAATAGAGTTCGTCAAGTTCGACTTTCTCGACACCGATGTCGCGCGCCCGCTCCGTTGAAAGAAAAGGATCGAAGGCCACCACTTTCATTTTGAGACCGATCGCCCGTTCAGCCACATTCGACCCGATATTACCGCAGCCGATGAGCCCGAGCGTCTTGCCGGTCACTTCAATGCCCATAAAACGGGATTTCTCCCATTTCCCGCCTTGCGTAGATTTGTCGGCGGCAGGAATATCACGGGCCAGGGCCATCAGCATCGTAATGGCATGTTCCGCTGTCGTGATTGAGTTTCCGAACGGCGTATTCATGACGATGATGCCGCGCGCCGAGGCTGCCGGAATATCGATATTATCGACGCCGATACCGGCCCGGCCTATTACTTTGAGATTATCGGCCGCCGCGATGACTTTTTCCGTGGCTTTGGTGGCCGACCGCACGGCAAGACCGTCATATTTTCCGATGATCTTGATCAGCTCGTCGCGATCGAGCCCCGTTATGACATCGACATCGATACCGCGTTTCTCAAACACGTCCTTCGCCAGCGGCGACATATCGTCTGATATTAGTACTTTTGGTGCCATCACAGCATCCTCCGGTTGATTGTGAAATCTGCTGGCCGTAATGAACCGGCAGAATAGTCTTTTAGGATGTTAGAAAAACTGTTCGCCGCAACGTCAGGCAGATTCCGCCTTGGTCACGGAGAATGCCCAATCGAGCCATGGCATCAATGCTTCGAGATCGCTTGTCTCGATCGTCGATCCGGCCCAGATACGCAGTCCCGCCGGTGCATCGCGGTAGGAACCGATGTCATAAGCAACCCCTTCTCCTTCGAGAAGCGCAACCATAGACTTGGCAAAGGAAGTCTGTCCGTCCTGATCGAGCTGGTTGACATCCTTGTCGACCACTTTCAGACAGACCGAAGTATTTGACCTGATCAATGGATCCGAAGCCAGAAAGTCAGCCCAATCCGTATCCGCCACCCAGTCCGAAATCACCCGGGCGTTGCTGTCGGCGCGCTCCCGCATGGCCGCAGCCCCGCCGAGACTTTCCGCCCAGGACAAAGCATCTAGATAATCCTCGACACAAAGCATTGAGGGCGTATTGATGGTCGCGCCCTCAAAAATACCCTTGATAAGCTTGCCGCCCTTGGTCATGCGGAAAATTTTTGGTACCGGCCAGTCGGGCTCATAGCTTTCTAGACGCGCGACCGCGCGCGGCGAAAGGATGAGAATGCCATGCTGTGCCTCGCCTCCCATGACTTTCTGCCATGAGAATGAAGCCACGTCGATTTTCGGCCAATCGATATCCTGGGCGAATGCCGCTGATGTCGCGTCGCAGAGCGTCAATCCTTGACGGTCATCGCTGATCCAGTCCCCGTTAGGCACCCGCACACCTGAAGTCGTCCCGTTCCATGTAAAAACGACGTCCCTTGTAAAATCGACCTGGGCAAGGTCCGGCAATTCACCATATCCGGCTTCGAATTTTCGCGCATCGGCCAGCTTGAGCTGCTTGACGATATCCGTCACCCAGCCGCTGCCAAAGCTTTCCCATGCCAGAACATCGACGCCGCGTTCGCCCAGCAAACTCCACATCGCAGCCTCGAACGTGCCCGTATCGGATGCCGGCATAATGCCCACCAGATAATCCTCAGGCAATCCGAGAAGCTCATGGGTTTTATCGATCGCGAGCTTCAGACGCGATTTACCGATCTTGGCGCGATGAGAGCGTCCAAGGACTGCATTGTTGAGATTTTCGAGAGACCACCCGGGCCGCTTGGAGCAGGGACCGGATGAAAAATTAGGATTTGCCGGCCGCAAAGCCGGTTTGTTCGTAGCTGTCATTTTATCTACCCTCACAGATAGTTGCCTCTCGTTGGGGAGAGGTGTCCCATCGCCGTGGGTAAAGATGATGGAGGAGAGAGTCAACGACAATTGCGGGACAAATGGTCGCCATACGAAAAATGACGGACCGAAGCCCGTCATTCATTCTGTATCGTCATAACATCGTCATATCGGTCGTTGGCGAGCCTATCCGCACCCGCCGGTTGCTACCAGATGTCCTGGCGCAGGCCGACACGGAATTGGTGCACATGAAGCTCGTCAATTGCAGTATCGCCGCCATCGGGAATGACTGCTGCAGGATCGGTAATGATTCCGGTATGCGCTTCACCGAGATAGAGATAGCGGTAATTGGCATCGAAATGCAGCCCCTCCTCGATCTTGACAGACGCCCCGGCCATGAGGGCCACGGCAATATCGGTTGTGCTTGCATCATGGATGATGCCGTTTCCGGCAGCGCTATATGCCGTCCCGGGCCCTGCCTTGTTCCACGCAGCGCCAATACCTACGCCCACATAAGGAGAGAAATGGCCGCGTTGATCGAAATCATAATAGAGGTTGGCAAGCACGACACGGCTGTTGAGATCGAACGCACGCCGCCCGATCCCGAAAGTCGTCGCAGCAGAAATGTTTCTGCCTTTGACTATGGTTTCGGAAAAATAGTCGACGGTAATATCACCACGTAGATTAGGCGTGAAATAATAACCGATACCGGCGCCGACCGTCCATGTGGAGTCAATACCGGTGTTTACGAGACTGGCAATATTCTCTTCCAGCACATCAGGTTCTTGATAGGATGCAAAACCGGCATCACCTCGGATATACCATGCAGTTGTTTCTGGAATGGGCATTGGAGCCGGAACCGGCACCCCGGTATAAACCGGATCCTTCAGGCTGCCGCCTTCCTCCGCATAAATTCCACCTGCCTGAGCAACTGTGGAAAAAGCAATAAACAGCGCCGCGCCCGCAACAATCGAAATACTGAATCTAGTCATCAGAGTCCCCTCTACCAGTGCAACCGCAATGCGCGGTCAATGACAGCGCGCAATCGCCCTGTCATGTTTCATAATGGGACTATGATTCAGAAAATTTAAAAGTTCATTAACCGGGTAAATAACCGTATTTTTTTCTGTCCGTTCAGAACTGTCGGATATCGGATAAAGGCGGATCGTCCGGAACAATAGACGCAAATGCGGGGTCCGCTCATGCGGCGGTTTTGCGCAATGCCTGAACGATGTCGCCAACGACATCGGAAACGAGCCCCGCGTCATCGCCCTCGGCCATCACACGGATGACGGGCTCCGTCCCAGATGGCCGTATGACAAGACGTCCCGTCTGGCCAAGCCGGTCCTGCCCCGACGTTATGGCCTCGCGTACGCATTTGTTCTTGAGCGGCGCACCTTTCGAATAGCGGACATTTTCGAGCAATTGCGGCAATGGCTCGAACCGGTCGCACACCTCGCTGACTTTTTTTCCGCTTTCCACCACACAGGCCAGTATCTGCAGCGCTGAAACAAGTCCGTCACCCGTGGTGGTAAAATCTGAAAGCACAATATGCCCCGACTGCTCGCCGCCGACATTATAGCCATGCTTGCGCATATATTCGACAACATAGCGGTCGCCCACAGGCGTTCGGGCCAGCGTCAAGCCCAGATCCCCCAGATGCCGCTCAAGCCCGAGGTTTGACATCACCGTGGCAACAACCCCGCCGGCAGTAAGCAAATCCCGCTTTTGCCAGGATTGCGCAATCACGGCCATGATCTGGTCGCCATCGACGATACGCCCGTTTTCATCGGCAATCATGACCCGGTCGGCATCCCCGTCAAGCGCGATACCGACATCCGCGCGGACTTCCCGCACCTTGTCGCACAGCGCCTTTGGCGATGTTGAGCCACAATCCTTATTGATGTTCGTTCCATCCGGATCGATGCCAATCGATACGACTTCCGCACCAAGCTCCCAAAGTGCCAGAGGGGCCACCTTGTAACCCGCACCATTGGCGCAATCGATTACCACACGAAGACCGTTCAGCTTCAGATTTCTCGGTAGGGTTCGCTTGGCAAATTCGATATAGCGCTCCCGTGCGCTTTCAACGCGTGTTGCACGCCCGATTTGCTCAGGGGGCACGAGAAGGCCGTTTATCTCGCCGTCCATCAATTCTTCGATCCGCTTTTCCATTTCGTCGGAAAGCTTGTATCCGTCGGGTCCGAAAAACTTGATGCCATTGTCGCAATAGGGATTATGAGACGCTGAAATCATGACACCCAGATCGGCGCGCATGGAGCGTGTCAGCATCGCGACCGCGGGGGTCGGCAGCGGACCGACCTGAAACACTTCCATGCCGACCGCGGTAAAGCCCGACACCAGTGCGGATTCGATCATATAGCCAGAAAGCCGTGTATCCTTGCCGATAAGGACACGGTGGCGACGGTCGCCGCTTTTGAATATGTTTCCGGCCGCCATGCCGACCCGGAGCGCAATATCAGAGGTAATGGGATGGCTGTTTGCCAAACCACGAATTCCATCGGTCCCAAAATACTGACGCGACATATCATTCCTCATTTTCAATAAGAGCGTTTTTTGAATGTTATTCGGCGCAGATCCGAACTTGGAGCCCTGCATGAATCACGCCAATAATTGCGCTTATTATGCATCCTTCAGCCGTATATTATATCTCACAAAATATATTCTTAAATTACAGAACCCTGACCGGTCTCGATGGCGCGCCAAAGCTTGAGGGCCTGTACCGTTTGCTCCACATCATGAACCCGGATGATCTGCACACCCTGCCCCACCGCAGATAGTGCGGCCGCCAGAGATCCGGGCAGTCTTTTTTTTGCGTCCGCCTCACCGGTGATCGCTCCGATAAATCTCTTGCGCGAAGCACCGATCAGCAAAGGCACGCCCAGACCGTGAAAAAGGCTTAACCCGTGAATGAGCGCGAGATTGTGTTCCGCAGTTTTGCCAAAACCGATACCCGGATCGGCCACCAGTCGCGAGCGGCCGATACCGGCCTCCTCGCAGGCCCTGATCCGGCCGTTCAGAAAATCGAATACGTCAAGCACGACATCCTCATAAACCGGATCGTTTTGCATGAATCCGGGATCGCCCCGCGCATGCATCAAAATGATAGGCAAGCCGGTATCGGCCGCAACCGCGAGACTGTCCGGATCATGAACAAGTGCGCTCACATCATTGATGATATCCACCCCGGCCTCGGCCGCGCGCCGCATGACATCGCTTTTTCTCGTATCGATTGATATGCGCGCCTCGACATGCCCCGAAAGCCCCTCGATCACGGGCATGACCCGGCGGAGTTCTTCATCGAGCGGCACCGCATCCGCACCGGGACGCGTCGACTCGCCGCCGATATCGAGTATCAGGGCCCCCTCATCCTCAAGGCGCTTCCCGTGATCGATCGCGTCTTGAGCATTTGAAAATTGACCGCCATCCGAAAAACTGTCGGGTGTGACGTTCACAATCCCCATGACGATCGGCTGGGAATAATCCAGACCCGAAAGCCGCGACCGGCTGTCCGAAATCCGCTCAAGCATCTCCGCAACGCGCGCGCCATCATTGCTGAGATCTTTTTCCCAGAGCTCACCGAGACTTATCAGCTTTCGCGACACCACGGCCGAATCCTGGCGCTCGATGATCTCCGCCGCCGTATAAAACAGCGCACCATCACCGGTCAGGGGCAAACCGCCGAAAAAGCGCTCGCCATCTTCGAGTTCAGGAGCTGGAATAATGCCGAGAGGGCGGATATAGGAATTGTCTGACATGCTTCAGGAAGACATATTGATGAAAAGGGCCGCGGATTAATTCCGCAGCCCTCAATACGCTCTATTTCAATCCAAGCAAAGCCGAATGACAAAATATCAGGTCGGTTGCGGCTCCATGCCGCCTGTACCCGAATCGCTGCTCTTCGGCTTCACGCCGGTTGTCGGCACCGCCGACGGCGTTGGCCCGCCTGAAATATCAGTGTCATCCTCTCGAAGTGGCGGTTTGCCATCGAGGAGATCCTTGATTTCCGTACCGGTGAGCGTTTCATATTCAAGCAGCCCCTCACCGATAATATGCAGCTGATCCATGTGCTCTTCGAGTATATTGCGCGCCGTTTCATAGCCTTCTTCTACAAACCGGTGAATTTCCTCATCAACGAGCTTGAGCGTATC
>CAMYJA010000013.1:51816-89100 GCA_947258705.1 uncultured Hyphomicrobiaceae bacterium | reverse complement strand
AGCGGACCAAGCTTGTCGGACATGCCGAACTGCATGACCATCGCCCTGGACAGATTGGTAACCATCTGAATATCGGAAGAAGCGCCCGATGTGACCTTGTCATGACCGAAGATCAACTCCTCCGCCACGCGTCCGCCCATGCCGACGGCAATATCTGCCTTCATTTTCTCACGCGTCACCGACACCTGATCCCTCTCCGGCAGTCGCATCACCATGCCCAGCGCGCGGCCGCGTGGAATGATCGTCGCCTTATGGATCGGATCTGAGGCTTCCTGATAGATCGCAACAAGGGCGTGACCGCCCTCATGATAGGCCGTGAGTTTCTTCTCTTCATCCGTCATGACCATGGAGCGGCGTTCCGCCCCCATCATGACCTTGTCCTTGGCATCTTCAAATTCCTGATGCGTCACCATGCGTTTGGACCGGCGTGCCGCAAGCAGGGCCGCCTCGTTGACGAGGTTTGCGAGATCCGCACCTGAAAAACCAGGCGTGCCGCGCGCAACGACCTTGAGATCGACGTCCGGCGCCAGCGGAACATCGCGTGCATGAACTTTCAGAATTTTTGCCCGGCCGATAATATCGGGTCGCGGCACGGTTATCTGCCGGTCAAAACGGCCAGGGCGGAGAAGTGCGGGATCGAGAACGTCGGGACGGTTGGTCGCGGCAACGAGAATGATCCCCTCATTGGCTTCAAATCCATCCATTTCGACGAGCAACTGGTTAAGCGTCTGCTCCCGTTCGTCATTGCCGCCGCCGAGACCGGCGCCGCGATGCCGGCCGACCGCGTCGATTTCATCGATAAATATAATACATGGCGCATTCTTCTTTGCCTGCTCGAACATGTCGCGGACACGGCTTGCGCCGACACCGACGAACATTTCAACGAAATCCGAACCGGAGATTGTGAAGAACGGCACATTGGCTTCGCCCGCAACTGCGCGTGCGAGCAAAGTCTTGCCGGTTCCTGGAGGACCGACAAGAAGGGCGCCGCGCGGTATTTTACCGCCCAGCCTTTGATATTTCTGCGGATCGCGGAGAAATTCGACAATCTCCTGCAAATCTTCCTTGGCCTCGTCGACGCCGGCAACATCATCGAACGTCTTGCGGGCTTGATGCTCCGTCAGCATTTTGGCTTTTGATTTACCGAACCCCATGGCGCGTCCGCCGCCGCCCTGCATTTGACGCATCAGATAAATCCAAACGGCAATCAGGAGAAGCATGGGGAACCACGACAGGAGAACGCCAAACAGCGATGGCGTATCCTCATCCGAAGGTTTCGCTGTAATGCGCACGCCGCTTTTCTGCAATTTACCCACCAGGCCGGGGTCGTCCGGTGTGTAGGTTTGAAAGCCGCGATTGTCACGGAAGTGACCGGTTATCTTGTTTCCTGAGATGACCACGTCACGAACATTGCCCTTGTCGACTTCAGCCCAGAAATCCGAATAGCTCGTCTCGCCAAAACGCGCCTGTTGAGCGGTGGATTGAAAGAGGTTGAACACGGCAAGGAGCAACAGCCCTACGACGATCCAAATAGCAAAATTACGGAAATTCGAGTTCATTTGATTACCTAGCCTTTATAGCCTTCAACCTGTTCAGGTTTTATCCAGGGCTCGCTACCCCGGCTAACAACAGTTCATATGAGAAATTGGCCAGCCCATAGTTCAGGTATACATAGGCATGTGCAAGCCGTTTGCCAAGCCGCAGAACGCTGAAAACAGGCATTAATGGCAATAAAAATAAGGCGGAAACCAGGTGCCTGTGCCGCTTGTTCACTCCATTGTTTCCCTTTGAAACAATTGCGCCGACATGAATTCGAATCGAACGAAATCGGGCAGCACGCTTGCCGCGTCATCTTCAGCCGTCAATGCTACCTGGTCCGGGTGTGCAACGGCGATGAGCCGGTCTCCCTGTCTCAAGGCGGGCAGAGCCATCAGTGCCTCTTTCGGCACTGAGGATAGGCTTAGGCCCAACTCCGCCAACTCATGTACTGCATCGCTCCCCAGCGCGGCAATGACCATCCCGGCTGGCGCATCTTTCTCCAGCGTCACCAGAAACCGCCGGTCCCAGACAATCTCCTGGCCCGGAACGGCCTCGGTCTCTTCGATATCGCCCCGCATCGGCTCGCGAAAAACATGGAGCTTATGCTGAAGCCTATGAACTTCCAGACGGATAAGCGATCCGCCAAGCGATGTCGAACAGCTTTCATTGCGCTTATGGGCCAGGTTCAGCTCATTGGTCACTGTCTCCAGCTTGGCCAGTTGCGGCGGTTCGCCCCGCCCACCAAATGCCTGAATGACCTGCCCCATGACCCGGAGCTGAATTTCCTCGCTGAGGTCAAAAAAAGCGGGGACATGGATTTGGCCAAGGGCGCCGCCATGACAGTCTACAATCCGGGCCAGAACCGAGCTGGTCATGTCTTCCAGGGCCAGCCGTGCCCTCAGGAGCCGCTTCGAGCTGCGCGCAAGCCCCGTTGGATCAATCCCGAGGGTTTCGAGCGATTGCAGCATCTTTCGAATCCTGACCCGTTCATAGCCCAGATCCTCATTGCTGGGATCCTCAATCCACTCCTGCCCGCCCGCCTCCAGGCTCGCAATCAGTCGAGACTTGGGCAGTCCAAGTAACGGGCGTACAAGCGCCACCCCGTCCCGCTCTGAGACTGGCGCCATGGCGGACAGCCCGTCAAGCCCGCTTCCACGCGCCAACCGCATGAGCAATGTCTCCGCCTGATCGTCCTGGGTATGGGCCACCGACAGCGCTGTGCAGCCAAAATCCTTCGCCGCCTCCGTCAACAGCTTGTAGCGGGCCTCACGCGCGGCCTCCTGCAATGCAGAGGACGGCGTTTCATCCTTCCATTCCACAATGTGATGCGAAATCCCCAAAGCATGCGCGCGCTCCGATACCCATTGCGCCTCATTTCGCGATTCGGGCCTGATGCCATGATCAACCGTCACAACAACCAAATCGTTCAATTTTCTCGAACACGTCTCAAACCAGCGCGCAAGCAGATGCATAAGCGCCATGCTGTCCGCCCCCCCTGAAACGCCGACCATGATCCGCTCATGGCCGAGAAGAGGCGCGAACATTCCCTCAAGCTCATCGTCGGCAATCGCTGTGTTGTCGGTACTTGCCATGCCGGGTTTGTAGAGCATTTTCATATCCAATGAAATCCGTGGACCGAATGCCGTATCCTCCCGAACTCCTTAACCTCTTTTGATCCGCATCAAACCGGAAAATCACCGGCTCCACCACATATGCAGCCAAGCATACCCTTACGTGCATAGCTGCTATGCAATATTTCATATTCAATAATACGAATATATTAATATAATAGAATCCATAATGTTTGAGTCAAAGACTGCTCAATCTCTCACCGTCCAATCAGGCATTGAGATTTGGTAGTTTCCCCGGCTAAACGCCGGGCTCACTGAAACGGAAAAAAGAATAACGGAGAAATGTCATGAGCGAACAAACTGCACACACTGCGAATGACAAATGTAACCTCAAATGCAAAGCCGTTGCCTTCACCGCAGCATTGCTTTTGGCAGGCGGCCTCATGGCAGGATCGGCACAGGCAACCGAATATGAAACCGAAGCGGACTTATTCGATATGCCCTTGAATAAGGCGACGATGCTCGGTCTCTATTTAACCTCTGTCGAAGGTTACCGGTTCAAGACCGAAAACCCCAAAATTCTGTTTATCGACGTGCGCACCCGCGCTGAAGTGAATTTCCTCGGCATGCCCGATGTTGCTGACGCAAATATCCCGATCAAGCCGTTCACCACCATCCTTTCCAATTCTGGAAAAGTATACCAGCGTGTCGACAACAAGGACTTTGTTCCAGCGGTTGCCGATTTGATCGAACGCAAAGGGCTCGATCCCGATCCGGTTATTTTCATCATGTGTCGAAACGGCAAAGGCAGCGCCATCGCTGCCAACCTCCTTGCCAATCACGGCTACAATAAAGTTTACAGCATCATCGACGGTTATGAAGGCGATATCGACAGCAATGGCAAGCGCACAGTCAACGGTTGGCGCAATGCCGGATTGCCATGGTCCTACGGCATCGGTAAGGATCGAGCTTACAGCTACACGCCCGGCCTCAAGCATAAAATGGCTAGCTTTTAAGAGCCAAACCGCGGACGATCACAACGAAAACCAAATTATGGAAGCAGAGCATGTCCCGGAAAAATCCGAGACATGCTCTTTTCTGATCAAGGTCCGGCCGCAGCGACCGGCGGCATCCTAGAGGTCGAGCTGATAGCTGGCCGGCACCCAACGGTAGCCGGCGCCCATCTTCTCCACATACCCGACCGCCGGGAATGGCATATGATAGCCCGCCGCCGGGATCCTATCCGTAGCCAGCATGTCGAGGATCTTCTTGCGCGTTTTGACGGCGGCCTCCGCATCCATATCAAAGACGCAGTGCCAGTCGGGCTTTGCCAGCGATACAACATAATGGTTGGTGGTATCCGCGAAAATCATGAAGCGCTTGCCGGCGCTCTCGATATGAAAGACCATGTGCCCCGGCGTATGGCCGAACGCCGGAACCGAGGTGATCCCGGTCACGACATCGGCCCCTGCCCGGATGAATTTCATCTTCTCTGCGAGCGGAACCACATTGCTCTGAACCGCCTTGGCGCGGCGGACCATGCCCTTGTTCGCGTCATTGAGGAGTTCCTTCCTGCTCCAAAAATTATACTCCACCTCTCCCGTGACATAGCGCGCGTTGGGAAACACCGGCCTGTCGCCCTCCATCAATCCGCTGACATGGTCGGGATGACAATGGGTGATAACGACAACGTCGATCTGCTCGGGCGTATATCCGGCAGTCGCGAGGGTCGCCGCCATAAGCCCGGCCCCCTTGTCGCGGCGCTCTTCGCCATATCCCGCATCGAACATGACGACCTCCCTGCCGGTATTGACGATCACCGGTGTAAAAGAAATAGTCATTTTGTCGGTTGGCAGATGGTTCTTGAGAAGAAATGCCTGAACATCTTCGATTTTCTGGTTTTTTCCGAAAATCGGATGCACCTTGGGAATGGCGAGCGCACCGTCATAGATGGTCGTGACTTCAAAATCTCCGATCTTGAAACGGTAATGGGCCGGACGCGACCGGCCGAGCATCGGCGCTGCTGCTTGGGCCGGGGACACTAAGCGGCCACCTGTTGCTCCTGCCGCCGCAATACCGGCAAAACCTGCCACGACGCCGCGGCGCGTTATTTCAAATTTTTCCCTGGACATGACCACTACTCCCTCATATCTGTGCCCGGCACCTCTGCCGCCGGGTGGAATAATATCTCTGCGCTCGGAACAGCGTAACGCCGAACTCTCAATTCTGAAAGCCCGAAACGCATATGCATGACAGTCGCGCCAGCCCCGGTCTCACGGTCCACGGGCCACCCGGCTCAACCGGTCAACGGCCTGTTGGTACAAGCCGGATTATTCTCCCGGCGCTGCCGTCGGTCACCACATAGAGAAATCCATCCGGCCCCTGGCGTACATCGCGAATACGCTCGCGAAGCTCCGTCAGAATCCGCTCCTCTTTGACAATTTTCCCGCCATCGAGCTCAAGACGGGACACAAGCCTGTAAGCCAGCGCCCCCACAAAAAGATTTCCCTTCCACTTTGGATATTTGTCGCCGGAATAAAATGCCATGCCCGACGGTGCGATTGAAGGATCCCAATAATATAAGGGCTGTTCCATACCCGCCTTATGCGTACCCACCCCTATCTTGGCGCCCGAATAATGCCGGCCATAGGCGATCACCGGCCAGCCGTAATTCTTCCCGGCTTCAGGTATATTGATCTCGTCGCCGCCGCGCGCTCCATGCTCGTGAATCCAGAGCTTGCCGGTTTCGGGATGCAGCGCGGCGCCCTGCGGATTGCGGTGTCCATATGACCAGATTTCGGGACGGTACCCCTTTCGCCCGACAAACGGATTGCTGTCGGGAATTCTACCATCCTTATGAATACGGATCACCTGTCCTCGGTTGATGCTTGGATCCTGAGCCTTTTCCCTTTGCCCACGCTCGCCGATCGTCACAAACAATGTGCCGTCGCGCGCCACGACGATGCGGGAGCCAAAATGCACCCCGCCTCCGCTCTTGGGAAATTGCCGGAATATCACGCGCACATCGCGCAATGCGGCACCGTCCAGAACGGCGCGCGCAACAGCTGTACCGCGACCGCCACCACCCGGTTCCGAGAAGGAAAAGTAAATCAGCTTGTTCGTTTTGAAATCCGGGTCGATCGCCACATCGAGGAGCCCTCCCTGACCGGCAAAGGCCACTTTGGGAACACCGGCAATCGGTTTCGATAATTTTCCGGATTTTTCGACAAAGCGTAAACGGCCGATCCGTTCGGTAACGAGCATCCGGCCATCCGGCAGCCACGCCAACGCCCACGGATTTCTCAAACCGCTTGCCACCGTTACAAGGTCGAGCTTGTAATGCTCGGTTTCATAGGAACGAGCTTCGCTGGATGTGGTGCATTGAATGAGAAGGAGGATGGCTGTGCAGAATTGTGCAATGACGGGAAAACGAGGGCGAAACATCATATTATCCGTTACTCATACTGCGATGAAACTGTCCGTTCTCATAAGAGTCTGGTAGATGGCCGCGATGCGGCAATTCACAAAGAAAGACCTGACATGCCTGATGGCAGGAGCTAGCAACCGGATCTGCGGCTTTCGCTCCTGGCGCGCTGCTTGATGTGTGATGGCGCCCGTGGAAACCGCTTGCCAAGTTCCGAAAAAGTATCGCACGCCGCCTGCTTTTGCCCCAGCCGCTTTAATGACATGGCAAGTTTCAAAAGACTGTCGGGTGCTTTCACGTTTTTCGCATACACCGTGTAACCCTTCAGAAAAGCGCCGGCGGCATTCTTGTATTGACCACGCACATAGAAGGATTCGCCCAGCCAGTATTGCGCATTTCCGGCAAGAGCATCATTCGGGTGTCCGCGAAGAAAGGTCTTGAAGGCGGTCTCTGCGGCGCCATAGTCCTGCACCAGCAGATATTTATACGCCTCGTCATAAATCACCCGCGGCGGTCGGTTGTCGAAATTGGCATTTTGCGGTGATAATCCGCCCGCCCCGGCTTCTGCATTGTTCTTGGGCTGAGTGTTTTGAAACGATTGCGGTTGAGCCTGTCCGTCAGACGTCACAGTCACATCATCGAAACCACCATTTGACCGATCCGGCCTGCCCGTCCGAACGCTATCGCGCAGGCCGTAACTTGTCGCGTCACCTGTCCGGGTGCTGTTCTGCCAGCCGGCACCTGAAGCGTTTGCTGACGGTCCGCCATTGAACCGTTGCGTCAACTGCTCGATCTGTTTGCTTAGCGCGCCGATCTGGGTTTCCATTATTTGCAGCCGGCCCTCATCGGCGCCATTGCCGCCAAATCCGCCATCGCTAACGACTGGTCCTGTAACGTTTGAATTCATTCGGCCGCCGCCGCCCTTGCGCATCAGGCTTTCGAGCGTTCCGATTGTGACCTGAAGGTCGACGAGCTGCTCTTCGAGCTGCTCGACCCGTTGTTGCAACCGCGTGGTTTCGTCACCGCCTGAACGCCCCGCTGCCGCTGCATCCGCGCGCCCCTGCTTCTGTGCCAATGCCGTGCCAGGAATAATGGGGCCGCAAAAGGTGGCGATGATCGCGACCACGAATGCGGTCCTCATGACAGGAGCAAGATGCACCGTCATGAAAGTGCCGGAAGACGCTCCGGTGGAACCCGGCGAAGCCGCGTCCCTTTTCCCGGTTACCAATTTTTTCCAAGACAATTGTGTAGCCACACGGCCCATGGTCAATTCCCTAATTTGCAGTCACCATCATGTGCTAAATCAAGCGTGTATTCCGTCCACTGTCCAAAAGGAATTACCAAGCAATACCGCCATCAATCTAAACCAAATCTGCGAAGGCGGATAGCCCGGTCAAGAAGCAGCCCGACGATTAAGGACCGTTTTGGCGCGTCTGTTTTGCGACCAGCACGAAATATCATTGCAGACAGCCACCGGCCGTTCCTTGCCGTATGAAATTGTCCGCATACGCGCCCCGCTTACACCTTGCGATATGAGAAACGCTTTCGTTGAAGTCGCGCGTTTGGCCCCCAGCGCAATGTTATATTCGCGTGTTCCGCGTTCATCGGCATGTCCCTGGATCGTAATCGTAAACTGTGGGTACTGATTAAGCCACTGTGCCTGGGCCTGTAGAATTTGCCGCGCTTCCGGTGTCAGTGTCGAGCTGTCTGTCGTAAAATACACGATATCACCCACCTTGACCGCAAACTCCCGCGGTGTGCCGGGTACAACCGGACCACCTTGACCGGCTGTGGCGCCCTGACCTAATTGCTTCGGTACTTGATTGGCGCAGGCTGAAAGGGCAAATAAAACGGCCATCGCGACGACCACCCTCGTCGTACGCGCCATTCGGCCATTTTGAAGCACTGAGTGTTGAGGCGAAATTTTTGGAGACACCATTTGCTTTCTCGCAAGCTGCTGGCCAAATCATAGCCATTTTTCGGATAGAAGCGTCCAGAACTACGTTTCACCCACGCATTTAGCGCAAGCTTCGTACAAAATTGTGGCCAATACAAATCAAAATCATGACTATTACCCATCAATCATGTGGACGAAGTTCCGCTCGAAATCTCGTCTGTAAAAAACTGTAGCGCCAAAAAAAACACCGCACCGCAATCCCCGAGAAATCGGTTCCGCGATACGGTGTTTTAATTCATCGATATACCGCGTTGAGCGGTGAAATCAATAAATCACTAGCTAGATCAGCTTAGCGAGCTACCTGATGTGCAGCAGGAACGTCCGCGCCGAGCTTCATGGGCTCATGCGGAGTTTCGCGGCGGCAAGCAGCGATAGTAGCAGCTGTGCTAACGATAGCAGCTATAAGAACAATCTTCTTCATAGTGTAGTCCCTCCGAAAGTTTGCAAATTCGGCTTCGAACAAATAGTAACGTGTCCGTTTAGCCATGCCTTACTCAATAAGGCCTCAGCCAAGAACCATGATTAAACGAGCACCCCGAGTCGATCAAGAAGAACAAAGGCTGCATTTGTGTTTTCTACCCACAATGATGCCAAAATACCACTCTCCTTGTGTTCCCGAAACTCATTGAAATAGAAGTATAAATCATAAATCCGGGCGATCGAAAGTTTACGCAGTCAACATGACCTGACACGTAAAGATATCCACATTTATGATTAAAACTCAGTTAACGCGCGGCGACCATGACGGATCGGAAGCAAAACGCGGTGTTGCGATCAGACGCTCATTATAGCCGGTAAGGTCTATGGAATAGAGTTTCGGCCCGCCCCTGGCGCCGGGACTTTCGCGGAAAAACATCAGCACCCGTCCATTCGGAGCCCAGGTCGGCCCTTCATTATGATAGCCACCTGTGAGAATACGCTCCCCCGATCCATCGGGCTTCATCACGCCGATCAGAAACCTGCCCTGCGTCTGCTTGGTAAATGCAATAAGATCGCCGCGCGGCGACCAGACCGGCGTCGAATAACGCCCGTCGCCGAAGCTGATGCGCTTTTGTCCCGACCCATCCGCATTCATGACGAAAAGTTGCTGGGTCCCGTTGCGGTCGCTCTCAAAAACGATTTTACGGCCGTCGGGCGAATAGCACGGAGCGGTGTCGATCGATGGCGTAAAGGTCAGTTGCCGCATTTTCCGCGAGTTGAGATCCATCACATGAATATCGCTGGCGCCTTCGTTCTGAAGACTGAGAACGACCTGCCTGCCGTCCGGCGCGAACCGCGGCGCAAAACTCATATTCGGGAAATTGCCGACAAGCTCCCGTTTGCCTGTATTGATGTCCAGAAGATAGACCTGCGGCCGCCCCCCGTCATAGGACATATAGGTCACGAGCCGGCTCGACGGACTGAAACGCGGTGTCAGAACAAGAGACCCTCCCGAACTCAAAAGGCGCATGTTGAATCCGTCCTGGTCCATGATCGCCAGCCGTTTCACCCTGCGGTCCTTAGGTCCGCTCTCCTCGACGAACACGACCTTGGTGTCGAAATATCCGGTCTCGCCGGTCAGCCGCTCATAAATGGCATCCGAAATAAGATGCGCGATCCTGCGCCAATTATCCACGCGAGTGGTGAATTTTTTGCCCATCAATTGCCGGCCGGAATAAACGTCCCATAGACGGAACTCGACACTGGTCCGGCCGTCAGCGCCAGGCAGAACGCGCCCGACCACAAGTGCCTGCGCGTTGAGTACCCGCCAGTCGCCAAACCTGGGCGGCTTGTTGATATTGGAAATCTGCTGAATAAAGGCTGTCCGGTCGATCGGACGAAACAATCCGGATCGTTCCAGATCGGCGCTCACCACTTTGGCAAAGCCTTTGGCAAAACCCGGATCGACCGGCCCTTCAGCTAGAAAGGGCGCGATCGCAATCGGGATGGCTTTGATGCTTCCCTGCGTAATGTCGATTTCCGTGACCGCCTGAGATGGCGTCGCAGCGGACACAACCAGACAGAGTGCGGCGAGCAATTGGTAAAAGACTGACCTCACTGAAACATCTCCCTGGGATCGAAATTCAACACCATGTCGCTCCAAACAGAGTATTTGTTGACCGGCATTTCATATGGTTGGCATTGCCAGACCGCACGAAGGGCCGCATCTGACGCCGCCGCAAAAAAAGGCGACGACTGAGAATTCATCAATTGCGGCGGACTGGCCAGCATACCATCCCGTTTAAGCTTCAACCGCATGCGCACGACAAGTCGGTCAGCGCCCAATCCGCCGATGGGAGGATTCCAGCACCGCGAAATCTGCGCCCGGAACGCGTCGATCTCGTTCACTGTCATGCGGGTGTCGCGTCCGTCCTGTCGGCCACGTCCCGGTTCATCCCTTTTCTGCACCGCTTTCTTCGGTGCAGGCGGTGCTGGTTTGGCTGCCCTCGGCGCCGCGTTTGGAATCTTGTTCAGCAATGCCGAAATCTTGTCCGGATCAAATGATTTCTTTTTCGCTTTTTTCGGGCGCGGCTTCTTTTTCGGCAGCGCTTTCTTCTTGGCTACTGGCTTCTTTGCAATCACTTTGGGTTTGGGCTTGGGCTTCGCCTTTTTAGGTTTGGGGACCGGCGGCGCTTTTTTCGGCTTGGGCGGCAGGACGGCAACCTTTTTTACCTTCTTCGGTTTTGGCTTTGCCTTGGCCACCGGTTTGGGTTTCGATTTTTTGACCTTTTTGACGCTCTTGGGCGGCTTCTTGGCGTCCTTACGCCCGGCCTTGAGCCTGGTCAGTTCGTCAAGTGTCGTAAAATCCACCGAAACCGATTTGATCTCGGGCGTTTTGAAGACACGCGGCGACGAAATTTTCACCAGCGCCCATGCAAACAGGGCGCCGTGCAGGATAATCGAAATGGCAAGTCCGGTTTTCAATGATTCCTCGCCTCAAAATCAGTTCTCACCATCGGTGACAAACGACAACCGGTTGAAGCCAGCCGAATTCAACCGCCCCATGACCTTCATCATCGTGCCATGATCGATGGACTTGTCGCCACGCACATAGATCGTTTCCTTGGCCGAGGTTTTGGTAATCGCGACCAGTTTCGGCACCAGTTCATTCAGGCTGATCTCGCTCTCCTGTAGAAACACCTTGCCTTTCGCATTGACCGAGACAACCAGCGGTTCCTTGTTGCTTTGAAGCTGCTGCGCTTTCGTTTTCGGCAGATCCACTGGCACGCCCACCGACAGGAGCGGCGCCGTCACCATAAAAATAATCAAGAGCACCAACATGACGTCGACAAAGGGCGTCACATTGATTTCACTCATTGGCGGCGAATATGGCCGACTGCCGCGCCGCCGCCGCCGTTTACCCTCGCCTTTATTGCCGCTGGCACCCATGTCTTATCCTGTATCAGCCGGAACGCGCGTCTATCTGGCGCGAAATAATGGCGGAAAACTCATCTGCGAATCCTTCGAGCCTTTGCGCCTGACGCTGCGCTTCCGTATTGAATTTATTGAAAAATATAACCGCCGGTATGGCAGCAAGAAGACCGAGTGCCGTAGCAAACAGCGCCTCCGCAATACCCGGTGCCACAACCGCCAGATTGGTGTTCTTACTTGAAGCAATGGCCTGAAAACTGGTCATGATCCCCCAGACGGTTCCAAACAAGCCGACAAAGGGTGCGGTCGAGCCGACCGTCGCGAGAAACAAAAGACGATTTTCAAGCCGCCCCATCTCCCGTGTAATTGTCACATCCATGACCTTCTCAACGCGCATTTGAATCCCGCCAAAAGAGCGCGGAGCCCCCTCGACGCTGCGCTTCCACTCCCGCATGGCGGCGACAAAAAGCGTCGCCATCCCCTGCGTGCTCTGCCGCGACACGGCCAGATAAAGCTCTTCGAGAGATTGCCCCGACCAGAACAGTTTTTCAAATTTGTTGGCCGCCTTGCGAGCGCGCCGAAACGTGAAAAGCTTTTCGACGATAATCGCCCATGACCAGACCGAGGCAAATACAAGCCCTACTATCACCGCTTTAACGACGATATGCGCTTGCAGAAATAAATTTACGATCGAAAACTGGCCCTGCGGCGTTCCGAGGGCGCTGACAATATCAACAGGAACCATCTTGTGTTTTTATTCCGTTAGTTACGGTGTTTTCCTGGCAGACGGATTTAGTATTCTTTCGACGCGCCGCTGATCGGTCGCCATTGCAAAATCGCAAACCCGATCGGTATGGATCCGAATATCAAATCCGTTTTGACAATCAAACACCCCGCTTTCATGATCCCCTGAACCCGGGAACATTAGTTCCCCCCAATATGACAAAACTGAGGTCATGAACACACAATTACCGAGGGGCTCAAAATTAGTTATGTAGTTATGGTAAGCAGGAAACCAAAACAAGCCGAGTTTCAGTTTTTTGAGAAATCCGCATTTGAAAACGCTGTCCTGATATGCTCGCTCAACCGCAGAGGTTTTCCGGCCTGAGAGATAAGCACCACCTGAACGCGCGCCGTGAACAGGCATTGGTTGTCTCGGATGACCCGTTGATCCAGCGTCAGCCATGCCGCGCCGGTCTCCGCGCATGAAGTGACAACTTCTAGTGCCTCGTCCATGCGCGCGGGCTTGAGATAATCGAGTTCCATTCTCCTGACCACAAAAAAGGCACTGGCCTTATCATTACCCTGGTCTTTTAGTTCGCCATGCCGGATACCGAGAAGACGCAGATAGTCGGAGCGCCCGCGCTCAATCCATCTGAGATAATTCGCGTGATACACAAATCCTGAAAAATCGGTATCCTCATGATAGACGCGGACCGGTAGTATGTGCCTCTCCCCGTCGATCCGTCCGGCCAGGTCCGGCCATTCCCGCTTCTCTTCAGCCATTTTCGCCTTCATTGGTCGGGTCGTCATCTTCATCGCTATCTGAAAAAAGTGCCGGCTGAAAACCATCCGCGCCACGTGGCCGGTCAATGCCGAGATGTCGAAACGCTCTGAGCGTGAGCACCCTTCCGCGCGGCGTGCGCCCGACAAATCCCTGTTGCAGCAGATAGGGTTCTATGATTTCTTCCAGCGCATCGCGCGGTTCGCTTAACGCAGCAGCGATGGTTTCAATTCCAACCGGCCCGCCGTCATAGTTTTTGGCAATGCAGTTGAGATAGCGGTGATCGAGTGCATCCAGCCCCGCCTGGTCCACCTCAAGTTGCGACAACGCCTTGTCGGCCACGACATCGGTGACCACGTTGTCGCCGGCGACATCTGCAAAATCCCTGACTCGCCTGAGCAGCCGTCCCGCGATCCGCGGCGTACCGCGCGATCGCTTGGCGATTTCTCGCGCACCTTCTTCCGTCATCTGAATGTCGAACAGGCGCGCACCGCGCCTGACAATTTCTTCAAGCTCCGCATCTTCATAAAAATTGAGGCGCACCGGTATTCCGAACCGGTCCCTGAGCGGTGTCGTCAACAAGCCGGATCGCGTCGTTGCCCCGACCAGGGTGAATTTTGCAAGGTCGATACGAACCGAGCGTGCCGCTGGACCTTCGCCGATGATGAGATCGAGCTGAAAATCCTCCATGGCCGGATAAAGAATTTCCTCGACCGCCGGATTGAGTCGGTGAATTTCATCGATAAAGAGCACATCGCGATCTTCCAGATTTGTCAGCAATGCCGCCAGGTCCCCCGATTTGGCAATGACCGGCCCCGAAGTCGCGCGAAAATTAACACCGAGTTCCCGGGCGACAATTTGTGCAAGCGTCGTCTTGCCCAGCCCCGGCGGCCCCGCCAATAGTACATGATCAAGAGCCTCGCCGCGCGCCCTCGCCGCCTCGATAAATACGCTGAGATTGCCCCGTGCCCGCTCCTGACCGATGAATTCGCCAAGCGTTTGCGGTCTGAGCGAAGCATCGTCCGCTTCCTGCTCCTTGTGTACAGGCTCAACCAGTCGGTCCGTCATTGCGAGAGCTCCTTGAGCCCGAGCCGGATCAGTTCCTGCGCGCTGGCCTCCATACCCGCATCCCGCGCCGCAAAGGCCACGGCGCTGCTTGCCTGTGCCGGTGCATAACCAAGGTTTGTCAGCGCCGACACGGCATCGGAAACGGCGCTTCCCTGCGCCGCGTCTGGCAGTACCGCCCTATTATCCGGTGCAGAAGGGCCGCTGTCCACGAGCAACCCCGGCGCCTTGTCTTTAAGCTCGGTCACGATACGCTGCGCCACTTTAGGACCGACGCCCTGCGCCTGCGAAACAATCGCCTTGTCCTGCAGCGCAATCGCATTGGCGATATCCTGCGGCGTCAATGCGCTTAATATGGCCAGCGCCACTTTCGCCCCGACGCCCTGAACTCCCTGGAGAAGCCTGAACCACGCCCGTTCATTGGCGCTGGCAAAGCCGAACAATCTGATCTGGTCTTCACGCACATAGGTCTCTATGGCGAGATCGACCATCTCCCCGGTCTGTCCGATCCCCGCCAGAGTCCTGCGCGAACACATCACTTCATAGCCGACACCGCCGACATCGACGATCACCCAGTCTTCGCCGACACTGTCCACCAGGCCTTTGAGCTTGCCGATCATGCGGAAACCTCTGAATTTTCCTGCAATTGCCTTGCAATCCGCGACATGCCTCTGTGCTGGGCGTGACAAATGGCAATCGCCAGGGCGTCCGCCTCGTCATCGGTTTTTGGCTCCGCCTTGGGCAATAGATATCCGATCATCGCCCGGATCTGCAATTTATCGGAATGCCCCACCCCGGTAACGGTTTTCTTCACCTGGTTTGGCGCATATTCCGCAACCTTCAATCCAGCCATCGCCGGCGTCAGAAGCGCAATGCCCCTTGCCTGACCCAGCTTCAGGGTCGAAGTCGCGCCGGCATTGACGAAGGTCTGTTCAACTGCGGCCTCAACGGGTTTGAAGATATGAAGCGTTTCCCGCAGGCCGTCGTAAATCTGCAAGAGACGTTCGGCAAGCTCGTCGTGCGTCTTGGAATGCACCGTCCCGCTGGCCAGATAGCGCAATCGCACCCCGTCGCTTTCGATGATGCCCCATCCGGTATTCCGCAAACCGGGATCGATACCGATGATTCTGATTGATGCCGCCATTGGGTCCCCGAAAGTCCAGGACGTCAAATGGCGCGCAATTGACGTCAATCCGTTCAAAATTGAATGACCGAACGCGCAACTTGGGCCGTTACTCAGGACTTCGATAACATACGCTGGTTCAGATCGGAACCGCTAGCCGTCGAGCATCTCGATCACTGAATCGGACACGTCGAAATTGGCATAGACATTCTGCACATCGTCCGAATCTTCGAGCGCCTCGAGCATGCGCAACAATTTCAAACCCGATTCATCATCCAGACCGATTGAATTTTGCGGCTTCCAGATGATTTTTGCCGATGTCGGTTCGCCCAGATGTTCTTCAAGTGTTCTCGCTACTTCGTGCAGTGATTCGGCGTCACAGTAAAGAATATGTCCATCTTCGCTCGACTCCACATCTTCGGCGCCCGCCTCAAGGGCCAATTCGAAAACGGCGTCCGGGCTTCCCGCATCCGCTCCGAATTCAATGGCGCCCACCCGGTCGAACATAAAAGAAACGGCGCCCGTTTCGCCAAGATTCCCGCCATGTTTCGAAAATGTCGAACGAACCTCGCTCGCCGTCCTGTTGCGGTTATCCGTCAGTGCCTCGACTATGACCCCGACACCGCCCGTACCAAAGCCCTCATACCGGACTTCCTCATAATTGTCGCCGCCGGCATCGAGACTCTTCTTCACCGCGCGCTCGATATTGTCCTTCGGCATGTTCTGTGCCTTGGCGGCCTGTATCGCCGTGCGTAGCCGCGGATTCATTTCAGGATCGGCCGATCCCATCTTGGCCGCCACGGTAATTTCTGTCGCCAGTTTCGAAAATATTTTCGAACGCTTTTTGTCCTGTGCACCTTTCCGGTGCATGATATTTTTAAATTTGGAATGGCCTGCCAATGTCGTGCGCCTTTATTAATCAGCCTGGTAGATTCTTTTTCTGAGCACCCGGCCGGCCAACGCTCGATCCCGGTGCAAATCGCTTATATCACAGTTCGCAAGTCCACACCCAGTCATAACAAGACTTTCAAAGACCGTAATTCCCGTATTTTTTTCGTTAACCTTTTGTTAACCAAATCACACGAGTCTTGCATTTATTGGATGAATCACATCCTATTGGGCATGTCGTTCTACTGCCCAGAACGACATCCATGCCGGAGATGAGTACACTCTGGATCACTTGTGAAAAAGATCATGATTACCGGTCTTTGGATCACTGGGGGATCATCATAAATGATCTTCAAATCGATGAAATCGCAATGATTTCATCATCAAGATAAAAACCTTTTATCTCACTCGACCCAAAAATGCGGCTCGGCGGATCTCAAAGATCTCCCGAGCCGCAAAGGGTTTTGGCGAAGCGCAAGTCCTGTTTTGTCGTCGATTTCAACCGCCAGCCCCGAAATGCTGGCTTCCCCGAGAGCCGGTTCAAACCGACCCGATGGAATACGGCTGACAAAACGATTGACCGGTTCCGTCTTGTCCATGCCCAGCACTGAATCATAATCGCCGCACATGCCCGCGTCAGACATATAGGCCGTCCCATTGGGCAATATCCGGTCATCCGCGGTCGGAGTATGCGTATGCGTCCCCACAATGCAGCTCACACGACCATCGACAAAATGACCCATGGCCTGCTTTTCCGATGTCGCCTCCGCATGCATATCGATAATGATGGCATCCACTGCTTCGCCGAGCCGGCAGGCGGCAAGCTCCCGGTCCACCGCTTCAAAGGGACAATTCATTTCATTCATGAAAACACGGCCCATCAGATTCATGACAAGAACCGATGCGCCATTTCGTGCTTCGACGATCTGAGCGCCACGGCCGGGCGTACCCTCGGGAAAGTTCAGCGGTCTGAGCAAACGTTCCTGCCGTTCTATGGAGACGAGTATTTCCCGCTGATCCCATACGTGATTACCCGTCGTCACCACATCGGCGCCGGCATCGAGCAGCTCCTCGTGAATCTTTTCCGTTATACCGAATCCGCCCGCCGCGTTCTCGCCATTTATAACGACGAGATCGAGTTTGTATTTTTCCCTGAACTTCGGCAGCTCTTCGAAGATGGCCTGACGCCCGGCTTTGCCGACAACATCGCCGAGAAAAAGAAAACGCATTCTATACTCCACAACTGATCAGCAGCAGGGATAAGACCAACTCCCCGCCAAATCAACCGCAAGCAAAATTTAATATTGAGAGCAGTCAGATTTTGATAAATCGGGTGGGGGTGAGAACGACATCGAGATGCTGGTCATGATCGCCTCTCGGAACCTCTTCGATCTCCTGCTCGTCAAAGCCGGCCCCGACCGCAATAACATCGCCCTTATTACGCAAAACGCTCAGTGTCCGGTCATAATATCCGCCGCCATAACCGAGCCGCCCGCCCCTCAGGTCGAAAGCAATCAGCGGAAGAATGACAAGATCCGGGACAACTCTTTCATCGCTTTCCAAAGGTTCCATCACGCCAAACTCTCCTTCTTGAAGCTCGGTCGAATTATCCCATTTATGAAAATCGAGTGCTTCGTCCTTTCCTCTCATTCTTGGCAGCGCGATCTCCGCGGACCTGGCCCTGAGTGCATTCAGGAGCCCGATGCAGTCGATTTCATCTTTGATCGGATAATAGCCCGCAACCTTCATTGCGGAACCGGATTTGGCCGAGCTCATGAGAGCGCCGTCATGCCGCGCCAGCAGGCGCCTGGCCTCGCTGCCATATTCCTCGAACGCGCGCGCCCGGCGAACGCGGCCCAGCTTGCGCAGTCGGGCTTTTTCCTCGGTCATATCCTTGTCCTGTACTTCGCTCATGAGAACAGCGTTAGATCAGAACTGAAGGGAGGGGACAAGCCGTTCAAGTGAAGTGGGACTGAGGATATCGAAGCAGGAATGGGGATATCGAAGCAGGAATGGGGATACCGAAGCAGAAATGAGGATACCGAAGCGGGAATGCGCGATACGCTACATCCGGTGTACGGAGGCCGTTCGGTGCAGAATGTCATATTCGCACAGAATGAAAGCCGGGTTTTCGTCGGCCACGATGAAAATATACGGGTTCCTGTATTTGGCGTTCCACATGGAGCTGTCGATTTGCCAGAAATAGACATCGAGATTGCTTTTTCCGATCACAAGCTTGAGCGAAGCAGGATTCCTCCAGGAATTATGCGACCCGCCGATATTCTGCCCCCGGGCATTGTCATAACACGCATCCGCAGCGCTCGTTTTGAACGTCTCCACGATCACATCATGGGCCGATGAGCGGAACATATATTCGTCATAGGCGAAATTTACGCCGATAACCGCAATGATAACGAGTGCCAGGTTTTTCATCTGCCCCATGGGCCCCTCAAACAATGTCGGCCATAAAGCCGTATTTCTTGATTTTTGACAGTGTGAAGGAATGCGGTGAACAAAATCTTAGCTTTTGGCCGAAAAAACCTCGGATTTTGCACCGTTGGGCGTCGCATCGGATCACATGGGGCCTATGCGAATTATCGAAACCCGCTCACTTATGAACTTTCACCGCGCCCCGCCATCGGGAAAAATGCACCCCCGCTCCAAACACCGAACCGGGCCGCCGCTCCCGCGCCTTCATTGACCGCCAGCTCGACGAGATCGTAATAAAGCGGGCGCGTGACGAGCGCTTCGAGCCGCCCGCGCACCAGAAGATAGGGTTTGAGCCCACCGCTTCCGTTCTCGATTTCAAATCGCATGGGATGCGCGCCGTCGCAGCGGACGATATCGTCGACATTGGTGCGGAAGACAAGCGTTTGATCGGCGCCTTTACCATCCATATGCATCTCCACGGCCAAAAATGGCGCATCCTCGACCTCAACACCGATCTTCTCGGCCGGCGTCACGAGATAATGACGTCCGTCCTCATCCCGCCTTAGCACCGTCGAAAAAAGCCTCACCAGGCGTTTACGGCCGATCGGGCTATCCTGGTAATACCAGGTGCCATCCCGGCCGATGCGCAGGCCGATATCACCGCAATAAGTCGGATTCCAGAGATCGACGGGCGGCAGAACGTCCTTTCCTGCCTCCGCGATCAGGGCTTCGATCCCCGGCAGGCTCGACACCTCGTCATCCGTTTTATCCGGTGTATCTGCGTTCAAAAACAGCTCCTTTACCGCATTGAGGATATTGATGGCGCCGATAATCGGCTAACCATAGGATAAAGCCGCCAATTCCGGGAACAATATTGTGACTAATTTTCGCGCGAAACTGTTTCCCATAGTCGAAAGGGGCCCTATATTCAATCTCATGAGCACACTCAGTCAAACCGACACAGATATTGTTGGACGGATCGAAGCCGCAGGCGCCAAGGTCCGTGAAATCCACGACACCACTGGCGAGGTTATTTTTGGCCAGGATGACGTCATTCGCAACACCCTGATCACCCTGCTCTCGGGCGGGCACGCCCTCTTGATCGGTGTCCCCGGCATTGCCAAAACCAGCCTTGTCGAAACTCTGGGCTCAATAATGGGGCTCGACAACAAGCGCATCCAGTTCACCCCCGATCTTATGCCATACGACATCACCGGCTCGGAGGTTCTGGAAGAAGACAGCTCCGGCAAGCGTCATTTCCGCTTCATAAAGGGACCGGTATTCACCCAGCTGCTCATGGCGGACGAGATCAACCGCGCCAGCCCCAAGACCCAGTCGGCACTTCTCCAGGCCATGCAGGAACATCAGGTTTCCGTCGCTGGTCAGCGCCAGGACATTCCGCACCCGTTTCACGTTCTGGCAACCCAGAATCCGCTGGAACAGGAAGGTACTTATCCCCTGCCCGAAGCCCAGCTCGACCGTTTCATGATGCAGATCGATATGCAGTACCCGGACGAATTGGCGGAACGGCGCATGCTTTACGCCACCACGGGCACGGAAGAAAAATCCCTGAAACAGGTTCTCTCCGCCGATGAGCTGATCGCCATGCAAACCCTGGTTCGGCAAATTCCTGTCGGCGACAAGGTTGTCGACGCCATACTCCAACTGGTCCGTTCGGCCCGTCCCGGTAGTGACGCTGACGACGAGATCAATCGCCTGGTCGCCTGGGGGCCCGGACCGCGCGCCAGCCAGTCTTTCATGATGGCCGTACGCGCCCGCGCGCTGACCGACGGCCGCCTTGCGCCGTCCATCGAAGATGTCACGGCTTTGGCTGAACCAATCCTGAAACACAGAATGGCATTGACATTCGCGGCACGCGCCGAAGGTATCGAACTTGCACAGATCATCCGGGACCTTGCCAACACACTGGAGTAATCGCACTTGACCCGATCCGCGGGGACAACTCGGAAAACCACCGATGTCCTGAGCATTGAAAACGCCGCCCACACCCTCGCAGACAGGCTCCCCGACCTGATGCTGGAAGCGCGCCGTGTCGCAATAACGGTCGAACACGGCATTCACGGACGTCATCGCGCCGGTCCTGGCGAAACCTTCTGGCAGTTCCGCCATTACCAGAATGAAGACGCATCGAACCAGATTGACTGGCGGCGCAGCGGCAGCTCCGATCATCTCTTCATACGGGAGCGTGAATGGGAGGCGTCGCATACGATCTGGCTCTGGTCAGACCTCTCGCCGTCGATGAACTTTCAGAGCTCGCTTTCCAAAATTTCAAAATACGACCGCGCTCTCATCCTGATTTTCGCGATAGGGGAACTGCTTGTCCGTGGCGGTGAGCGCATCGCCATGCTCGGCATACTGCCGCCGACAGCCCATCGCCGGGCCATACAGCATATGGCCCGGGCCGTTCTAGACGACCTGGCAAGCGATGTTCCCCATCAAAGTCTGCCGCCCGAAGCCACCCTGAACAAATTTTCGGAAGCGGTCTTTTTGTCGGACTTTCTCGAGCCCCTCGACGAACTCGAAAAGCGCCTGACTTTCTTTGCCGCGCAAGGCGTCAAGGGACATCTCCTGCAGATATTCGATCCGGCCGAGGAAACCCTGCCCTATGAGGGCCGGACGCTGTTTGAGGGAATTGAGACCCGCGACACCATGCTGGCGGAGCGCGCTGAAAATCTGCGCGGAACCTATGCCGAACGGCTCAAAGAACATCGCGGTAAAATCCGCGATCTCGCGCGCAAGCTGCAATGGACCTTCGCCGTGCACCATACCGACAGACCCGCCGAAGAGGCGCTCCTCGCTCTCCACACGCGGGTGTCCGGCGACATCGCCAATTACCGCAATCGTTCCTCCAGCCATGAGAGAACCCAAACCAAGCATGGGCAATCTCGCCCCGGGCATGTCGCGTAATGCTGGGAACACTTGGATTTCTGACCCCATGGGCGCTGGCGGCATTGCTGGCCTTACCGGCCATATGGTGGCTTCTGCGTACCACGCCGCCACGGCCGAAGGTCGTCTCGTTCCCACCCACAATTCTGTTGAAAGGGTTGAAAAACAAGGAGCAGACACCGGCGCGCAGTCCCTGGTGGCTGACGGCCATCCGCATCTTCGCTGCGGCGGCTGTGATCTTCGCATTGGCCGATCCCATTCTCAATGCCGACAGAAAACAAAGCCTGGCAAGCGGACCATTGGTCCTCATCATTGACAATGGCTGGGCATCCGCAAATCAGTGGCAACTGAGAAAAAAGTACGCACTCAGGCTCATCACCGAAGCTGAGGCCCTGTCAAAGCCTGTTCTGCTGGTACCGACAGCGGCCACGAAACAGATAGCAACGAACAATCTGCTTGCTCCTGGAGCGGCCCGAGAACGCATTGAGGCGCTCCAGCCGGCCCCCTTCGCACCCGACAGACTGGCCGCTGCGAATATTTTCAAAACCATTGCCGACACTTACCCGAAGCTGCGGATTGTCCGCTAGCGGATTGTCCGCCAGCGGCGCGGCTGCGGCTGGCCGGATCGTCATGGTTAGCAGCGCATCGGACAAAAGGCCGCTTGCACTGACCGCCCGGATCGAAAAGGCCGGCAGGCTGAGCGCCACCGTGATCAGCGCGGACAAGAATGCCGGCTCGGGCATCATTGCGGCTTTCGCCAAAAACGGCCAAAAACTGGCCGAAACCGTCTACGCATTCCCGGCCGACAAGCTGCGCACGACCGCCACATTCGACCTGCCGACGGAGCTCCGCAATCACATTGCCCGGCTTGAAATTCAGGGCCGGAAATCCGCCGGCGCCGTCCACCTCCTGGACGCCCGTTCGAGATGGAACCGCATCGGTCTCATTGCCGGAACATCCCAGGAAAAGGCGCAACCTCTTCTCTCCCCTCTCTATTATATCAACAGGGCCCTGGCGCCATTCGCCGAACTCATCTCGTCGAACGACCCGAATCTCGGCGTGGCGCTGACGACGCTTCTCAAGCAAAGCCCATCCGTTCTGATCTTGTCGGACATCGGCAAGCTTGGCGGCGCCGCGCAGGCAAAACTGAAGGACTGGACATCAAGTGGCGGCGTATTGGTGCGTTTCGCGGGGCCCCGGCTGGAAAAGGGAGGCGACGACCTCCTTCCTGTCCCGCTCCGTTTCGGCGGACGGACATTGGGCGGTGCGCTGTCATGGAGCACGCCCCAGACAATGGCCGGATTTGACGATGACAGCCCCTTCGCTGGTCTTATAGTCTCGCCCGAAGTAACCATTAACCGGCAAGTGCTCGCCGATCCGTCAATGCTCACCGGCGCGACCCGCATCTGGGCGAGACTGAAGGACGGTACCCCGCTTGTGACCGCAAAAAAACAGGACGATGGCTGGCTGGTTCTCTTTCATGTAACCGCCAATTCGGATTGGTCGAACCTGCCTCTATCGGGTTTGTTTGTTGAAATGCTGAGGCGCCTCAATACGCTGTCAACGGTCAGCCTCGCCTTTGGCGGCACGGACGACGAGGGATCATCGGCAAATCCGGAATTTACAAACGATGTCCAGGATTTGCTTCCCCCCTATAAATCGCTAAGCGGATTTGGCGAATTGGGCGCCCCGCCATCCTCGGCCCGGGCCATTTCCGCCCGCAATTTCAACCGTACCAAACCCGGCATCGAACACCCTCCGGGTTTCTATGGCCCGCCTTCGGCAACCCGCGCGCTCAACCTCATCGGGCCAAAAACGAAGTTGATAAAACTTGACCCAAACATGCCGGGGGTCGAAACAGCTATCTATGAAATCGAAAACGCGACACCTCTCAAGGCCTATGCGCTCATGACGGCGCTAGCGCTCCTTTTCGCCGATATTGCCGCTGTCCTCCTGCTCCAATCTGGCACGAGGTTGTGGAGGCGGTCGCCGTCTCATGCCGTGATACTGATGGCTATGATTGGCAACATCGCCTTCATGGCCGGCACCTCGCCGGTCTCCGCCCAGCAAAACAGCCTTGATCGGGAGTTCGCGGCACGGGCGGCCCTGAACACTCATCTTGCTTATGTGCTGACGGGCATCAACGACATAGACCGCACGAGCCGACTTGGTCTGCAGGGGCTTAGCCGTGTGCTTGCGAGGCGCACAGCCGTCGAACCCACAGATCCCATTGGCGTCAATATCGAAACCGATGAACTTGCTTTTTTCCCGCTGCTCTACTGGCCCGTAGTCGATGGTGCCGAAAGTCTTGACGAGGAGATCCTCTCCAAGGTCGACGCCTATATGAAAAAGGGCGGCATGATCATTTTCGACACGCGCGATTACCAGAGCGCCATACCAACGGTCGATGGCAGCCCCTCGGGCAGGTCGAAAACCTTGCAACGCCTTATCGGCGGACTTGATATTCCCCGCATCGAACCCGTGCCCGAAAATCATGTTCTGACCAAATCGTTTTATCTGCTCACGAGTTTCCCCGGCCGTTGGGACGGTGGCGAGCTGTGGGTGGAAGCGCGCAGCAAGTCTACTGGAGGCGGCACGTCCGGTTCGGGCGGTACGGACGGTGTCAGCTCGATCCTGATCACGTCAAACGATTTCGCGGCTGCCTGGGCGCTGGACGAGCGGAACGCGCCTCTTTTTCCCGTCGTGCCTGGCGGTGAATTGCAGCGCGAATGGGCATACCGCGTCGGCGTCAACATCGTCATGTATGCGCTCACGGGAAATTACAAGGCGGATCAGGTGCACGTTCCGGCGCTTCTCGAACGTTTGGGACAATAAGGGCTCGATCGATGAACTGGAAAATAGAATTCGCCCCTCTCGTCTCCGATAGCATGATGATCGCCCTGATCGTCATGTCGGTCATCCTCATATTCGCCATGGCCTTCTTGGCCCGGCGCGGCAGTCTGTTGCGCGCGCTCAGTCTTGCCGCATTGATTGCGGCGCTTGCAAATCCGACACTCAGGCAGGAAGAGCGCGAAACGCTCTCGAACATCGCCCTCGTCATCACCGACAAGAGCATGAGCCAGACAGTTGCCGATCGGGGAAAACGGTCGGAAAAAATTCGCGAGGAACTCGAAGGCCGGCTTGCCGCGCTCGGTGGACTCGAAACGCGTTGGATCACCTCATCTTCGGCCGACAGGCCTGATGCCGGTGACAATGCAGCAGGCGGCACAAATCTGTTCCAGGATCTGAGCCGTGGACTGGCCGATATTCCCCCTGACAGACTCGCAGGAATTATATTTATTACCGACGGGCAGGTTCACGATGTCCCCGGTTCTGTCGAGTCTCTCAATCTCAGTGTCCCGATACATTCTCTGCTGACGGGCGCAAAGGGCGAGTTCGATCGTCGCGTCAATATCGTCAAGGCGCCGCGATACGGTATCGTCGGCAGCGAACAGGCGATCGAGATCGAAATACTCACCACGGGCGAAAAAATAAAGCCCGGGGAACGAGCCCGTTTGACCATTCGCCGGGAAGGTCGGTCCGACGAAAAACTTTACGCCCCCATTGGCGAGAAGATCGAAATACCCTTTAAATTTCCCCATGCCGGTTCAAATATCGTCGAAATCGAACTGGATCACAAAAAGGGCGAGCTGACCCGGCTGAACAACCGCGTTATCGTCTCGGCCGAGGGCGTGCGCGAAAATCTCCGGGTTCTTCTCGTCTCGGGCGAGCCCCATGCCGGCGAGCGCACCTGGCGCAATCTGCTGAAATCCGACGCGGCGGTCGATCTCGTGCACTTCACCATCCTGCGGCCGCCAGAAAAACAGGACGGCACGCCCATTCATCAATTGTCGCTCATCGCCTTTCCGACCCGTGAGCTTTTTTCAGAAAAGCTCAATGATTTCGATTTGATCATTTTCGACCGTTACCAGAGGCGCGGTGTCCTGCCCTTGCTTTATCTCGACAACATCGCCCGTTATGTCGAGGAAAAGGGCGGAGCGGTACTTGTCGCCGCCGGAGAAAACTATGCCGATAACACAAGTCTTTTCCAGACGCCCCTGAGTACGATATTGCCGGCAGCCCCGACCGGAAATGTCGTCAAGACACGCTATAAGGCGCGAATAACGAGCGATGGCGCCAAACACCCCGTCACCCGCAATCTTCCCGGCGGCGACACTAAGAACCCGAAATGGGGCCATTGGTTCCGGCTGATCGATGCAACGCCCTCGCGTGGCCGCGTCGTCATGAAAGGAGCGGGCGATCGGCCTCTGCTCGTTCTCGACCGTTATGGCAAGGGGCGTGTCGCCCTCCTTCTCTCCGATCATGCCTGGCTCTGGGCTCGTGGATATGAGGGCGGCGGTCCGCACACGACATTACTCAGGCGGCTTGCGCACTGGCTTATGAAAGAACCGGACCTCGAGGAAGAGTTCCTTTCCGCAAAATCAGGCGGCTTGAACATAACCATCGAGCGCCGCACCATGAAAAAGAAGGTTGATCCGGTGACCATAACCGCCCCGGACGGTAAAAAATCCACGACCGATCTCAAGAAAGTCGAACCCGGCCTTTGGAGAAATACGCTCACAGTCAAACAGGCCGGTTTGTACAGGATGGCATCCGAAGGCTTGAGCACACTGGTCCATGCCGGCGCTACAAATTCCAGGGAAATGACCGAAATTGTAACCACCGGCAAGAAACTCAAACCCATACTTGAGGGCACGGGCGGCGGTGCGTTCTGGACCGCCAAAAAACCCGATGCGAGCCCTGATAATATCACCATGCCCCGCCTGACCATGCTGCGTTCGGCAAAAATCATGCACGGCAGCAACTGGCTCGGCTTGCGCAACCGCGATGCCTATCTGGTGCGCGGCATCAAACTGACGCCGCTGATGACCGGGCTTCTGGCTCTGGCATTTCTGCTGGGACTCCTCAGCCTCGCCTGGTACTGGGAAGGCCGCTGATCCTTCACCTGTGGACCACATCGCGCCCCCCATTGGTCCGGCACAACGACTCGCATATCTTCCGTCGTTCATACCGCATCGCTCAATTTGCGGGCTTTTTTCGGAGGATTGACGATGAACCTGCTTTACCGCCTCGTTTACGCGACCCATGCCAACGGCACACATCACAAGCTCGCCATGGACGCCCTTCGCTATCTCAAATGCGACAATTCGGAAGCTTGGCGGCGTCTGATCCTCAAATATTCTGAACTTTATCTCGAAGGCTCGAAAGCCCCCGACAAGGAATTCAAGGATTTCACCAATCATGTCCTTCATGTCAGGGACAATTTCTGGGGCGGAGCGCCCAAAAAGGCCGAGAACTGGTACGCCCACCTGACCACCGCATTGAAGGAAGAGCAATGGCAGGAGGCGGTCTATGCGGCCGGTGTTCTAAGCCATTATTACACCGATCCCATAGAGCCGCTGCATACCGCGCAATCGGAAGCCGAAAACAATATTCACCGTGCCGTGGAATGGAGTATTTCGAAGTCTTACCGCGAATTGCGGAAAATCGGCGATACCGAGTTTGCCGACCTTCAAGTCGAAGCCGGTCAGGGCACCGGCTGGCTCGGTGACATGGTCCGCGAGGGCGCGACTTGTTCCAACGCCTATTACGAAAAGCTCATCACCCATTACGATATTCACAAGGGAGCTGTGCACCCGACCGAAGGCCTTGACGAAAACAGCCGTCGTTTCACGGCCATGCTCCTGCGCTACGCGGCCCTCGGCTTTGGCGCAATTCTCGACCGTGCTTTCACCGAAAGCGGCGCCACCCCGCCGAAAGTGGCGTTGACGCCGCAAACCTTCATGGCCGGTCTTAAAATTCCGGTCCGTTGGGTGACTGCCAAGCTGGAAGATGCCGAAGACCGCAAGCAGGTTCAGGCCATGTATGATGAATTGCAGTCGACCGGCACGGTCGAGAAAACCCTCGGTGAGGACGAAAAGACCGTACGCACGGCCTATACCAGGGAAGTCCTTGGCCGGACGGCGCCCGCCCCCGCCTCGAAACCGGCGCAACCCAAAACCGAAAGTGCCGCAGGCAGAAAAATGTCGGACCAATCCCCGGCCGTCGCCACGGCAGTTCCTTCGCATGCGGAAGAGCGGCTTGACGACGATAAGATCAAACAGCAGGCAGACAATGCCTTGCGACGGATTGAGGAGGAAACCGAAAGTTCATCTCCCCCATCCGAGACATCCGCGCCCGCAACGGCCGCAGCCGACGCCGTACAATCCGAACCTTTCGAAGATGCACCTGCAGCGCCCAGCGCCGATGATTTTTACTTGAAACCTCTCGATAAAGTCGTCGATGCGCCATCGATCGGTAAAAAGACGGCCAAGAAACTCAACCAGGCTGGAATTTTCCGGGTTTCAGATCTTCTCGGTGCAGATCCGGATGAACTCGCGGATCTCATCAACGTTCATTATATCGATGCGGAAACCATCATCGACTGGCAGGATCAGGCGCGGCTTTGCTGCCAGATACCACGCCTGCGCGGCCGCCACGCACAATTGCTCGTTGGCAGTGGCTATCGTGACTCAAGCCAGATCGCAGAAGCCGACCCACGCGATATTCACCCGGATATCCAGGCCTTCTGTGAAACCGAGGAAGGGAGTCGCATCAATAGGTCCGACGAGGCCCCCAGCCTCACCGAAATCGGTGACTGGATCGCCATGGCGACATCCGCCAAACTGGAAGATGCTGCCTGAGCCGGCCGGTTAGTGCGCGATCTATTGCACCAATTCGTCAAAAAGTTGGGCCACGCGCAGCTGCGCCTCGCGCAGAGATCCTTCCAATCGTGAAAAGTCAGGCATATCGCTGGCCCGGCAGAGTAGAGATTTTAAACCCTGGGGCGCCTTCTCGGCATTGAACGGTTCATCAAGGCAAAGCCGCAACACCTGGGACAGGCTGTGCAGAAGGCGCGTTGCTGAAACCAGCGCCTCGCCCTGCTCCTCGTCGAGGATACCTGCCCGCCTCAATGCCTGAAACGCCTCAACACTGTTCTGCTTCAGCAGTGCGGGGTTTTCATGAGCGTGCGCGAGCTGCAAAAATTGCGAGATGAATTCAAGGTCCACAAGCCCGCCGCGAACCTGTTTCAGGTTCCACAAATCGGTTGAGCCTTTGTCATCTTCGATCCGCCGCCGCATATCCCGAACGTCATCCGCGATCTGCGCCTTTTCGCGCCGCGCCGTAAGGACGCTTCGGATGACGTTCTCCACGTTTTCCTTGAGTGCATCCGGTCCCGAAATGACCCGCGCACGCGTCAACGCCATATGCTCCCATGTCCAGGCCGTTTCCCTCTGATAAGCTTCAAAGCTGCCGAACCGTGTTGCCACCGGCCCCGCATTGCCCGACGGCCTCAGCCTCATATCGACTTCATATAACCGCCCCTCCGCCATCGGCGACGACAGTGCTGCGATCAACCGCTGTGTGAAACGCGCAAAATAAGCACTCCCGTGCAGCGGCCGCGGTCCATCCGACAGGTCGGTGCTGTCGTCAAAATCATAGACGGTAATGAGGTCGACATCCGAAGCGGCGCTCAACTCCGCCCCGCCAAGCTTTCCCATAGCGATAATCGCCACGCTACCTCCCGTAATCTCGCCATGAGCCCGCTTGACCTCGTCTTCGACCAGCGCATGACAGCCACGGATCAACGCCCCCGCCTGCGCCGCATAATAAAGGCCCGCTTCTTCAGCACTCACCGTCCCCGATAAAATCCGCACACCTGTCAAGAAGGACTGCTCTTTTCCGATAATGCGCATCCGCTCGAGCCCGTCCTGATAATCTCCGATCTCATCGAGCTCTCGCATAACCAGATCGTCAATATCCCCCTCTGAAGGAATGGCGCCGAAAAAACCGGGATCGAGAACCGCTTCCAGCAGGCTGCGGCGGCGGGTCATAATCCGCGCCAGACGCGGCGCCGTCCCCATGATATCCGCAACCAGACGCAATAATGAGGTATTGGACCGCAATAGTGAAAAGAGCTGCACGCCAGCCGGCAGTGCACTGAGAAAATCGTCAAATGCCCGGAGCGCAAAATCCGGATCGGACGTTTTCCCGAGCGCGTCGAGAAGCACAGGCTGAAACTCTGTCAGACGCTCGCGCGCGGTTTCGGATTTCATCGCGGGGTAGCGTCCGAAATGCCATCCCCGTACAATCGAAATGGCACGGGGCGGATCCTTGAATCCCATGGCGCCGAGGGTTTCGATCGTCTGAGGATCGTCGTCCCCACCCGTGAACACCAGATTCCCCTGCTCGAGAGAAAGCTCCGGAACGTTTTCAAACAGGGCGCCATAATGAGATTGAACGGATATAAGGTGATTTCTGAGTGCAGCCTCGAAATCGCCAAAAGTCTCGAAACCGCAAAACCGGGCCAGGCAAAGCAGTCCCTCTTCGTCTTTGGGAAGAAGCTGCGTCTGCTCGTCATGCAGCATCTGCAGGCGATGCTCGACCATGCGCAGAAACAGATAGGCCGCCTCTATCTCGACGCGGGCGGGCTCTTCGATCCAGTTTCGCTCAACCAGTTTGACAAGCGCCTCGAGCGTCCCCCGGACGCGCAAATCATCCTGGCGGCCACCGGCGATCAATTGCTGGGTCTGGGCAAAAAACTCGATCTCTCGAATACCGCCCCGTCCGACCTTGATATTGTGCCCCGCAACCGCCAGTTCACCAAATCCCTTATGCGCATGGATCTGGCGTTTCATGGCATGAATGTCGGCGATGGAGGCATAGTCGAGATATTTCCGCCAGACGAAATGTTCGAGTTCGGATAAAAACTTCTCGCCCGCATTCACGTCCCCCGCCACCACGCGCGCCTTTATCATGGCCGCCCGTTCCCAGTTCTGACCGAAGTTTTCGTAATAATGATGGGCCGCATCCGTGGAAAGGGCGACTTGTGTTGCACCGGGATCGGGCCGCAACCTGAGATCCATGCGAAAGACATAACCGCCCTCCGTCGGCTCCTGCATGAGTTTTACGAGATCGCGCGTCAACCTGATGAAAAAGGCCTGCTCGCCCAGACCCTCGCGCAGGCGAGCACGGCCCGCTTCATAAAATACGATCAGATCGATGTCGCTCGAATAATTGAGCTCACAAGCACCATGCTTGCCCATCGCGATAATAAAATATCCGCTGTTTCCGGCCCCATCGCCATCATTATGCGGTAAATAATCGCCGCTTTCCCGAGCAGCATCAAATAGAAAACGGATGGCGGCACTCAGCGTAAAATCTGCGGCGGAACTCAATACTTGGGTAACCTTCATCACCGGCCAGACGCCCCCAAGGTCGCCAAGCGCCGTTAACAAGGCTATTGAGGATTTATATTGTCTGAGCGCACGCATGACACCGCCCCGGCCAGCGCCTGCCCCTGTCTGCTCGTCCAGCATGCTTTTCAAAAGGCCGAGCGTGACCTCCGGATCATCGCGTATGAATGAAAGCAGCCGATCGGGGTCCTTTAATATCAACCGCGTGAGATAAGGGGATGCGCCAAAGATCGCCTGCACGACCTGCGACACATGGGGCACCGTAAGCACCTCTTGCAGCGCGTCATGAATACCTGCCTTCTCGGAGAGCAGCACAAGCTCATCCATCTGCAGATCGGCTTTGCCTTTATCGAACACAAATGGTGCGCCGACGAAACTTTCCCCCAGCCCTCCAGGCATCAATTCCGGCCCTCCGTAGTTATTTAATGGTCATCGGTTTCCATGCTTACCATTATTCGCCATGTCATGTTCAAGGGGTATCGCAAGAACCACTTCAAGACCCGGTTTCGCGTCGTCAAGCCGCACCTCGCCGCCATGAAGACGAGCAACGGCAGCGACGAGACTGAGCCCAAGCCCGCTTCCGGGCATGGAGCGGCTGTCTTCAAGACGGACAAACCGTTTCAGCACACGTGCGCGCTCGGAGGCGGGTATCCCCGGCCCCCTGTCGACCACATGAATTTCCGCAAACGCTCCGGCCTGTTTGAGCAGAATACGGATATCGGCGTCCCCCTTCCCGGGCGTCTTATCCGAGGTGCCTCCCTGCGTGCCGTATTTCAATGCATTTTCCACCAGATTGGCCAGAGCCTGTCCGATTAGCTGACGGTCGCCGAAGACCGTTGCGTCGCTCTCCACCGAGAGCTTAATCGATTTACCCTCGTCTTCGACCAGCGGTTCGTAAAGCTCGGCCACATCGCTTAGAATTTCTTCAAGCGAGACGGATTGGAATTCCTTGGCCACGGCGCCGGCCTCAAGCCGGGCAATCGAAAGCAGCGCATTGAAAGTCTTTATCAGTTCGTCGGATTCTTCGATTGTTCGTTCCAGCACGTCCCGATAATGAGATTCTCCCTGAGAATCGCGCAATGCCCCTTCAACACGGTTTCGCAATCGGCTGAGTGGTGTCTTCAAATCATGCGCAATATTGTCCGACACTTCCCTCAAGCCGTTCATAAGCTGTTCTATGCGCTCGAGCATGGCGTTTAAATTTTCCGACAGCCGGTCGAGTTCGTCTCCCGAGCCCTTGACTGGAATACGCCCGCTCAGATCGCCAGCCATAATCGTCTGGGCGGCCGCGTTCACAGTTTCGATACGGCCCAGAATATGCCGGCTCACCAGAAACCCTCCGGCCACGCCGACAAGCGCCAACAGCGAAAACCCCCAGATAAAAATACGCCGCGAGCTTTTCGTGAAACTGACCTGATCCTCGATGTCCCGTCCCACGATCAGCCGCACATCAGGGGTCACTTGAAGTACAATTCCGACAGCCTGGCGTTTTTCGCTGCCCTTGTGCGAAATGCGCGTATAGCGGAACAATCCGCCACCAGCCTGATCCGTGAGCGCCGCCGGAATGCGGTTGAGATTACCGGCTATGCGCACACCTCTGCGATCGGAGAGATAATACATGTTACTGCCGGGCCTGAGGCTTCGGCCGTCGATTGTGCTCTTTAAAAGCCCGACCCCGCCCACTCGATACTGCTCGCGCAGTCCCTTCACCTCGGCGCCGATCGTCTGCATAACCTGTTCGGTAAGCAGGCTGTTTGTGCGCGAGAAAATAAACAGGATAGCCAATCCGGCAATGGTCATGAAGATCAGCAGATATGCCAGTGACAGCCGGAAAGCCGCCGATTTGAATACCCTACCGATCGCCGTCACGAATCACATACCCAGCACCCCGCACAGTGTGCAGTAGAGGCACCTCGTAATTTTTATCGATCTTCGACCTGAGCCGTGAAACATGCACATCGATCACGTTCGTCTGCGGATCGAAATGGTAATCCCAGACATTCTCTAGAAGCATGGTGCGCGTGACCACCTGCCCTGCATTCTTCATAAGATATTCCAGCAGGCGGAATTCCCTGGGTTGAAGCACGATCGGCTTGTCGCCCCGTTGAACCTTGTGCGAAAGCCTGTCGAGCACAAGGTCGCCGACCGAAAAGCTTGTCTCGGTCTCTTCCGGAGAGGAACGCCGGGCCAACGCCTCGATCCGGGCAAGCAGCTCACTATAGGCATAGGGTTTGGTAAGGTAGTCGTCACCGCCGGACCGCAATCCCTTGACGCGGTCATCGACCTCGCCCAAAGCGCTCAATATGAGAGCCGGCGTCTGATTGCCTTCCTTGCGCAGCGTGCTGATGACACTTAGTCCATCGAGTTTCGGCAGCATGCGATCGACAATAAGCACATCGAAATTATCATTGCGGCCGATCTCAAGCCCTGTCTCGCCATCGGCGGCAAGCTCGACGACATGCCCGCTCTCCTTGAGAGACTTTTTCAGAAACGAAGCCGTTTCACGATCATCTTCGATTATCAGGACGCGCATGTATATCCGAATATATGTGGTGTCAGAATTGGATCAATATTGGCGTAATGGCAACCGCCGCACAATGCCGGCAGATAAATGAATGACTTGTCTAAAAATAATCAACCGGCAGGAGTTTCCTGCCGGTTGTCTTAAACTGTCGGCTGGGATCAGCCTTTTTTGAGGGGCAAGGCGAGATAACGCTGCCGCTCACCCGATTTGATCCTGAGAAGAACGGCCTTGCGGCCCAGCTTCTTCGCCTTCTTGACGCCACGCTCGACATCGCTGGGTGTGTTGACTGCAATCCCGGCAACTTCAACAATAACATCGCCCTGCTGAATACCCTTATTGGCAGCCTCGGAGCCGGATTCAATCTCGGTAATCAAGGCTCCGGTTTGCTCTTTGCCACCGGCAAGCGCCGCCGAGGTAAGCGACATGCCGAGGCTTTTAACTTTCTCCGGCACTGAAGGCTTCGGATCGGTGCGGTCGAGCTTCGCAAGCTTTTTATTGTCGGGGAACAAGCCAAGCCGCACACTGACGACCTTCTCGCGACCCTGGCGAAAGACTTTGATCTTCGCTGACGTTTTGGGATCGAGACCAGCGATCTTTCGTGCCAGATCGCGTGAATCTTCGATCTTGAGATTATTCACGGCAATGATCGTGTCACCGACCTGAATGCCGTCACGGGCCGCCGGACCGTCGGGCATTACCTTGGTCACCAATGCGCCATGTGCATCATCCATGCCCATGCTTGCGGCAATATCGTCAGTGACGTTCTGGATATGAACGCCAAGCCAGCCGCGGCTCACACTACCGCGCGATTTAAGCTCGGATACGACATCGGTAACAATCGCTGCAGGCACCGCGAAAGCAATGCCGACATTGCCACCCGAAGGGCTGAAAATAGCGGTGTTCACCCCCACCACATCACCTGAAAGGTTAAACGCCGGTCCACCGGAATTTCCGCGGTTCACGGCGGCATCGATTTGAAGATAGTCATATGGCCCGGAACCGATATCGCGGCCACGTGCCGACACGATACCGGCCGTCACCGTTCCGCCCAGTCCGAAAGGATTGCCCACCGCAAGCACCCATTCACCGACCTGGGCCGGCTTCTTCGCAAATTTTACAAACGGGTAGCTTCGCTTGCCTTCCATCTTGAGAAGAGCAATATCCGTCCTCGGATCGGTCCCGATCACCTTGGCGGTAACTTTGGTGCGATCGTCCATGGTGACGGTAATCTTCTTGGCGTCATCGATCACATGATTATTGGTCACCACATAGCCGTCAGCTGAAATAATGAATCCCGAGCCCTGTGACTGCGTCGGTCTACGGCGCAGATTGGGATTGGCGCGGGGGTCTTGGTTGAATTTTTTGAAAAACTCGCGAAACGGACTGTCTTTGGGCAGACCGGGGAAGGCATCGCGCCCGCCCGGCAATTCTCTTGAGACGGTTTTGACGTCGCCTTTGACGCTGATACTCACAACCGCCGGTTTCACTTTCCTAGCCAGATCGGCAAAGCTGAGAGGTGCACCTAGAAACGGCGCAACCAGAGCCGAGCCGTCACGGGCCGCTTCGGCATGTGCGGAACCAACCGGCGCCAGGGCAAACGCAGCAAATCCCATCACCATCGCGGCGGTTGTGAATCTTTTTCGGCCCCGCCCGCGGTTTAGCGACATGCGATCATGCGCATTTCTATCCAATTTCAATTCCGGAAAGCTCGTATTCATTAAGGATACCTCACTTCAATTTGTTAAAAAGGAGCGTTACGTCATGATATAGTGCCTCATGCCTTACATTGCCCTTTCTTGAAAATTAAATTTCTGTAATGTCAGACTCTAAATTCAATCGTTAATAGCTGAATTTCGTACCCTGATTTTGTAGGTTGGAACATGTCAAGCCTGATCAAGAGTATAACCAAATCCATACCGGTGGGTTCTTATGGTCTCTTCCTTGCTCTTCTAATGCTCGCACCAACCATATCTCAACCTGGCAATGCAGCCCCCGTCTCAGGCGGTCTTTTCAGCTCCAATGGCCCTGCCGGAGCAAGTCTGATCACACCCGTCGCCGTTTTCGGTAAAGACAATCGCCGTTTTCTGGCCCGCAAAAAATCGCCCATTTCGAATAAAATAGGCCTTCTGTACAACCAGCGAACGCGCACGCTTTGCACCGCCTTCTGCCTCTCCAAATCAATCATCGGCACCGCCGCCCATTGCCTCTTTTCTAAAGCGGGGCGGCGTCGGCAGAAAATAAGGGATTTCACTTTTTCGATAGACCACCGGAAACGAAGCACCTCCTCCCGCATCGCAGGTGCCCGGATCGGTGCCGCGGATCAGCACGTGATTGCGGGCAGCACCCGGTTGCGCGTGCGGCCGCCCATTGACGCCACAAGCGATTGGGCGCTGGTCCGCCTCGAAAAACCCGTCTGCAGGAGCGGCGGCCTGGAAATAAGCCCGATCAGGGTGTCCAAGCTCATCGATGATGCAAAATCGCGAAAATTCTTCCAGATTGCCTATCATCGGGATCTGAAAAAATGGCAACTTGCTCATTCTCAGCCCTGCAAGGTCAGTCGCCAATTCGGAAAGTACCGCTGGAACGTTGTTAAGCGCGACTTTTCACGGTCCGGCAATCTCATCCTGCACCGCTGCGATACCGGTGGCGCCTCGTCGGGCTCGCCTCTTATCCTCGACACAAAGTCAGGCCCCAGGATCGTCGGCATCAATGTGGGCACCTATATCCAGTCAAAAATTTTGATGCGCAACGGCCGCGTCACCAAACGCTTTAAAGCCCGGACGGTAGCCAACACCGGCGTCTCCGTATTGGCTTTCAGCAATCTCGTCGACCATTTAAAACATGCGACAATCATAACCAGGCCTGGGCCGATGCGGCAGCTGCAAACCGAACTCAGAAACCGCACGCTATACGCCGGTCCCATCGACGGAACCTATGGCTATCTGACGAGAGCCGCGATCACTCAGTATGAGAAAAATGTAAACTGGCCGGTTACCGGACTGCCAACCGCGGCGCTCTTGAAGCATTTCCAGGATGCAAACCTGCTATCGACCGCTGGCGTCGCCTCCGGCACAACAAAAGTCGAGACCGGCGGCCTGTCCCAAAGCGCCGACAAATATTAGTCGCGACGAGCACCCACGGATATAACCACCCGGCATGGCCGGTTCTTGGCCGGTTACAGCCGGGATGCCCCTAGGCCTTCAATTTCGTCACGACCACGGAGCTCTTTTCGAGTGTCTTGTGAACCGGACATTTATCCGCGATTTCCAAAAGTCGGTTGAGCTGGTCAGCGCTCAAATCGCCGGTGATTTCAAGCTCACGTTCAAAACGGTCAAGCCGTCCCTCGCGCCCGTCGCCGCAATCGGCACAATCCTTGGCATGAACCTTCCCGTGGCTGACATCGACCGCCACATGATCGAGCGCAAGCTTCTTCCGCTCGGCATACATGCGCAGGGTCATCGTCGTGCACGCACCCAGGGCAATAGACAGAAAATCATATGGCGACGGACCGCTATCAAGCCCGCCAAATGAAACCGGTTCGTCCGCGATCAGCCGGTGACGGCCCACATGAACATCCTGCTGATATTTACCGCCACCCGATTCCGAAACCCTAACGACCCCTTCTCCCGGCAGATCGACTGCACTTTCCACGCCTAATGCGCTCTCATCGACATAGCGGGACGCCCAGGCGCTGAGCACCGATGCCACATATGACGCATCGTCGCGGTCGCTCAGCAAATGATC